>MGOB01000058.1:45760-46668 GCA_001796995.1 Chloroflexi bacterium RBG_16_68_14 | reverse complement strand
AGTGGGGCTCAAGGGCCACCCCATCGTGGGCGTCGAGCGCACCGTCATCGCGGTCGTTGGCCGGATCTACCCGGAGCTACCGGATGAGATGGAGACGATGCCCGGCGTGGAGGACACCGTCCCCATCAGCACCCCCTACAAGCTGGCCGGTCGCGAGACGAAGCCGGAGGACACCGTGGTCAAGGTGCGGTCAGTTGAGATCGGCTCGGGAAAGGTCGTCATGATCGCCGGGCCGTGCGCAGTGGAGAATGAAGAGCAGCTAATGGCGACGGCGCGGGCGGTGAAGGAGGTCGGCGCCCACCTCTTGCGCGGGGGCGCCTACAAGCCGCGCAGCTCCCCCTACAGCTTCCGCGGCCTGGAGCTGGAAGGGCTGCGCCTGCTGGCCAAGGCGCGTGAGGAGACGGGGCTGCCAGTCGTCACCGAGGTGATGTCGGTGCGCGACATCGAGCATGTCGCGACCTACGCGGACGTGCTCCAGATCGGCGCGCGGAACGCCCAGAACTTCATCCTCCTGGAGGAGGTGGGGAAGACGGGCAAGCCGGTGCTCCTCAAGCGCGGTCTGGCCTCGACCATCGAGGACTGGCTGCTGGCGGCGGAGTACGTCCTGAACACGGGCAACCAGAACGTCATCCTGTGCGAGCGGGGCATCCGCACCTTCGAGACGGCGACGCGCAACACGATGGACATCAACGCCATCGCGCTGGTCAAGCAGATCAGCCACCTCCCCGTCATCGCCGACCCGAGCCATGGCACGGGCAAGTGGTCGCTGGTGACGCCGGTGGCCCTCGGCTGCATCGCAGCCGGCGCCGACGGCATCATCGTGGAGGTGCACCCGAACCCGGACCACGCGCTGTCGGACGGCGCCCAGTCGCTGAACTTCCAGCGGTTCCGGGGGCTGATGGAGCAGA
>MGOB01000058.1:42591-45641 GCA_001796995.1 Chloroflexi bacterium RBG_16_68_14 | reverse complement strand
CCTGCTTCCGAGGCGTGTGCCTCAAGCTGGCGTTCTGCTATCCTCTTCCTCAAGGTCAGCGCACCCATGACGTCCGAGACCGAGCGCGCCAGCACGTTCCAGCTCCAACTGTCCGTCTTCGAGGGGCCGCTGGACCTCCTCCTCTACCTCATCGAGCGGGAGGAGCTGGACATCACCGCCGTCTCCTTGGTCCAGGTGACCGACCAGTATCTCTCCTACCTCCGCTCTGCCGAGCAGATCGACGCTACCGCCCTGGCCGAGTTCATCGCCATCGGCGCTAAGCTCCTCTACCTGAAGTCGCGGGCGCTGCTGCCGCGGCCGCCGGGGGAGGAGGAGCCGGAGGAGGACCTGGGCGAGGACCTGGTGCGCCGGCTACGGGAGTACCGCCGGTACAAGGAGGCGGCTGGCGCCCTGCGCGAGATGGAGGAGCTGGGCTTTCGCTCCTACCCGCGGCTGGCTCCGCCGACCGACGTGCCGCTGCCCACTGGCCTGGACGGCGTCACCGTGGACCTGCTCCTGCAGATCGTCCGGGAGGTGCTGGAGCGTCAGCCTCCCGAGGCGCCGGAGGGCGTCATCCAGCGACACCCGGTCACCGTGGAGCAGAAAGTGGCGGAGCTCTCAGGGGCGCTGCGGCGCCGCAAGCGGCTCAGCTTCCGCGCCTTCATCTCCGCCTGCCGTTCGCGCATCGAGGTCATCGTCTCCTTCCTGGCGGTGCTGGAGCTGATCAAGGCGCTCCGGCTGCGGGCGGAGCAGGACGCCCTCTTCGGCGACATCAGCCTGGTGGCGCTAGGGGAAGAGGAGGGCTAGGCGGCGCGGGCGGTGTTGCCGATGGCCACCATGGTGCGGTTTCGGCCGGTTGTCTTCGCCTCGTACATGGCCCGGTCCGCCCGGCGGATGAGGCATGCCAGCCCCTGCATCGTCTTGGCGTCCCACTGCGTCACGCCCACGCTGACCGTCAGCTGGATGGTACCGACGGCGTGGTCACGCACGGGGCTGGCGGCGAGCCGCTGGCGGAAGCGTTCGGCGAATGCGGTGGCTTCCTCCAGTCCGGTGGCGGGCAGCACGAAGACGAACTCGTCCCCGCCATAGCGTCCAACCACGTCTACCTCGCGGCAGCTCTCCCGGCCGAGGGTGGCGAGGAACCGGAGCATCTCATCGCCGGTGGCGTGGCCGTAGGCGTCGTTGATCTCCTTCAGGTTGTCCAGGTCGGCCATGACCACGCTCAGGGCCTGGCCGTAGCGGCGGGCGCGGGCGTACTCCGCCTCGATGGTTTCGTCGATGAACCGGCGGTTGGGGATGCCGGTGAGGGCGTCGGTGCGGGCCAGGTGGTGCTCGATACCCATGCTCTCCTGTAACTGCTCGTTGAGGCGCTGGAGCTCCTCGCGCGACTTGGCCAGCTCCTGATAGAGCCTGATGCCCTGGACGGCGGTGGCCGCCTGCGCCGCCAGGCCCTCCAGGAGCTCAACCAGCGAGGCGGTGAAGTCCAGAGGCCGGTGCGAGGCGATGGAGAGAACGCCCAGCACCTCGTCCTTGGCCAGCAAGGGGAAGACGCCGGTGGAACGGAGGAGGGTACGGACGAAGTAGTTGCGGCCGGATTCGGGGACGCGATCGTCGTTCTGGGCGTCGGGGAAGAGCATGGGCCGCCGGCTGGCGAGCACGGCGGCGCGCACCGGGTCGGGCTTGCTCGCCCCCCGCTTCCAGCGGTCCCGCAGTTGCTCCACGCCTGGCCGGGTGGAGTTGACGGCGCGCAGTGTGACGGTGCCGTCCGAGTCCACGATGTCGATGGAGATATAGTCGATGCCGGTAACGGCGGCGATGGTGCCGGCGAGGCTGGTGAGGACAGTCTCCAGGTCCTCCGACTCGGAGAGGACGCGGGTGATATTGGCCAGGGCGCTCAGCCGTTGCCGCCGCTCCTCAGCCCGGGAGGCGTGGAGTCGGCGGTCCAGCAGCAGCGCCAGGCTGGGCAAGGCAGCCATGAGGAAGCCCCTGGAGGAGGCCCGCAGGCCATGAGACCAATGACCCCGCGCCACCACCATGTCTCCCGCGCTGACGGGTGTGGGGATCAGGGCTGCCACAAATCGACACGGCCGACGCGCCGTAGCGCTCCGGAACTCCACCACCCGGCAGTCGCGCAGATCGAAGGCGCAGGGCTCCCCGCGGGAGGCGAGGTCGCGGTTCACGAGCCAGAGGGCGATGTCGCTCAGGTCCAGGGAGGTACACGTGCCGTAGCAGCGAAACCCGGCCTCCCCACCGTAGACGAGGAACATATCCTCAGCCCCCAGGGCTTCTCGCAGGAGGGGCAGCGCGCGCTCCACCGCCTCGTCGGGCGGAATGGCAACGTTCGCCAGCGCTGACAGGTCGGTCAGCCTCTTGACAGATGGCATACGTCTGCTCCGGGGCACAGTGCGCCCATGTATAGGTTCGGCTGCCAAGGGTAAACCCTTAAGGGCTTCTTACACGCGTTTATCGGGCGCCGTAAGTCGCGCTTCGTTGGAGATGAGTCCGCCTTGACCCCTGTTCAGCCCCGTGCTAGCCTGCCGGACAGAGCGAGGCCGAATCTGACATCGGGGAGGGGGTCGGGCCCCCTCCCTCATGTTCTGGCGAGTTGAGATAGGCGCCATGTCTGCTATGAGCAAGCGGGAGCGAGTGATGGCCGCCCTCCACGGCCAGGACGTGGACCGGGTGCCTGTCAGCTTCTGGGGCCACGACTTCCTGCGCGAGTGGTCGGCCGAAGGGCTGGCGGCGGCCATGCTCGACTCGGTGCGCAGCTATGACTACGACTACCTGAAGGTAAACCCGCGCGCCACCTATTACGCCGAGGCGTGGGGCTGCCGCTACCGGCCGGCCAACGACCCGGCCCGCCAGCCTGAAGTAGAGCACTGGATGCTGCGCGAGGCCTCGGACTTGGAGGCGATCCGGCCGGTGGACGGCTCGAGCGGCCCCTTCGGGGAGCAACGGGAGGCGCTGCGCCGCATCGGCGAGGAGCTGGACGGCGGGGTGCCCTTCGTCCAGACGGTGTTCTCGCCCCTCTCGGTGGTGGGCCGCATGGC
>MGOB01000058.1:42154-42497 GCA_001796995.1 Chloroflexi bacterium RBG_16_68_14 | reverse complement strand
GCGCCTGCCTGGACGCCGGCGCCGACGGCATCTTCTTCCCGACCACCGAGTGGGCCACCTACGACGCCTGTACGGCGGAGGAGTACCAGACTTTCGGCCGGCCCTACGACCTGCTGGTGCTGGAGGCGGTGCAGGGCGCGCCGATGAACATCCTCCACGTCTGCCGCCCCAACAATATGCTGGAGCTGCTGCTGGACTACCCGGTGGCGGCGGTGAACTGGGCCGTCCATGCGCCTGGGAACGCCTCGCTGGCGGAGGCGCGGCAGAAGTCGGACAAGGCGCTGATGGGCGGCGTGGACGAGCGTGGCACCCTGCTGCACGGCTCGCCGGAGGAGGTGCGGGC
>MGOB01000058.1:37783-42141 GCA_001796995.1 Chloroflexi bacterium RBG_16_68_14 | reverse complement strand
GCGCTGCGCCAGACGGGCGGCCGGCGCTTCCTGGCGGCGCCGGGCTGCTCCATCTCGCCCCAGACGCCGCCGGAGAGCCTGCACGCCGCCGTCCAGGCCGTGAGGGACACGGCGCGGTGACCACCCAGCTCGCCCGCGAGGAGCTGAGCCGGGCCGCCGCCGGCCGCCCCAGCGCCGTTACCATCGGCAAGTTCGACGGCGTGCACCGCGGCCATCGATACCTGGTCGGCCGCTTGCTGGAGCGCGCCCGCGAGCAGGGCCTGGCCAGCGTGGTGATCACGATCTACCCTCATCCGATCACTGTGCTGCGGCCGGGGACGCCCATCACCTACCTCTGCTCGCTGGAAGAGCGGGTGGCCCTGCTCCGGTCCCTGGGCGTCGACGAGGTAGGGGTGCTCTCCTTCACCTCGGAGCTGGCGCAGCTCTCGTATCGCGACTTCCTGGCCCTGCTCGTCGAACAGCTCCAGTTGCGGCTGCTGCTGGTGGGGCCGGACTTCGCCCTGGGCCGGGACAGGGCGGGGAACGTGGAGGCGCTGCACGCGCTGGGCGAGGAGCGGGGCTTCCAGGTGGAGGTGCCCTTGATGCTCAACGAGGGCGTGGCGAAGGTGGGCTCCGACGCTATCCGCCAGGCGCTGGCCCGGGGCGAGATGGAGACAGTGACCCAACTCCTCGGCCGGCCCTTCGCCCTGCGCGGCCCCGTGGTGCGCGGGGCGGAGCGCGGCCAGCGCATCGGCTTTCCCACGGCCAACATCGCCGTCGCGCCCGACCTGGCGCTGCCCAAGTTCGGCGTGTACGTCACCTGGGCGTACCTGGGTGAGGCCGCGTACCCCTCGGTCACCAACATTGGCCAGCGGCCCACCTTCGATGAGAGCCGTCCCACCGTGGAGACGCACCTGCTGGACTTCGAGGGCGACTGCTACGAGCGGGAGCTGCGCATCGAGCTGCTGCACCGCTTGCGTGACGAGCAGCGCTTCCCCGGGGTGGAGGAGCTCGTCACCCAGATCCGGCGCGACGTGGCAGCGGCCCGGAGCTACTTCCAGGAGCAGCGACCGTGAGCCCCCGCCGCGCCTCATCCAGTCCGGGAGCTTCCCGTCCCGCAGGCGGGCGGGGCCGAGGGCGTCGTGCTGCTGGCCAGGACCCCGGCCCGGAGCTTCGCGACATCGTCCGCCGCGGCGTCATCGAGATCATCCCGGAGGAGGAGTTTCAGGAGGCGCTCCAGTCCGGCCGCAAGCTGCGGCTGAAGCTGGGGCTGGACCCCAGCAAGCCGGACCTGCACATCGGCCACGGCGTGCTGCTGCGCAAGCTGCGCCGGCTGCAGGAGATGGGCCACCAAGTCGTGCTCATCGTCGGCGACTGGACGGCCCAGATCGGCGACCCCAGCGGCCAGTCGGTCATGCGCCCCATGCTCACCGCCGAGGAGGTGCGCGCCAACGCCGAGACCTACATGCGCCAGTTCTTCCACGTGGTCGACCGGAAACGGACGGAGGTGCGCTGGCAGAGCGAGTGGTTCGGCACGTTCACCCTGGCGGACGTGATGCGGCTGGCCGCGCGCTTCACCGTTGCCCAGATGCTCCAGCGCGACGACTTCCGCCAGCGCTTCGAGGCGCACCAGCCCCTGGGCGTCCACGAGCTCCTCTACCCGCTGCTCCAGGCCTACGACTCCGTCGAGATCAAGGCGGACGTGGAGTTCGGCGGCTCCGACCAGCGGTTCAACCTTCTCGTGGGCCGGGAGCTCCAGCAGGCGATGGGCCAGCGGCCCCAGGTCTGCTTCATCATGAACCTGCTGGTGGGCACCGACGGCGTCCAGAAGATGAGCAAGAGCCTGGGCAACACCATCGACTTCGAGGACCCGCCCAACGAGAAGTACGGCAAGGTGATGTCCATCCCGGACAGCGCGCTGATGGACTACCTGGAGCTGGCCACCGACCTGCCGGACGAGGAGCTGGCCTTCATCCGCCGCCAGCTGGTGGAGCGCTCGGTCAACCCGATGGAAGTGAAGAAGCGCCTCGCGCGCGAGATCGTCGCCCAGTTCCACGGGGAAGCGGCAGCGCGGGAGGCGGAGGCGGCTTGGACGAAGGTGTATCAAGGACGTGAGCTCCCCGAAGAAGTGGAGGAAAGGACGTTTACAGCGCAGGATTGGCTTGAGATCCAAAGGGAAGCGCTAGACAGACAAAGGCGTCGCCTAGAAGTGGAACGACCCGGTGAAATGACAGAAGAAGAGGCAGCGGAAACGTATCCAATCGAATTCGGGGTGCCAACGCAAGGAATAGAACACAAGCCTACGTTGACTGTGGCGGTTCCTCTGCTACTGATCAAACTCGGCTTGGCCACGAGCAAGAGCCAGGCCCGACGTCTGATCGAGCAAGGCGCCGTTGAGATAGAGGGCAGAACCGTCACAGGCATGACAGCCGATCTGCGAGCGGGTGACCGCATCCGCGTGGGCAAGCACCGCTTCCTCCGCATCGTGGACGCTGATAGGGAGAAGACCTCGTAGGGACAGACCTTTAGGTCTGTCCCTACGAGGTGATCGCCACGTTTGCCGTTGGGGTTAAAGACTTCGACCTACGACTCCACCCACCTCCTCTCGACCCCGGCCCGCCCGCGTGCTACCCTGAGACTAGGAGGGAGGTGTGCCCATGGACTCTGAGTTCCGGATCGATATCAGCGAGGTGAACCGGGCCATCGGCATGGGCGAGATCATCGCTCTCTACTTCCCCCTCCTGCGAAAGACGCTGCTCATGGACACCCGCACCACCCCCCTGGACGGCCCGATGATCAAGGTGGTGCCCATGGCCTCCTCCCCGGAGGAGCGCTTCCGCGAGCTGATGCGCATGCGCCCCCGTCTCCCCAAGCCGGAGAGCATCAACATCGTCCCCTGGCCCAAGTACGTGAACAGTCTGGTCCGACTGGGGGTCTGGGACCACATCGTGCGGCGTCTTATCGATATCGGGCCGCCGCAGATCGTCCGCCAGTGCGAGGAGTGCCTCCAGGAGCTCTACCGGGTGGAGCGTGAGGAGATCCGCCGCGCCATCACCGGCGAGAACTACGAGACGCTCTGGGACGCCAGCGGCACCTACGAGGAGCTGGAGGCCGAGGTGGAGGAGGACGAGGAGGAGGGAACCTAAGGCCTCGGGTCTCCGCCTAGCAGGAGAATGGAACGGGCGACCGGCAGGTCGCCCGAATCGTCTCTGGCGGGCCTGTACTCAGGACGATGCCTGCGCCGCCTCCTGGATCACCTGCTGGGCGACGTGGGCCGGCACCTCCTCATAGTGGCTCAGCTCCATGGTGTAGTGGGCGCGGCCCTGGGTCATGGAGCGCAGGTCGGTGGCGTAGCGCTGCACCTCGGCCAGCGGCGCCTGGGCCTCGATGACGGTGAGCCCGCCCTGGGGCGTCATCCCCAGCACCTTCCCTCGCTTGCCGTTGAGGTCGCTGAGCACGTCGCCGGTGTTGGCCTCGGGCACGGTGATGCGCAGGTTCACGATCGGCTCCAGGAGCACCGGGCTGGCTTCCTGGGAGCCCTTCTTCAGCGCCTGCGCCGCCGCGATCTTGAAGGCCATCTCCGACGAGTCCACCGGGTGATGCTTGCCGTCGTACAGGGTGACCTTGACGTCCACCAACGGATGGTGGGCCAGCACCCCGTCCTTCATCGCCTCGTGCACGCCCTTCTCGACGGCGGGGATGTACTGCCTCGGCACGGAGCCGCCGACGATCCGGTTGACGAACTCGAAGCCGCTGCCGCGGGGCAGAGGCTCGATCTCGATGGCGACGCGGGCGTACTGGCCGTGGCCGCCGGTCTGCTTCTTGTGGATATAGTCCGACTGACAGCTAGTGGTCACCGTCTCCTTGTACGGCACCTTGGGCGTGACGAGCTCCACCTCCACCCCCAGCTTGCGCTTCATCCGCTCCGCCGCTACCTCGATGTGGGACTCGCCAAGGCCGGAGAGGATCGTCTCGTTGGTGTCCGTGTCGCGGTGCACCCGTAGGCTGGGGTCCTCCTCGGTGATCCGGCCGAGGGCGGTGCCCAGCTTGTCCAGGTCCGCCTTCGTCTTGGGGTAGACGGCCAGGCTGTACGATGGAATGGGGCAGGCGATGGGGGCCAGCAGCAGCGGCCGCTCGCGGGCGCAGAGGGTATCGCCGGTGACCGTCTCCGACAGCTTGGCGACGGCGCCGATGTCGCCGGCCGGCACCTTCGCCGCCTGCTCCTGGTTCTTGCCCCGCAGGTAGAAGAGCTGGCCGATGCGCTCCTGCGCCTTCCGGTTGGCGTTCCAGACATGGGAGTCGGCGTTCAGCGTGCCGGAGATCACGCGCAGGTAGGTGAGCTTGCCCACGTAGGGGTCGGCGCTGGTCTTGAAGGCGAG
>MGOB01000058.1:31575-37669 GCA_001796995.1 Chloroflexi bacterium RBG_16_68_14 | reverse complement strand
CAGCACCCGCGGGATGGCGACGTTCTTGGTGGCCGAGCCGGCCAGGATGGGCACAACGCTGCCGGAGCAGACGGCGGCGCGCAGGGCGCGGCGCAGCTCCGCGCCGCTGAGTTCCTCGCCCTCCAGGTACTTGTTGAGGAGCGTGTCGTCGGTCTCCGCCACCGCCTCGATGAGCTGTTCGCGGTAGGTTGCCACCTCCGCCGCCATCGCCTCAGGGATGGCGCCTGGTTCGGAGCGCTCGCCCAGGAAGGCCTGCATCTCCAGCAGGTCGACCACGCCCTGGAAGGCCTCCTGGGCGCCGATGGGCAGTTGGAGGGGGACGCAGCCCTTCCCGAAACGCTCCCGTAGCTGCCGCACCGCTCCGAGGAAGTCGGCGTTCTCCCGGTCGATCCGGTTAACGAACACCAACCTGGGGAGCGCTCCTTCATTGGCGTACTCCCAGGCGAGGTCGGTGCCGACCTCCACACCGGAGACGGCATCGGCGACGATGAGGGCGGCGTCGGCGGCACGTACGCCCTCCCTCACCTCGCCCAGGAAGTCGGCGTAGCCCGGCGTATCGATGAGGTTGACCTTGTGGCCGTTCCACTCGCAGGGGAGGAGGGAGAGGCTGATGCTGATCTGCCGTTTCACCTCGTCCGGGTCGTAGTCGGACGTGGTGTTGCCGTCATCCACGTGGCCCAGGCGGTTGATGGCGTCGGCGACGAAGAGCGCCGCCTCCGAGAGCGAGGTCTTGCCGGTGCCGCCGTGGCCCAGCAGCACGACGTTGCGGATCTGCTCTGTCTGGTACTCCTTCATACAGCGGTGGCTCCTGCGGTGGGTTCCAATGAAGGGCCGCTGCTCGGCGAACAGGCGTGGTCACTCCGGAAGCGGTCGAGTGCGATTGTACCTAAGCCCCTGGAGGGGAGCAAGACGGCGCGCTCGTCCAGGCACGGCGCTTCCCGCGGGGGAGCCTTCCGTGCTAGTTTGGTGGCTGGACTCGGCACGGCGATGAACGTCAGAGCACTCCTCACGGTTCTCCGCCTGCCCCATCTGTGGGCGCGCTGGCAGCTTCTCCGGGACGTGGAGCCATTCCTCAGGCTGCAGTTCCTCTCCTTCGCCTGGGAATCGGGGCTGCTGGAGGCGCTCCGCTCTCCGGCCTCCAGGGAGGACCTGTTCGAGAGGCTCCGGGTCCAGCGTACCGATCTCCTTGAGGTCGCGCTGGACCTGGGGGTTGCTCTCAAGGAGCTCTCCAGGAGGGAAGGTCGCTATGCCATCCAGGGCCGGCGCTCCCGGGCGCTACTCCATGACGACGGCGACCCGCTGGCGGCGATGATCCAGGAGCTCCTCACCTACCACGGGTCGGTCTATCAGCACCTGGCCGAACGTCTGCGAGGCGCCCCGCTGGGCGCCTATCTCGAAAAGACCGGCACGATGATCGCCAGGTCGTCCCGGGTCTCGGAGCCCTTTATCGCCAGCTTCGTCAGGGCGGTCGTCGGGGCGGACAGGCCGGTGCGGCTGCTGGAGATCGGCTGCGGATCGGGCATCTACCTCCGCTACGCGGCGGAGGCGAACGCGAGAGTGACGGGCGTGGCCATCGACCTGCAGGAGTCGGTGGTCGAGCAGGCGCTGGCCAACCTCCAGAGCTGGGGGATCAGCGACCGGTTTGCCGTGGTTGTCGGAGACATCCGCAATCCGCCGGCGGACGTGAGCGGGCCCTTCGACCTCATCACCCTCCACCAGAACGTCTACTACTTCGCGCCCGAAGAGCGGCCCGATCTCTTCCGACGGCTCAGGTCGTGGCTGGCTCCTCACGGCACGCTGGCGCTCACGTCGATGATGCGGGGGAAGACGCTGGCCGCGCTCGACTTCGATCTAGCCCTACGGTCCACCGTCGGCTGCGCGGCGCTGCCTGAGCTCCAAGAACTCACTGGCCAGCTGGAGGGAAGTGGGTTCAGTCAGGTAGGGGCCACCAGGCTCATGCCTCTGGAGCCGCTCTACGGGGTGACGGCGCGCTCCTGATCTGCAGACCGGCCTCGCGCTCGCCTAGATGTAGACCGGGTGCACCTTGCGGTGACGTTCGGCGGCGCCCGATTCGTAGGCCGCCTCGGCCGCGGCGCGGGCCACCCGCTGGAAGACCGCGCGGTTGAAGACGGAGGGGATGATGTATTCGTCGCTCAGCTCGCTCTTGCCCACGGAGTCGGCGATGGCGTGGGCGGCGGCCACCTTCATCGGCTCGTTGATGTCCCAGGCGCGGGCGTCCAGGACGCCCCGGAAGAGGCCGGGGAAGCAGAGGACGTTGTTGATCTGGTTGGCGTAGTCGGAGCGGCCGGTGGCCATCACCCGCACGTAGGGCAGCGCCTCCTCCGGCCGGATCTCCGGGTCCGGGTTGGCGAGTGCGAACACGATGGAGTCCTTGTTCATCTTCTTCAGGTCTTCCGGCGTCAGCAGGTTCGGGCGGGAGACGCCCAGGAAGAGGTCGGCGCCCGCCATGGCGTCGCTCAGGGTGCCGGTCCGGTTCTCCGGATTGGTGTGCTCGGCGAACCATTCCTTGACCGGGTTCATCCCCTCCTTGCGGCCTCGATAGACGATGCCCCGGCTGTCGCAGCCGATGATGTGGGTGATCCCGACGGAGAGGAAGATCTTGGTACAGGCGACGCCGGCCGCGCCCACGCCGGAGATGACGACTCTCAGGTTCGGGATCTCCTTCTTCACGATCTTGACGGCGTTGAGCAGCGCCCCCAGGACAACGACGGCGGTACCGTGCTGGTCGTCGTGGAAGACGGGGATGTCCAGCTCCCGCTTCAGCCGCTCCTCGATCTCGAAGCAGCGGGGGGCGGAGATGTCCTCCAGGTTGATGCCCCCGAAGGCCGGCGCGATGTACTTCACCGTGGCGACGATCTCGTCGCTGTCCTTGGTGTCCAGGCAGATGGGCCAGGCGTCCACCCCACCGAACTCCTTGAAGAGCATCGCCTTGCCCTCCATGACGGGGAGGGCGGCCAGGGGGCCGATGTCGCCCAGGCCGAGCACCGCCGTGCCGTCGGTGACCACCGCCACGGTGTTCTTCTTGATAGTCAGGCTCCAGGCCGCCTCCGGCTTCTCCTTGATGGCCAGGCAGACCCGTGCCACCCCGGGCGTGTACACCCGCGAAAGGTCGCCCCGGCTGCTCACCGTGGTCTTGTTGTGGATCTCGATCTTGCCCCCGTCGTGGGCCAGGAACACGGGGTCGGTGACCCGGCGGATGGTGACCCCTTTGAGCCGGACCAGCGCGTCCCGAATGCAGCGCCCGTGCTCGTCGTCCCGAACGGCGATGGAGATGTCGCGCACGATGGTGGAGCGATCGGTGCGCACGATGTCCACGGCGCCGATGTCGCCACCGGCCTCGCCGATGGTGGTAGCGATGCGGCCGAGCATGCCGGGCTTGTTCGGATACTGGGCGCGAATGCTGATGCTGTAGGTGGCGACGGGGACGAACCCCTCGGCAGCGCCGGAACGACGGGCCATGGAACGACTCCTTTCGGGGAAATGAGCAGCGGCTATAGTATAGCGAATTGGCGCTTGGGGCCAAGCGTACCGCTCGATGGCGGGCCGGAGATCGGGGGTGGGACGGCGGTGTTTAGTAACAAAACGTATGCTAAACTGAGGGATCGCCCGCGTCCGTCGGGCTGGGTCCCGTGGCATGCCGAAACTTACCATTCGACCGCTGAACGTCGAGATCGAGGCGCCCGAGGGGGCGACGATCATGGCCGCCGCCCAGGCCCAGGGCTACTACTGGCCCACCACCTGCGGCGGCGAGGGCCGCTGTACCACCTGCGCCTGCCTGGTGCTGCGCGGCATGGAGCACCTCTCGCCTCGCGGCCGCACGGAGGAGCGGGTGCTGGTCGAGGAGCGGGGGCGCCAGGTGCTGGAGCAGCCGGTGCGGCTGGCCTGCCAGGCTAGGGTGCACGGTGGCGATGTTGACGTGGAGAAGCCGGGCGTGCGCCTCCCCTTCGCGCTGTCCCCATCTTCGCTGGGCCTCGCGGAGGGCGAGGAGTAGCGAGATGGCCTACATCATCACCCAGCCGTGCATCGGCGTGAAGGACGCCTCCTGCGTCGACGTCTGCCCGGTCGACTGCATTCACTCCGCGGAGGACGACGAGCAGTACTACATCGACCCGGACATCTGCATCGACTGCGAGGCCTGCGTTCCCGTCTGTCCGGTGGAGGCCATCTTCTACGAGGAGGACGTGCCGGAGGAGTGGCGGGACTTTACCCAGAAGAACCGGGACTACTTCGCAGCGAAGACGGATGAGGAGCGGCGGGCCTTCCGAACGCGCACGGAGCGGCACTGATCCCCAACCCTGACAGTGGCCTCGTAGGGACAGACCTTCAGGTCTGTCCGGCCCTTTTGCAAGACATCGCGTCCGGGACCGGGGCTCCCCGTAGCGCAGGCCACCATGACCTTGCGCGCGAGATGGCGCCCCCACTCCGGCGGCGCTATCCTGCTATCCGCACACTTATCGAGGAGGAAGCTGGCCCTATGATGCCCCTGGACGACATCCGTATCCTCGATCTCTCGCGCCTGGCGCCCGGCCCCTTCTGCACCATGCTGCTGGCCGACCTGGGCGCCGATGTGCTCCTCATCGAGCCGCCGCCGGACAGCCGGGCCGGGCAGGGGCCGGGCATCGGTCGCGGCATCGAGGCGTACAACGCCCTGGGGCGGAACAAGCGGAGCATCATCCTCAACCTGCGGGACGACGAGGCGCGCCAGGTCTTCTACCGCCTGGCGGAATCGGCCGACGTGGTAGTGGAGGGCTTCCGGCCGGGCGTCGTCCAGCGCCTGGGCGTAGACTACAACACGCTGCGCGAGAAGAACCCGCGCCTGGTCTACTGCTCCCTCTCCGGCTACGGCCAGACCGGCCCCTACGCCGGCTTGGTGGGGCACGACATCAACTACATCTCCATCGGCGGGGCGCTGGGCATGATCGGCCCCGACCCGTCGGGGCCCCCGACGATTCCCCTGAACATCATCGCCGACTTCGCCGCCGGCGGCCTCCACGCCGCCTACGCCGTCCTGGCCGCCCTCCACGCGCGGGAGCGCACCGGTCGGGGCCAGTACCTGGACATCGCCATGTCCGACGGCGTGCTCTACCTGCTGGCCATGACCATCAGCGGTTACTTCTCCACCGGCCACGTGCCGGAGGCCGGCCGCACCGTCCTCAACGGCAGCGCGCCTTTCTACAACGTCTATCGGTGTGCCGATGGCGGCTGGATCAGCTTGGGCAGCCTGGAGCCCCACTTCTGGGCCAACCTCTGCCGTGTCATGGGCCGGGAGGACTTCATCCCCCACCAGCACGACGTCGAGAAGCGAGACGAGATCTTCGCCCACTTCCGCGAGCAGTTCAGGGCCAAGACCCGCGACGAGTGGTTCGAGCTCCTCAAGCAGACCGACATCTGCGTCGCGCCGGTCTACTCGCTGGACGAGGCGCTCCAGGACCCCCACAACCTGGCCCGGGGCATGGTGGTGGAGGTGGAGCACCCCCAGGCCGGTCGCGTGAAGCAGGTGGGCGTGGCCACCAAGCTCTCGGAGACGCCGGGGGCCGTCCGCACGCCGGCGCCGGCGCCCGGCCAGCATACCGACGAGGTGCTCTCGTCCCTGGGCTACGACGCTGACGGCATCTCTGCCCTGCGTGAGCGCGGCGCGGTCGCCTAGGGCGCCGCTGCTCCCGCCTCTACCGGGGAGGCGGGCTCGTGCTCCCGCAGGTCGGCGCGCAGCCAGAGGACGAGCGCCACGGGCAGCAGGACGCCTACTACCGCGGCTGAGACCCAGAACACCGCCCGCAGCGAGAGCTGGTCGGCCACCACGCCCAGGCCGGGCGTGAGCAACGCCGCGCTGAGGCTGATCAGCATCGTCCGCAGCGAGAGGATGGTGGCTCGCTGGTTGCTGGGGATGCGCTGGTTCAGGTAGTCGGTGGCCGGCGGCATGAGCAGGCTGCTAGTGAAGCTGATGAGCGGGAAGGCAGCAAAGGCGTAGACGTTGTCCCAGGCGCCCAGCAGGAGATAGCCAGCGCCGAGAAGCAGCGGCGCGCCCAGGAAGGCGCCACGCGTGCCCAGCCGCGTCGTCGCCCAGTAGGCGGCC
>MGOB01000058.1:31274-31565 GCA_001796995.1 Chloroflexi bacterium RBG_16_68_14 | reverse complement strand
CCTCGATCCCCGCAATGCGCACGGGCGTCTGGATGAAGCCGAGGAAGACCACGTCGACGCCGTGACCGGTGAGGAACGGCTGCATGAAGAGGGTGGGCCCGAAGGTGACCGCTGTCGCCAGGGCTGAGAGCAGGAGCATGTAGCGTACCGTGGGCAGGGAAATGGCCGTGCGGACGCTCTCCCGCAGCAGGTGCCGGTAGCCCAGCCGCACCTCGCCCTCCGGTAGGGCCGGCTCCCGCAGGCTGAGGGCGACGAGCACGCCGGGCGCGGCGATGGCGGCGCTCAGCAGCA
>MGOB01000058.1:25900-31239 GCA_001796995.1 Chloroflexi bacterium RBG_16_68_14 | reverse complement strand
GCCCCGACCAGCCCCCCGGCCAGCGCCGCGAAGGAGAAGACCGCGCCAAAGCGGCCCGCTACCTGCTGGAACTCGCCTTCTCGCCCCAGCGCCTTCAGGCTCTCGAACAGGAGGGCATACTCCGCCCCGGAGAGGAAGGTAAACGCCAGCGCCCACGCCATGTACGAGACGACGACGATCCAGTAGTTGGTGGCGAGCCCGAAGGTCAGCACCGCGATGGTGGTAAAGCCCGCGCCCAAGGCGAGGGAGGTCCTCCGGCCGAAGCGGTCGGCGACGCCTCCCGTTGGCACGTCCGCCAGCACGGCTGTCCCCCAGAAGAGCGCCTCCAGGATGGCGATCTGGGTGAGGGAGAAGCCGCGCATGTCCATGAGGTAGAGCACCCAGATGCTCCACCAGAGCTGGAAGTGCATGAGGAAGTGGAGGACGTAGGACTTCCAGATGTTGGCCTGGTAGGCGCGGCGGTCCTGGACGGAGAGCTCGGTCACGGAAGGGAGCTTAGCGGGAGGAGCCCCTTGCGCTCAAATAGCGAGGCCGGGCCAGCGCCCGGCCTCGGGGAGCACGGCACCTGCGCCGCTATTGTGACAGGTCTCCGAAATCGATATCGAAGTTGGTGATGTCGGCTATCTCGCTCAGTATCTCGCTGGGGGCGTCGAAGAGAAAGACGCCCGGCGCCAGGTAATCGTCCGAGCTGACCAGCAGCCCCAGGACGATGGCCCAGACGGCGAAGCCGGCTAGGTTGGCCACCAGCACCCGGGCCGGGTTGGCCGGGGTCACTGCCTGGATGGCGATGGCGGTTAGGCCGAAGAAGAGGGCGACGGAGGCCAGGCCAACGCCAAAGTCGATGCCGGGGATGAAAAGGGCAACGGAGAGGGCCAGGGGCGCGGCCGCCATGCCCATGGTGCGCAGCATCTGCTGCCAGTCCGCCTCCTCCCGGAAGAGCTGGGTCAGAATCACCCAGGCCACCAGCAGCCAGACGATCCACAGGGCCACGGAGAAGATGCTCCCCAGGATCACGGACTGAACGAGCACCTTCCCGCTGTCTCCGAAGTCCTGCACGATCCACCAGATCCAGCCGCCCAGTCCGGCCAGCGCCGTAGCGGCGACCGCGACCAGGACGGAGGGTATGGTGGCTGCCGGGTCCTGGCGTACCTCCTCGAAGACGGTGGTATCCAGCCTGAGCAGCCGCTGTAGACGGTCGGCCAGGATGGCCAGGTCGAGTCGGGGTTGCATAGGCATCATGGCAGCGCTCCTTTGCCGTTCTGCCGCGTCCCGTCCGTGGGACGCGCACGCGTTCCTAATTGTCGCTAGTATAGGCGTCCTGAGCGGTGTCGTAAAGCGGGGCGTACCCGCAGATCGCGGGCAGTGGGATGATAGCAGCGGTGTCTAGAGGGGGCGCTTGGCCGGTATGCCAGGCCGCCGCGGGAAGCGATCGGGTGTCGGCAGTACCTTGTCCAGCAGGATCACCTTCTGGGGAGGGTCGGCCAGGGGTAGCGGCTCTACCGCTCGCACCGCGCCTTTCAGCGTCTCCAGTGCTACCTGGGCTTCCTTCACCTCCTGGTCCGTCTCCTTGCCTTTCGGCGCGATCACCACGCCCCCCATGCGCACGAAGGGCAGCGTGAGCTCGGCCAGCGTGCGCAGAGGCGCCAGCGCCTTCGCCACGGCGAAATCGTACTGCTCCCGGTGGCGCGGGTCGCGCGCCACCTCCTCGGCGCGCCGGCCGATGACCAGGGCGTCGGCCATGCCCAGCTCTGGCAGCAGGGCGTGGAGGAACTCCGACTTTCGCTGCTTCGCCTCTACCAGGGTGAGGCGGAGGCTGGGCTCCACGATCTTCAGGGGGATGCCCGGGATGCCCGCGCCGCTGCCCACATCGATGAGCAGGCGGTCCCGTAGGGAGAGGCCCTCCCCTTGCAGGATCGAGACGAGGGCAACTGACTCCAGGAAGTGGCGGCGCTGGACCCCCTCCTCGTCGCGCACCGCGGTGAGACTGACGCGCTCGGCCCAGTCGATGAGGATCTCATAGTAGCGCTGGAAGCGCTCCAACTGCTCCTGGCTCAGCTCGATGCCCAGTTCGCGGGCGCCCTCTGCAAGAATTGGAAGCATCTGCCGTTGTCTCCTCCCCCCTCCTCCCCGCGACGCTCCCCAATCTGCGGGTGTGCCCGTCCGGGTTCCTGCCGAAGTATGGGTCAAGACAGACTGCGCCTCAGCAAGCCACACTGTTCCAGCAGGCGGCGCTCCGCGCCGGAAGCTCGGAACAGGCGGGAGTCGAGGAAGAGAAGCGGCTCCACCTGGCCTTTCTCCTCCAGACGCTCCTCAATGAGCCTGCGCCCTGCAGGCGAAAGGATCGCCTCTCGTTCGCGGGCATCCAGCGCCTGCTTTCCCAGCTCCCGGGCCAGGATCTGTTCGATCTGCGCTGTGGTGCGCACCTCGATGGTGATGGACTTCCCTTGCGGTGGCGTCACCTGGAAGCGCGCCGAGTCGCAGTCTTGCTGGGCCTGCTCGCAGCCACGGAACACTACCGTCCAGCCGGTGGACGCGGCAGCCATGGCTATAATTATCGTACCTAAGGCGTCGCTTACGCGCTAGATGGCCGTTCGGGGGAGGCGCCTGCCCTGTTACTCTTCCGCCGCCTGTTCCGGCGCGGCGATGCGGAGCGCGTCCCCGGGCTGGGCCAGGAGCTGGGCCTGCGCCTGCACCCGCACGGGCAGCCCCCAGATGTGGATGAACCCCTCGGCGGCCGATTGGTCGTACTGGTCGCCCTTCTCGTAGGTGGCGAGGGCGATGGCGTAGAGGCTGCGGGGCGACTTGGTGCCCACCGCCGTCGCCTGGCCCTTGTGGAGGCGCATGCGCACGGTGCCGGTGACGTGGCGCTGGGTGGACTGGATGTAGCTCGCCAGGTCCTGGTGGTGGCCGGTGAACCAGAGGCCGTTGTAGATCAGCTCGGCGTACTCCTGGGCGATGCTCGCCTTCAGCCGCAACTGAGACTTCGAGAGCGTCATCTGCTCCAGCGCCTGGTGGGCCGCGAGCAGCGTCACCGCCGCCGGCGCCTCGTATCCCTCCCGCGACTTGATGCCGACGAGGCGGTCCTCCAGGTGGTCGATGCGGCCGATGCCGTGCTCGCCGGCCAGCTCGTTCAGCCGCTGCACCAGCGAGACGCCGTCCAGGTCCGCGCCGTCCAGGGAGACGGGGAGGCCGCGCTGGAAGCCGATCTCGACATAACATGGCTCTTCCGGCGTCCTCGCCACCGGTCGCGTCCAGGCGAAGGCCTCCTCAGGAGGCTCCACCCAGGGGTCCTCCAGCGGGCCGGACTCGATGGCGCGGCCCCAGAGGTTCTCGTCGACGGAGTAGGAGCTCTCCTTGGTCACCGGCACGGGGATGTTGTGCTTCTGGGCGTACTCGATCTCCGCCTCCCGCGTGCGCAGGTCCCACTCCCGCAGGGGGGCGACGATGCGCAGGTCGGGCGCCAGCGCCTGCACGCTCACGTCGAAGCGCACCTGGTCGTTGCCCTTGCCGGTGCAACCGTGGGAGACGGCCTGGGCTCCCTCCTCCCGCGCCACGTCCACCATGAGCTTGGCGATGAGGGGCCGCGCCAGGGCGGTGGCCAGGGGATAGCGCCCCTGGTAGAGGGCGCCGGCAGCCAGCGCGGGGAAAGCGAAGTAGCGGATGAAGTCGTCCCGGGCGTCCACCCAGCGGAAGGCGACGGCGCCGGCGGCCAGCGCCCGCTCCTCCAGCGCTGCAGAGTCGCGGCCGATGCCCACGTCCACGGTGAGGGCGATGACCTGGTAGCCCCGCTCGACGGCGAGCCAGCGGACGGCGACGGAGGTATCGAGGCCGCCGGAGTAGGCCAGGACGAGCTTCTCAGTCATGCCTGCGAGCGCTCCTTCTTGGGAACAGCCAGCGCGTCGCCGTCTCCAGCAGGTCTTCCTTGAAGCTGTAGGCGATCTGCGGGCGCACCACGTAGAACGGGTAGCCCTTCACGTCCCACTTGTATTTCGCGTTGTAGGCCTTCCACACCGGCCTGAGCTTCGACCGGTCGGTGATCCGCTCCGCCGTCCCTTCGAGGATCACCGCCTCGTTGTCGACCTCCGGGTGAACGGTCACCCGCAGGTTCGATCGCATGTTGCGCCCCTTGCGCGACTCCTCGCCGGTCGAGAAGTAGAGCAGGCTGTCCAGCCAGACGCCCCAGACCGGCGCGCTGTGGGGCCGGCCATCCATGCCCGCTGTGCCGATCCAGTAGTTGCGCGCTGTCCTTAGCAACCTGTCGACGCGCCGCCAGGGGAAACGCTTGCCTGGCGCGCTCTTCGCCTTGCCGAACCCGTACCCGGTCGACGTCATGCGCGCCGCCTTCGGCTCGCCCCGCTTGCGGGGCGTCGCCTTCGACTTGGCGACTCGACGTGTCGTCCGGGCGCTCACTTCGTCGCCCCGCCGCCCACCTCGGCCAGCGCGCGCTCCAGGATAGCGACGCCTTCGTCCAGTTCCTCCCGCGAGACGGTGAGCGGAGGCAGAAGGCGCACGGCGTCCGGACGGACGGCGTTCAGGATGAGGCCGCGCTCCAGACAGGCCAGCACCACCTCCTGGGCCGCTTCCCTGCTCAGCGCCACCGCCCACATCAGCCCCTTGCCCCGTACGCCGGTCACCAGATCGAGCCGGTCCTCCAGGCCGCGGAGGCGCTGCTCCAGGTAGCGGCCGTCCTCGGCCACCTTGGCCGGAATGTCGTGCTCGATGATGTAGCGCATCACCTCGTAGCCGGCGCGGGTGGCGAGGGGGTTGCCGCCGAAGGTGGAGCCGTGGTCGCCGGGGGTGAAGACGGCGCAGTGCTCCTTGGCCAGGATGGCGGAGAGGGGCACGCCGGAGGCGATCCCCTTCGCCAGCGTCATCACGTCCGGCTCGATGCCCGAGAGCTGGTAGGCGAAGAGCGCGCCGCAGCGGCCGATGCCGGTCTGCACCTCGTCCAGGATGAGGAGCAGGTTCCGCTCGTCGCACCAGCGACGGACGGCGGGCAGGTAGTCGTCGTCGGGCACGTTCACCCCGCCCTCGCCCTGCACCGGCTCGAGCAGCACGGCGCAGGTGCGCTCGCTGGTCGCCCGGCGGATCGCCTCGACGTCGTTGTACGGCACGTGGACGAAGCCGGGCGGGAGCGGCGCGAAGGGCTCCTTGTAGCGGTCGGTGCCGCTGGCGGTGACCATCGCCAGCGTCCGGCCGTGGAAGCCGTCCTGGGCGCAGATCACCTCGAAGGCGCCGTTCTTGCGCTCGCGGCCCCACTTGCGGGCGAGCTTGACGGCACCTTCGTTCGCCTCCGCGCCGCTGTTGGCGAAGTAGACGCGGTCGAGGCAGGAGTGCTC
>MGOB01000058.1:25492-25858 GCA_001796995.1 Chloroflexi bacterium RBG_16_68_14 | reverse complement strand
CAGGTTGGAGGTGATGATCAGCGTCCTGGCCTGGTCGGCCAGCGCCTCCGCGACGACCGGGTGGCAGTGGCCGAGGCTGGTCACCGCCGTCGCGCTGAAGAAGTCCAGGTACGGCTTGCCGTCCTCGTCCCAGACGCGGGTGCCCTCCCCCCGGACGAGGACGACCGGGAGGCGCTTCCCGGTGGTCATGAACACGCGCGCCTCGATCTCACGCCAGTCAGTCATGGACGCAGGATAGCATGGGGCAGGTGGGCGCGGAAGGCGAGCGCCGACAACGGATGCTGCTCTCTCGGGGGAGTGCAGAGGGGGCGGCGCCCCCTCTGCCGGGGGTCTGGGGGGGTCCCCCAGACCCTTCAACAGCCTCCC
>MGOB01000058.1:22335-25306 GCA_001796995.1 Chloroflexi bacterium RBG_16_68_14 | reverse complement strand
GCCGAAGGCAGGTCCGTTCCCCATCCGGTTGACAGACGGGTCCTAGATCAGGCTGCTCGGCAGCCCCTGGAGGACGCGCAGGACGCAGATCTCCCCCAGATGGGCGTGGCCGTGGGTGAGGCAGATGGTGCCCAGCGCCTGGCGGACGGGGATCTCGCCGAAGGGCACGATGCGCACCGTTCGCTCCAGCGCCTGATCGTCGAGGGAGGAGCAATAGGCGTCCGTCGCCTGCCAGACCGCCCGCTGGTACGCCATCCACTGGTCGATGGAGGGGAGGCGCAGGGCGTGGGCGTCCGCCGTCGACATGCCCGTCCCCTGGGCGATGCGGTCCAGCCCGAACCGCTCGTGGTAGCCTCCCTCGATCCAGACCGTCGGCTTGCGGTCCTGGAGGATGAACTGGACGACGTTGTCCTCCGTCCGCACGTAGTGCCAGAGGGTGAAGCCGATGTGGTTCGCCCCGGTGTCCGGCGGCACCCGGTGGAGCTGCTCCGTGCTCAGCTCGCGCACCGCCTGGTCGATCATGCTGTGCTGGTTGCGCAGCGCCTGTCGCAAGAACTCCGTGAGCGTGGTCAAGTCCTCCTCCTCATCTTTCCATGGTCACCTGGGCGTCTGGGCGGTCACCTGCTCTCCCTTCAGCTCCTGGACGAACTCCGCCGCCAGGTCGTAGCGGTTGAAGGAGGGGATCAGGTAGACGCCCTGCACGGCGCCCCGCGCCGCCGCGATCAGCTCGCGGGCGATGGCGGCGCCTTCGGCCAGGGCGTCCTCGCCCGCCTCCCGCATCCGCTGCCGCACCGCCTCCGGCACGACGACGCCGGCCAGCTCGTTGTGGATGAACTCGGCATGGCGTTCGCTGTGGAGGGGCATCACGCCCAGGAGGATGGGCACCTTGAAGCGCGAGGCCTGTTCGAGGAAGCGCTCCAGCGCCTCGATGTCGTAGACCGCCTGGGTCATGATGAAGTCGGCGCCCGCCTCCACCTTCCGACGCAGCAGCTTGCTCTCCGCCTCCAGGGAGGGCGCCGTGGGGTTGGCCGCGGCGCCGACGAAGAAGGAGGTGGGCTGGGCCATGGGGTTGCCCGCCCAGTCGATCCCCTCGTTCAGCCCCTTGAGGACGCGCAGCAGCCCCACCGGCGTCACGTCCCAGACGCCGACGGCGCGGGCGTAGCCGGAGCCGGAGGGCGCATCGCCCCGCAGGCAGAGGACGTTGCGCAGCCCCAGCACGTGGGCGCCGATGAGGTCGGCCTGGAGCGCCAGCAGGTTGCGGTCGCGGGTGGTGACGTGGACGATGGTCTCCAGCCCCAACTGCTGGCGGAAGAGCACGGCCATAGCGAAGGGGCTCATGCGCACCTGCGCCAGGGGGCTGTCGCCCACGTTGATGCAGTCCACGCCCGCCAGCTTCAGGCGGGCGGCGCCCTGGAGCGCCCGGCGCGGGTTGAGCCCTCGCGGCGGGTCAATCTCCACTGTGACGACGAAGCGGCCGGCGGCCAGCTTCTCCCGTAGCGTGGCCTCCTCCGGCCCCAGCTCCTCATCGGGCAGGGGCAGGATGGCCGGCGGGGCGAGCGCGGCTTCGGGCGCCTCGGCGGGCCGCGGGCCCGGCTCTGCCCGAAGGGCGTCCCTCATGGCGGCCACGTGCTCCGGCGTGGTGCCACAGCAGCCGCCGACGACGACGCAGCCGGCGGCCACCAGTCGCGGCACGTACTCGGCGAAGACGTGCGGCGTGGCCGGATAGGCGACCTCCCGCTCGACGACGCGGGGGTGGCCGGCGTTGGGCTGGGCGATGAGCTTCACCTTCGTCGCTCGCGCCATCTCCTCGATGATGTCCAGGGCGGCCTGGGGGCCGGGCACGCAGTTCACGCCGACGATGTCGGCGCCGGCGTTGTGGAGCTCGCGGGCCACCTCCGCCGGCTCTTCGCCGGTCCAGGTGCGGCCGTCGCGCTGGAAGGTGAGCTGCGCCACCAGCGGGACGTCGCCGGCCACCTCCCGCACCGCCAGTACCGCCTCCCGCGCCTCGGCCAGGGTGGGGAAGGTCTCCAGCACGATCAGGTCCACGCCGCTCTCGATGAGCGCCTGGGCCTGCTCGGCGAAGGCGCGGTGCGCCTGCCGGAGCGTCACGTCACCGCCCGAGGCGAGGCCGACGCCCACCGGGCCCATCGCCCCGCCGACGAACGCCTGGTGGCCGCAGTCCCGCGTCGCCTCGCGGGCGAGGGCGACGCCCTGAGCGTTGATCTGGCGCACCTTGTCGGCCAGGCCGAAGGAGCGGAGGCGGAGCCGGTTCGCCCCGAAGGTGTTGGTCTCGATGATCTCGGCGCCGGCGGTCAGGTACTCCCGGTGGGCCGCCTGGACCAGCTCCGGGTTGGTGAGGTTCTGCTCGTCCAGGCAGGCGGAGCCGGGCACGCCCCGGTCGTGGAGCAGCGTGCCCATGGCGCCATCAGCCAGCAGCACCCGGCGCTCCAGCGCGGCGAGGAAGGGGTGGGCCATCGTGCGCTCTCCTTGCCGAGCATTATAGCAGCCGCCGCGAGCGGCCTTCTCTTCGTCAGGAGCGGAGAGAGGTCGAGCGCTAGGTGCCGGTGCTCCGCCAGGCCGAGATGCCACAGGAGCACCCGACGTCGGGTGCTCCTGAAGCGGAACTGGTGAAGCCCGCAGCGCATGGCGCTCGGACGTTCTCCTGTATGCCTACACCTTGACCAGCTTCACCTGTGTGTCGTAGAACACGGCGCTGCCGCCGATCTTGTCGACCAGGCAGGTGTTGGTGATGACGGGATCCGTGCGGAATGCCGCGTTGGCGTGGATGCCCTTGGCGCGGCGCTCATCGCCCTTGATGGTCTCGCCATCGATGACCACGTCCGAGGAGCCGTAGGCCCAGTGGCCCATGCCCAGGGAGTAGCTCACCACGCCCGGCCGGATCCCCTCGATCACCCGGATCTTCCCCACCATCGGCTTGCGCTCGCCGTTCTTCAGGTCCCATTCGCCGTCG
>MGOB01000058.1:17171-22295 GCA_001796995.1 Chloroflexi bacterium RBG_16_68_14 | reverse complement strand
CCAGCCCCAGCCGCTCGGCGTCCTGCCGGTTGATAGTGAAGACGCCCTCCGGGTTGATGCCCAGCAGCCAGTAGTCGACAACGGTGCGGCTCTTGGTGTGGGTGATCTCCCTGGCCGTGATGAGGCGCAGGTCGAACCCTTCGTCCTGCACCGGCCGGTCGAGGACATCGAGGGGAGCGGGCGTGTAGTTGGGCACGCCGCGGAAGTGCTCGCCGGTCATCGAGTCCTTGGTGCTGTAGGTCTTCTCCTGGTACATGTTGATCTGGGCGGCGTACTGGTTCTTCAGCTTCTCGCCGTCGTACGCCTTCTCGTAGGCATCGAAGCGGCCGCCGCGGTTGAGCAGGTAGACGACCTTGCGCCACAGCTCCGGATTGACCGCTGCCTGCCAGCGCTGAAGATCGAACATGGCGGGCGGCAGGTGGCGGCGGCTCTGGACGAAGAGTTCGACCTCGGCGTCATCGGCGTCCGACACGGCGTCGCTGCCGTCGGCCTTGTGGCCGAAGGCCACGTTGGCCACCTCCTTGAGGTAGAAGTCCTCGGGCCGGTTGAAGTCGCCGTAGTCACCCAGGCCGCCGGCGCCGAAGCCGGGCAGCCCCAGCTTCTCCGCGATGCCCAGGATCAGCGCCTCCACGCTGAGCGGCATCTGCTCGCCGAAGACGGTCACTGTCTCGTTGGGGGAGACGGCGGCCGGCTGGCGGATGGCCTGCACCTTCCAGACCACGTTGGGATGCGTGCCGCTGAACTCCCACCGTTCGTAGGTCGGCAGGTCCGGGAAGATGTAGTCGGCGTACATGGAAGTCTCGCCGATGGTGATGTCGCTGCAAATGAAGAGCGGGATCTTGTTGGGATCGGCGAGGATCTCGATGTTGGTGTGGCCGGCGGGCAGAGAGTACACCGGCGTGCCCATGTACAGGATCATCGCCTTGATCTGGTACGGATAGGCGTCGCCGGCCGAGGGGATGATCTCCTGATAGATGTCGCTGGAGAGCGGGTACCAGACCCGCTTGGCCGGGTAGTCCTCGAACAGCGTGCTCGCATCGTACTTGGCGTCGTGCCGGATGATGCTCAGTCCGAAGGGCTTTGCCTTGTCGGGATGCATGCTCGCCAGCGGGTAGGGCTGGCCTTCCTTGGTGCCGGCCTGGTCGTAGGTGGCGCCGGCGGTCATCCCGCCCTTCCAGTCGTAGTTGCCGATGAGCAGGTTCAGGTTGAACCAGGTGCTGCAGCTGTAGAGGCCGTTGGTGTGCTGGGACACGCCGCGGTGGATGTCACAGGCCGCCTTCTTGCCGTAGCTGACGAACTCCTCCGCTATCTCCTCCAGGTCGCGCGCCCTTACGCCCGCGATCTCCGCCCACTGCTCGATGGTGCGCGATGACGCCTCCTCCTTGAGCAACTGGAAGGCGCTCTTCACCTGAAACTCACCGATGGTGGTGTCCACCAGCAGGTCGCCCTCCGCCGGGTTCTCCTCGTCGTTCGGATCGAAGGCCACCGGCTGGCCGCCGCGGAGCGCGACGAAGGGGTCGAACTCGTACGGCTTCTCTTCGCCGGTCTTCTTGTCTGTGAAGGTCTTCTCGAGCACGGGCAGGCCGATCTCCGAGGCGCGCAGGAACGTGCTGGGCTTGCCCTCCTCGATCTTCACCAGCCAGGCGGCGTTGCTCCACGAAGGCTCGCCATCCGCCGCCGCCGCTGCCTTGTTGGCGTTCTCCAGGAAGCGGGCGTCGTAGCGCTCGCTGTCGATGACCCAGCGGATGAGGCCCAGGGCGATGGCCGCTTCGGTGCCCGGAATGTTGGGCAGCCACTTCCAGGCCTTGGCCGCCGTCCGGGACATGCGCGGGTCGACCACGACGTACTTGAGGCGGCCGCTTACCAGCCCTTCAGTGATGCGCCGCGCCCGCAGGGGCGGGCCCTGGCTGGCCTCGAAGGGGTTCACGCCGACGAAGATGATGAACTCCGCCGACTCCTGGTCGGCCTGCCAGAAGAACTTCTTGCCGGCCGTCCACTTCGTCTTCGCATCCTTCTCGTCGTACAGGTACTGCTCGCTCATCGCCTTGCCGGTGAAGTAGAGCGAGCCCTGGCAGACGGTGGTGTGGCCGTGGGCGTTGACCGAGCCGAAAGCATCCCTGGTGAAGCGCGGGATCAGGTCGCCGCGGCCAGCCTTGAGGCGGCCCCAGACGAAGGCGAACTGGTTGTTCTTCGGGCCCAGGTCGGGATGGTCCGGGTCAATGAGCATGCCCAGGTGGTCGGCGTGCGTCGCCTTGAACTCCTCCACCAGGGCCTTCTTCTTGTCCGCGTCCTTCTCGGCCAGGATGGCCTTGACGCCTTTCTCCATCTCTCCGGCGACCGTGGGGTCGCGCAGCGCCCAGATCTCCTTCAGGCCGGTGACCTCTCGGCCTTCCTCGCCGGCCACGTCGGCGAACAGTTTGCCGCCGTTGACGATCTCGTCGATGGCCTGCTCGAACGGGATCGACTGCCAGCGTTTGGAGCCTCGGGGCCCGGCCCGCTTCAGTACCCGCCGAATGCGATAGGGATCCGCCCCCGTCTGCAGGCCAGCCTGTCCCTTGGGGCAGATGCCGCCCTCGACGGTAGCCGCGTCGAAGGGGGACGTCTCCAGGGGCAGGTGCGGCCTCATCGTCCAGGGGCTGTAAGGGTTCCCGTCCGCCTTGATCACTATCCCGTCCTGGATCTTGATCTTGATGCCGCACTGGGTGTTGCACTGCTGGCAGATGCTGTAGATGATGTTCTCCGGCTTGGCCTGGCTGTACTCCTCCGTTGGAGTGAGATAGCCAGCCGAGGCCGTCTGGCGGCTCAGCAGCCAGGGCACCTGGCTGGCGGCCAGGGCGCTCCCTCCCACCAGGGCGGAGGTCTTGATGAAGGACCTGCGGCTCAGGCCGGAAGAGCCATTGCGCTGCTCGGAGTTATCCTGCTCGCTCATGACTTCGTCTCCTCTCCTGCGCCGGTAAGCGGCAGCAGACGGTAACCTAAGTAGAAGGCTCCCACCAGCACCGCGCCCACGAACACCACGACAAGCCACTCCATCAGGCTGGGGAAGTAGCTGAAGCCGAGGCGGTCATCCACGTAGGCGGTCTCCAGCCCCTCGAGCTGCGGTCTGACCAGACCCGGGATGACCACGTTCAGCCGGACGGCGACAAAGCTGCCGGCGATCAGGGCTCCGGCGAGGCCGACCCAAAACGCTGAGCGGGCCTGCTGGGAGAGCAACGCGATGGGAATGATGGCGCCGACGACGACGTGGATGATCCAGAAGACCCACCAGTACTGACCCGAGAGGATCTCCTGGTAGACCCCCGACTCCTCAGGCAACTGTCCGTAGAGACCGAGGCTGAACTCCGCCCACTCCAGCAGCAGGTAGAACAGGAGGAGGCCCAGCGTCATCCGCCCCAGGAAGGTCACCAGGTCGCGGTGCTCCCAGGTGCCCCGCTGCGGCCAGAAGAAGGCCACGATGGCGGTGAGCAGCGCCCCGCCGGAGGCCAGCGCCCCCACGATGAAGGCGATGGGATAGATGGCGGCGTTCCAGAACGGCCGCGCCGCCACCGAGGCGAAGAGGGCGCCGACGCCTCCGTGGAAGGCGATGGCCAGCGGCACCCCCACCGTCCCCAGCAGGCGCAATGTCCTACGGTCAAAGGCCCGCGCCTGCTCGCTTGCGTCCGTGAAGCCGAAGGTGAGGAAGCGCGCCAGCGCGCCCTGGATGTCTCTTCGTTCCGACCAGCGGATGAGGTCCTGGTGCAGGGCGAACCACAGCTCGGCCAGGATGAGCAGGAAGTACGCGGTGTAGAGCCAGACCATCCAGGCCATCATGGAGCTGGGGCGCCCATACGCATAGATGTACCAGAACCGCTCCATGCGGCCGATGTCGAGCCAGATGATAACGAGCGCGCTGATCAGGGTGACCAGGGCGGTGAAGAGGGCGAGCTTCCCGATCTGCTCCAGCCGCCGGACGTCGAAGACGTAGACCAGCGCTGAGAGGAGGAAGGCGCCGGCTGAGAGGCCGATGAGATAGACGTAGGACGCCACCCACATGCCCCAGGGAATGTAGCTGCCGTAGTCGGCTGGCGTGTGCCCTTCGGCAAGACGCTGGTAGACGCCGACAGCGCCCAGGATCAGCGCCGCCAGCCAGACGACGGCGAACACGGGAAACAGCGGCAACCGCTCGAGGGGGGCGGGGGCGGCGCGGATCGTTTCGCTTCGCATGATGGCCCTCCTTACAGCAAGTAGAAGACCTTGGGCTCGGTCCCAAGCTCTTCCTTGAGCCGAATGACATTCGGCCGGTTGATCAGCTCGTTGATCAGGCTGTCCGGATCGCTCTTATCACCGAAGAAGGTGGCCTCACCGATGCAGGTGGTGACGCAGGCGGGCAGCATCCCCACGTTCAGCCGGTGCAGGCAGAACTGGCACTTGCGGACGTTCCCCACCGGCGAACTGTTCTCGCCCCGTTTCCAGTTCCGGCCGTACTCGGGCGAGTACGTCTCCTCATAGGCCTGCCGCGCCGGGGTGTCGTCCGTGTAGTACTCGCCGAAGTCGAAGGTGCGGGCGCTGTAGGGGCAGGCCGGAATACAGTAGCGGCAGCCGATGCACCTGTTGTAGTTGATCTCGACGATGCCGTCCGGCCGCTTGTAGGTCGCCCCCACGGGGCAGACGGGCACGCAGGGTGGGTCGTCGCACTGCATGCAGGGCCGTGGCACGAACTGGCGGCTGACGTTGGGGTATTCGCCTACCTCGATATCAATGACGGGGCGGTAGACCACGCCGGGCGGGAGCTGGTTCTCCGCCTTGCAAGCGATGGTGCAGGCGGAGCAGCCGATGCACTTGCGCAGGTCGATGGCCATCACCCAGGTGCGCTCTTCGACGGGCTTCTCTATCGCCCGCAGAAGGTCTTCCTGCATGCGGAGCAACACGTTTTCGACGGGGGCTGCTTTCGGCGAGGCTGCCGACCGGGGGAGGGGTTTGGGCACAACGTCTTGCGCCCGCAGTCGGACAGCGACATCGGCCTCGCCCGCGGCGACCGCTTCCGTGGCGCGGGCCTGCGCCAGGTTGCCCGAGCGCTGGGCCGCTGTCTCTGCGGGGCTGAGAGCGGCCAGCGCGTTGCGTCGCTCCAGGAGCTGGGGCAGGCCG
>MGOB01000058.1:13240-17149 GCA_001796995.1 Chloroflexi bacterium RBG_16_68_14 | reverse complement strand
CCGCCGCTGGAGGCGCCAGCCCCAACCCCTTGAGAAAGCGCCGCCGGGAGAGCTTGTCTTGCTGCCGGTGTGGCTTGCCGGGTGACCGAGCGGTGGACATGGCAGTTGTCTCCCCTCCTTGAGATAGAGTGCTTGCGACTGATTTCACAAGCCTTTGCTGTCATAATAGGATTGTCTTCACAAAGGCCCTAGGGCCATTCGGCCCTAGGACTTGTGCCATTAGTCACATACTCTTCGTCGTGTGAGGGTTGACTAGCCGGCGATTCGGAGGAAGACCCTTTGGGGTGGGCTGAGGATGGAGCACCTGGGTCCGATGCTTGCTGAGGGCTGGCGCCGCCTCCCCGCGACCAGCGGCCTCGTACGGGTGTGGTACACTGCCTCGCACAGTCGGCAAGCCGCATTCCTCTGCCGACAGGCCACTCTCCAATGAGCGCGCCCATCACCGAAGAAGCGCTTTCCACCATCCTCCGGCAGTACCCGCTATCGGAGGCGCGCGCCCTCGGGCCAATGGAGGCGAGCAAGCGCAACGATAACTTCCTGGTCGAGGACGCGATGGGCCAGCGCTACGTCCTCCGGCGCTACCGGAGGAACCCCGACGAACGCCGCATCGCCTTTCAGCTCCGCTTCCAGCAGGAGCTCCGCCGGCGCGGCTTCCCCACGGCGGACGTGCTGGAGACCGCCGCGGGCGACCTGCTGCTTATTGAGGCGGGGAACTCCTGGGCGCTCTTCACCTACGTCGAAGGGGACGAGTTCGACTTCACGCGGATGGGGCAGGTGGCGGAGGCGGGGCGACGGCTAGCCCAGTTCCATACTGTGACCGACTCCATCGAGCTGGAGGAGGTGACCATCCCGCACAACCCCACAGCTCGGCGCTGGTGGACGCACGGGGAGGAGGAGCTGGCCGCGCTGGAGGCGATGTTCCGCGGCGAGGGCGTTGAGGATGAGCTGACCTTCCTGTGCGAGTGGCGGGCGAGCCTGGTGAGGGAGTGGCCGCTGGTCCGGCTGGACATCCTGCCGTCGGGCTGGATCCACAGCGACTTCCACGGTCGCAACGTGGTTTTCGTGGGCGATGAGCTGCGCGGCCTGTTCGACTTCGACCCTCTCCACCGCGGGTTCTGGGTGGAGGATGTCGCCCACGCGCTGTTCATGTTCGGACGCGAGTCCCGGGGCTCGCGCCGTATCCGGCCCCAGGCCGCCCGCCTCTTCCTGCACGAGTACCACCGGGCCCGGCCGTTGCTGGACGATGAGCGAGCCGCCCTGCCGATGATGGCCGTGCTCGTCTGGTCGCCCAGCGCGCCCTACCACGAGCTGCTCCGTCGCGACGGCGAGGACACACTGGCCTTCTTCCGGCACTACGTCGAGCTGATGCGGGACATCGGGGCGGAGATGGCGCGCCTGGGCTCGGTTCTCATAGGGGGCTAGCACTGCCTCCGGTCAGGCCGAACGCAACAGGCCCGGAGCGCATCGCTCCGGGCCTGGCGTTGTCGAAAGGACGCTGTGGCTAGTGGCAGGCGTGGGCCTGCGCCTTGCCCGCGCTGTCGGCCGTGTCGAAGCTGGAGCCGCAGGCGCAGCTCTTGACGGCGTTGGGGTTGAAGATGGTGAAGCCGCTCTTCATGATGTCCTCCACGTAGTCGATCTCGGCGCCCTGGAGGAGGGGGGCGCTCTCGGGGTCGACCAGGAGGCGGACGCCGTCGTGCTCGACGACGAAGTCGTCCTCCTCGGTCTCCTGGGCGAGGGTCATGCCGTACTGGTAGCCGGAGCAGCCGCCGCCAGCGACGAAGACGCGGAGGGCGCCGCGCTCGGCTCCCTGCTCCTGGAGGAGTTGCTTCACCTTCTCGGCGGCCTTGTCAGTGATGGAGAGCATAGCGTGCCCCTTCCTAATAGCGAACCCTGGGTCGCTCTGTTTCTACAGTCTTTGCTTATTATACCACCCGCTCTGGCTCTGGCAAGGCCGGCTCGGTCGCTGGACGCTGCCGCACCCGATAGGCGCAGTAGCCCTCCTTGCCCAGGGAACCGGGGTCCACATAGCTAACATCGGCGGCGAGCAGCAACGAGAGCAGTCGCTGGTCGTGGGCGCAGATCTGGCCCTGCCTGTCGGCCACTCGAGGGCAGGGGCAGCTCTGACCTATCAGCAGGTAGCCGTCCTCCGCCTGCTCCTGGTCGAAGACGATCCCCTCTTCGGCCAGCGCCCCCGTCGTCGCCCCCAGCCGCTCCTCCAGCGTCGAGCCGTGGATGTGGGGACCGATACGCTGGGCGAGCCGCTGCGCCATCTTGTCGAAGACCATTTCGGCCAGCTCGCTGCCGCTCTTGCCTGCGGTCTCCTGGGGTGAGAGGGTGACGATCTCTTCGATGAGGCGGTTGGTGATCCGGACGTAGTGCTTGGGGAAGAGGTCCTCCCCTGCCTCGCTGAGGGAGAAGACGTAGTGGGGCCGGCCGGTCTGGCGCCGCACCTGGGCCACATTGACGTGCCCGTCCCGCGCCAGGATGTCTAGGTGCCGGCGGACGGTGGCCGGCGCCAGCCCTAGCTCCTTGGTCAGGTTCTCTACCGTGGCCTGACGGCGGCGGAGGATGTTGAGGATGGTCTGTCGGGTGGTCTCCATGCGGTACGTGGCCCTGCGAGGGCCATGTTCAGCGTAGCAAGGCGGAAGGCCGGAGGTCAAGCAATCCATGCTATTTATGCTTTTTACCCCGCTCCGGCGAATTCCTCCCGAAGGGCCTCCACTCCTCGCCTGACCCATGTTGGATCGCCGATCTCCAGGCCGTAGAGGACGGCGTGGAAGGGGCTGATCTTGTGGCGGTAGATGTCTGCACGTTGCCCAAGGTTGTCGTCGACAGGAAGGCCGTAACCCGCGAGCAGTCCCCTGCGAAACTCGCCTTCGCAGCCCGCGAAGTCGAGCGCTGGGTCACCCACGCAGCCGTCGCCGAAGTCGATAATGCCCGTGATGTGCACGCGCTCCACGTCGACGAGTATGTGCGCGTCATCGAGGTCACGGTGGATGAGTACCGGCTGGAAGCGGAAGTGCCGCTCGTCGTCTAGGAAGCGACGCCAGAACGCCTCGAAGGCGGCCCGTTCCCCAGCCGGGAGCAGAGGCAGCACGTCGCGGCGGACCCTCTCTTGGAAGTCCCGGTACTCCTCGCGCCAGCCCTCCGGCGAGTAGACGGACACGCCCAGCGCCGCCGCCCGCGCCGGTGGGAAGCGGTGGAGCTCCGTGAGGAACCGGCCGAGCTGTCGCGCGACGGAGGCTCGGTCTCGCTCCCCCAGAGCGACTTCGTTCAGGGGACGTCCAGGCAGCTTGCGATAGCCGAAGAACGGCAGGGGGAAGGCCGCGCAGCCGTCCGAGACGTAGAGCGGGTTGGGCACGGGTGTCGATAGTGCATCGGCGAGCGCCGGAAGCAGGCGCGCCTCGATTTGCAGCGGGGCGGCGCAGGCCGGTCGCAACGGGAGGCGGAAGAGGAGGTCGCCGTTCACCTCCCACAGCTCGTAGTCCCAGCCGCTCGCAAAGTAGCGGACGCCCAGCAACTGGAACTCCGGGAAGCACTCGCGCAGGACACGCTCACAGCGGTCTCTGTCAAGCATTGCCGAGGCAGTATAACCTTCGGCTAGCCGGCTGCGGCACCGCGCGTATCCGTTAATCCGTTCTCTATCCGTTGACAGGCGTCGTTGACAGCCTCTCGCGCTCGCTGCTACGGTGCAGGTGATGGAGCAGCGCCGCGTCTACGTCGATCACGCCGCCACCACCCCGGTCGACCCGCAGGTGGCGGAGGCGATGCTCCCCTATTTCACGGAGCGCTGGGGCAACCCCTCCAGCATCTACTTCGAGGCGCGCGAGGCGCGGAAGGGGCTGGACGCCGCCCGCCGCGCGGTGGCCCAGGTGCTGGGCGCCCGGCCCCAGGAGATCATCTTCACCA
>MGOB01000058.1:215-13143 GCA_001796995.1 Chloroflexi bacterium RBG_16_68_14 | reverse complement strand
CATCGAGCACCACGCCGTCCTCCACACCGCCGAGCGGCTGGAGCAGGAGGGCTTTCGGGTGACCTACCTGCCCGTCGACCGGGAGGGCGTCGTCGACCTGGAGGCGCTGGAGCGGGCCATCGGCAACGAGACGACCCTGGTCTCCGTCATGTACGCCAACAACGAGGTGGGCACCATCGAGCCCATCGCCGAGGTCGTCCGCATCGTGAAGGCGCGCGACCCTCACATCGCCGTCCACACCGACGCTGTGCAGGCGGCGGGCTACCTGGACCTCCACGTCGACCGGCTGGGCATCGATCTCCTCTCGCTGGCCGGCCACAAGATCTACGGGCCCAAGGGGGTAGGCGTCCTCTACGTGCGCAGCCGTACGCCCTTCCTTCCCCAGATGCTGGGCGGCTCGCAGGAGAAGAACCGCCGGGCGGGCACCGAGAACGTGGCTAGCGCCGTCGGCATGGCGACGGCGCTGCGGCTGGCCGAGGAGGAGCGCGCCGAGCGGAGCGCCCACGTCCTTCCTCTGCGCGACCGGCTGCTGGAGGAGCTGCCGCGGCATGTGCCGGGCACCCACCTCACCGGCCCTGCGGACCCCGAGCGGCGAGTGGCCAACAGCTTCTCCTGCTGCTTCGAGCGGGTGGAGGGCGAGGCGGTGCTCCTCCAGCTCGACCTGAACGGCGTCAGCGCCAGCAGCGGGTCGGCCTGCACCACGGCCTCGCTGGAGCCCTCCCACGTGCTGCTGGCCATGCGGGTGCCTCACGACCTGGCCCGGGGCAGCCTGCGGATCACGCTGGGCAAGGGCAACACGATGGAGGAGATCGACTATCTCCTGGACGTGATCCCCAAGGCCGTCGAACGGCTGCGCGCCCTCGCCCCCCAGGCTACCCGCCAGGCGACTCCAACTTCCTGAGCGCGCCACCGTACCTGACGTCCGGCGACCGCCCCGGGCTGCCACAGGCTTTCTCGGCTCTACCCTGAGCGACTGCGCTTCAGGCCGCGCACTGGCGGTCGATATTGTAAAGGTAGGGTAACCGCTGTTGACAACGGATGGCGTCTGCCGTAAGATGCAATTGCAACTTAATCGCAAGAGCAATCAGTTGAGCTGCGAAACGGAGACCGTCCAGGTTCTGCGCGAGGCGGGGCATAAGGCCACTCCGCAGCGGCTCATGATCCTCTCCGCCCTGCGCCACGCCGATGGCCACCTGACCGCCTCCGAGATCTACGAGGGGGTGCGAGTCGAGTACCCCTACGTGGACATCTCTACCGTCTATCGCACGCTGGCCGTCCTGAAGGAGCTGCGCCTCGTCTCGGAGACGGACATGGGCACCGGCGACGCCAGCTACGAGTGGGTGCGCCAGCAGCGGCGCCACCACCACCTGATCTGCCGCAGTTGCGACTCGGTGGTCTCTCTGGACCACCGGTACCTGGAGGACCTGGGGGCGGAGATCCTGGCCGAATCCGGCTTCAAGCCGGACCTGGAGCACTTCGCCATCTTCGGCCTCTGCGCCACCTGTCAGGAGGCTGTCAATTGAGCGCAGGCGCTCGAGGGTCGCAGCGGAGCGGGTAGCAAGGCGAGATCGATGGAGTTCGGATTCTTAGCCCTGGGCATCGGAGGGTCGCTGGGCGTGCTGGGCGGCGCGCTCGCGCTGGGCCTCCGCCACGGCATCGACTGGGACCACATCGCCGCCATCACCGACATCACCAGCACCACCGCCGCCACCGGTGGGCCCAACGAAGGCTGGCTCACCGATGAGCCCGGCATCTTGCTCACGGACGAGAGCGACCACGTCGCGGCGGAGCTGGCGCGGCGGCGGCCGGTGGCCGGCGGCGGGACGGCCGCTGTGGCTCTGCCGGCCCGGGTCGGCGGTACGCGCGCCGTCGGCGGGGCCTTCGCCGCAAGCCGGCGCCGCGCCATCTTCCTGGGCAGCCTCTACGCCGTCGGCCACGGGACGGTGGTGACGGCTCTGGGCCTCGTGGCCCTCCTCGCCGCCGAGTTCCTGCCCTCCTGGATCGACCCGCTCATGGAGCGCGTCGTCGGCGTCACCCTGGTCTTCCTGGCCGGCTACCTGTTCTACTCCCTCTACCGTTACTTCCGGGGCAAGGGAGAGTTTCAGATCCGGAGTCGTTGGATGCTCATCTTCGCCGGGGTGCGCAACGCCGCCAACTGGGGCTGGGCGCGCATCCGCGGCCAGCGGGAGCACGTCCACGTTCACGGGGCCGACCGGTACGGGCCGAAGACCGCCTACACGGTAGGCCTCATCCACGGCATCGGCGCGGAAACCGGTACGCAGGTGCTGATCATCGCCACGGCGGTGGGCGCGGGCACCAAGGCGATGGGGGTAGCGGCGCTGCTCTTCTTCGTGCTGGGCCTGCTCATCTCCAACTCCTTCGTGACCGTGGCGACGGCCGCCGGCTTCGTCTCGGCTCGGCGCCGGCGTTTGGTCTACGTGCTGGCGGGGCTGCTGGCGGCGGCCTTCAGCCTGGTCGTTGGCCTCATCTTCCTGCTCGACGCGGGCGGCATCCTGCCCGACCTGGGCGCCTACTTCCGCTGGATCGGCGGGCCCGACTCCTAGCCGGCGCGCTATCTTGGCTTGTAGATCCCCTGCTCGCTGCCGGGGATGGAGAAGGCGCCACAGAGCTTCTCATAGAACTGGAGCGCCTCGCCCACGCCGCCGATGATGGCGTAGGCGTAGCCCATCTCCCACAGCGCCGCCAGGCAGCGGAAGAGAAGGGAGGCGCCGATGCCCCGGCCGCGCCAGTCCTCGCGCACGCCCGTCGGCCCAAAGTAGTCACGAGTCGTGACCTCGTAGGCGGCGAAGCCGATGATCTCCTGCCCCGTCATCGCGATGAACATGGAGATCGGCTGGCGCACGAAGGCGAGCTCCGCCTCGTCCGCCCAGCGGCTACTGAAGTGCTCCTCGACGAACTTCCGGACCGCCGAGTGGTTCCAGGGCTGCGCGCGGTGGACGGAGGCGCCCGCCTCCTCCGCCCGGAGGTAGTAGAGCGTCGGGTCGGGCAGGTCGTAGAGCCGGACCAGCATGTCCGGCATGGTCAGCTCTTGAGGGCGCCCGAACGGTAGGCGTCCCTGATCTGGCGGTAGCCGGTGGTGTGGATGCCCAGCCTCGCCAGCTCTTCGGCCATGGAGCGGTCGCGGAACAGCTCGTAGTCCTGGGCGCGCAGGGGCGCGCTCTCGGTCATGGCGCTGACCTCGTCCGACGGCTTGGCCGGGTGGATGAGGAAGTGGGTGAGGCCGGGCCAGAGGTCGGCGAAGAGACTCTTGAAGTGCGCCTCCTTCTCCTCCGGCGGGCACTCCAGCGTGTTGACCAGGATGTGGTCGAGGACGGGGAAGCGGGCTTCGTCCATGCGGCGGAGCTGCGGCTCCAGCGCCGACCAGTAGTAGCCCATGCCGGAGTCGCGCAGACGCTCCTGGTCGGCACGGAAAATGAAGACGGGGATACCGTACTCCAGGCCCAGGGAGACGAACAGCTCCATGAACTTGGGCTGGACGACGGTGCCCATGTGGGTATCGAAATGGGTGACGTCGATGCCGGCGGCGAGGGCAGTCTCGATCTGGGCGCGCAGCTCCAGCTCCGCTTCCTTTACCGAGATGTGCTCGACGGCCTGGCCGACGGTGTGCCAGAGGTAGCCCTGCTCGTCGTAGAGGCCGGGCGCCGCGGAGCGGTCGGTGAGGGCGCGCCAGCGGTACGGATCGTACTCGCAGGTGAGGGTGAGGTGGACGCCGAAGTCCGCCTCGGGGTGGTCGCGGGCGTAAGCGGCCACCTCCGGGAACCAGGGAGCGGGCACCAGGATGGAGGCGGAGGTGAGGCTGCCCTGCTCCAGGCACTCGATGGCGGCAGCGTTGGAGGCGTGGGAGCTGGCCACGTCGTCGGCGTGGAGGATGAGGACGCGGTCGTCCGGGGCAAAGCCCAAGCGTTCGGCGAGGTTCACGGCCTTGAGGATACTACGACGAGGCGCCTGTGACTACTCGGCCGGGCTCAGGTCTTCCTGGACGGGGACCAGGTGGGTCTCCTCGTCCGCCCAGACCAGGAGCGGCGGCAGGACGATGAGGGTGCTCAGTAAGGCGATGGCTACGTTGAGGGTGGTGACGATGCCGAAGCTCTCCAGCAGGGGGAAGCCGGAGAAGGCGAGCACGCCGAAACCGCCGATAGTCGTCAGGCCGGAGGCGATAATGGCCCGCCCGATGCGCATCGAGGCCGTGTGCACCGCCTCCCGGGGGCTTTCGCCCTGCTCGCGCTCTTCCAGGTAGCGCGCCATGAGCAGCACGGAGAACTCGACGCAGATGGCGATCACCAGCGGGACGGAGACCGAGGTCAAAGGATTCAGCTCGATCCCCAGCAGGTAGATGGCCGCAGAGGAGCTGCCGACGGCGATCACGACCGGCAGCAGGACCAGCGCCGTCTTCACCAGGCTGCGGTAGACCAGGAGGAAGAAAGCCAGCTTCACGCCCAGGGCCGCGTAGATCAGGAGCAGCCGGTTCGCGCTCAGCGCGTCCACCGCCTCGATGCCGATGACAGCCAGGCCGGACGCCTTCGCCGTCATCCCCGGGGGCGCGTCCATGTCGGCCTGCATCTCCTCCAGGAGCACCTTCCGCTCCTGAAGAGAGATGGGGCCAAGGGCGAAGATGATGTGGGCCTGGGTGCTGTCCTCGTTGATGAAGGTGCGACGGATGGCATCGGGCGCGACGGCGAGGATCGCCCCCACATCCTCCCGCGTCGGCGGGGCGCCAATAACGCGAGCTACGATGGAGGCGATGCTGTCCGAGCGCAGGAGCTCCGCCGGGTGCTGCTCCTCCTGGCGCGCGGCGAAGTCCTTTATCCAGGCGAGCACCTCCGGTCGGGTAACATCGTCCGCCTCGACCATGATCCCCAGTTGGCTGGAGGAGCCGGCGGTATCGCGGATCCGGTAGAGGTCGCGCAGCACCGGGCTGTCCTGGGGCACGAAACGCTCGGGGTCGGTCTGGATGGTGATCCGCTCCTCCGCCCAGAGGCCGATGAAGACGAAGACGATGCCCACGGCGAGGACGACCGGGAGGAAGCGCCCTTCCGCCGAGGAGGTGAGGGAGCGCACCAGCCGCTCCATCTGCAGGCGGCTGGACGGCCCGACGGCAACGCGGGGCCGCAGGTGGTGGTCCCGGGCGTAGAGGACACTTATCAGGAAGAGCGCGTCCGCTAGGAGGAGGATCACCGTGCCCACGGCCAGCATGGAGCCGAAGTCGCGGATCATGGGCACGCGTGAGATGTGGAGGACCAGGAACCCGGTCGTCGCCGCCAGCATGGCGATGACCACGGCCGGCCCCAGCTTCGTCAGCACCGCTGCTACGCTGTCGGCGGCGCTGCCCGTGCGCACCACCTCCTCCTCGAAGCGGCTGTGCACCTGGATGGCGAAATCAACGCCCAGGCCGATGAGGATGGGCAGGCCGGAGATGGTGACCATGGTGAGGGGGATGCCCAGAAAGCCCATCAGGCCGAAGGCCCAGATATTGCCCACCAGCACCACGGCCAGGGAGAGAAGCCGCCAGCGCGCCCGGAAGACTAGGAACAGCACGACCACCATGATGCCGATGGCCAGCACCGCCATGGTGGTCATGCTGCTCCGCATGGTGTCGTTGATCTCCTTCAGGAGGATGGAGGGGCCGGACGGGAGCACCTCAAACCCTTCGAACTGATGCTGCTGCACCAGCTCCACCGCCTTGGCGGCCGCCCGCCCCTGCTCGTCGATGCTCATGTTGCCGTTGAGGCGCACCACCATCAGGGCGTGCTGCCCGTCGGGGAAGATCCCCTGGAACTCCGGTCGCACGGCGCCGTTCTCATCGAAGGTGAGGAACTCGACGAACTTGGGGTTGCCGAGCGACTGCTCGCCCGCCTCGGCGAGGCGGGTGGCGTCGGTGGCGTTGCGCTCGGCGAAGGCGGCAGCCGCTTCTTCGCGGGCCCGGGCGGCAGCGAGATCTTGCTCTGCCTGGGAGGCGCCGGCGGCCGCCGCCTGCTCGCGGGCGAGTTGCGCCGCCGCCTCCTGCTGACGGACGAGGGCCGCTGGCGCCAGCTCGGCCGCCACCGGGATCTGGTCGCGGGCGAAGCGGACCATCGCCAGCGGTCCGAAGACCGAGTGGTAGAGGCCGCTCTCGGTCAACTCGTCTTCGAGCGCGGCCAGCTCGTCGATGTTGGGCGGCGCAAAGAGCTGGCGGATGTCCTCACCCGCGAAGAGCACCAGCACCGGCTCGCCGCCGAACTGCCGCTCGTAGCGGACGTTGTCCTGATACACCTGCGAGCTGGAGGGGACGATGGTGTCCTGGCTGGTCTTGAACTCCAGGCGGGGGATGCCGAAGGCGAGGACGACCGTCGCCAGCGCGGATGCCGCCAGCACCCACCAATAGCGTCGCCGAATGAAGTCAGCGCAGGCGAGCCAGAATGCCTTCATGGCCGCACCCCGTGGGCATCGTGCCCGTCACCCAAGGCTCTCCTTCGCACCTAAGCATACCACGGAATGCGAGGCAGTCAACACCGGGCCTGGCAGCGGCGTTCTGCGGTGGCCGAGATGGCAGTGCGGTAGGGGAGCGCCCCTTCTCCCTACGCCCCGGATGATGTATGCTGCACCTTCGAGAGCAGAAGGAGCGCTGCGGAAACGGCGGCAGGGACGTCCATTGTCGGTGAGGTAGACGCATGATCTGGAACGGCAGCCTTTCAAGGAACTCGTTCTGTCAGGCCGGGCTCCGCCTGGCCGGTCGGCGGGCCTTTCCGGATGGCGTCTGGGGGGGCGGGATCGAGTAGGAGCCGCCGGGTGGGTCAGGGTTTGGAGTTCCTCTTCCTCGGTTCCGGCAACGCCTTCGCCTCGGGGCGGTACTGGAGCAGCTTCCTCCTCAACGGCCGCTACCTCTTCGACGCCTCGCCGGTGGTGTTGCCCCACCTGAAGCAGTGCCAGGTAGCGCCGGATGAGATCGAAGCCATCTTTATCAGTCACTTCCACGGCGACCACTTCTTCGGCCTGCCCTTCTTGCTGCTGGAGTACGCGGAGATGACGCCTCGGAGCAAAGACCTGACCATCCTCGGCCCACCTGGTATCGAGGAGCAGGTGCGCACCATTACCCGAGCTGGTTTCCCTAACGTTCTCAAGAAGAACAAGACCTATCAGGAGACCTACCGGGACCTGCGGGACGGCCTGGAGGGCGAGGTGGCGGGCCTCAAGTTCCTTGCTCGCTCCGTCAACCATGTCGTCGAGATGGAGTGCTTCGGCTTCCGCGTGCAGGTGGGCGGCCGCACCGTCGCCTACTCCGGCGACAGCGTGCTGTGCGACGCGCTGCTGGAGCTGGCCGATGGCGCCGATGCCTTCGTCGTCGAGTGCTCCTGCTGGGACGGCACGTGCGGCCCGCACCTGAGCCCCAACGACATCCGAGAGCTGCGGCGCCGGCTGGGCCCGAAGCCCACCTTCATCCTCACCCACCTGGACGGCGGGCAGAAAGAGCTGGGCATCGAGAACGCGCTGGTGGCGGACGACTTTGCCCGCTTCAGCCTGTAGACGCTCTCCTCGCTCCCTCCTTCTCTGGGCTTGACAGCGGTTTGCTAATGGCTTGCGACAAGGGGTAGCGGGGAATATAATTAGCCTCGCTAACTATCTGCTAGGCTAAGCAACATGCCTCTGGATCATCACGTCCGCCGCGTCAGCGTGCTGGTTCCGCGAATCGCGCGGAACCTCCGGCTCGCGGGCCTGATCGATAGCGTCTACCACGGGCTGACCACGCCCCAGCTGCTGACGCTGTTCATCCTCGACGAGGCGGCGCCCAAGAAGCTCTCGATGACGGAGATCGCTGACGATCTCGGGGTGTCCCTTCCTACGACTACCGGCATCGTCGATCGCCTGGTTCGGGAGGGCCTGGCGGCTCGCGCAGCGTCTCCCGAAGACAGGCGGGTGGTTCTGGTGAGCCTCACCCGAGCGGGCCGGTCGGTGGTGGTGCGCATGGTGCAGGCGTTGGACGAAGTCATGACAAGGGTGCTTGCCAGCGTCGAAGAAGGGGAGCGCGAGGCCATTGCGCAGGCTGCCGAACGATTCCATGAGCTGTCGGTGCTCATCAGGCAGGAGAACCGCCAGATCGCCGAGGTATCGGAGTGAGTCCCCTCGCCGCCTGGGCTCGCTTCGCTGCGCGTCGCCCCTGGCGAGTCCTGGCCGTCGCGCTGGCCGTCCTCGTTGGCCTCGGCGCCCTCTACGTCCTCTTCGGCGGCCGGTACGGCGGCAGCTTTTCCCTCCCCGGTACTGAGTCCCAGCGACTGTTCGACCTGCTGGAGGAGCACTTCCCGGGGACGGCCGGCGATTCGGCGACGGTGGTGGTGCGGGCCCCGGCCGGCTTCGACGATCCGGAGGTCCGCACGCGGGCGGAGGAGCTAGTCGCTGACCTGAAGGACCTGCCAGAGGTAATAGGCGTCTCATCGCCCTATGAGCAGCCGGGAGCGATCTCCCGGGACGGTTCCATCGCCCGGATCAGTGTCCAGTACGGGAAGGAGTCCTTCGGCCTGGAGGAGACCAGCGTCGATGCGCTGCTGGATCTCCGGGAGCGGCGCTCTTCCCCTGGCTTCCAGGTGGAGGCGGGCGGACAGGTGGTGAGCGCGGCCGAGCAGGAGGCGCCGGGGAGCTCTGAGCTCATCGGCGTGGGGGCCGCAGTGGTCATCCTGCTCATCGCTTTCGGCTCCATCGTGGCGATGGCGCTGCCTATCACTACGGCGCTGCTGGCGCTGACATCGGGCTTCTTCCTCGTGGGAGTGGGCGCCTCCTTCGTCGATCTGCCCTCCTTCACCCCCCAGTTTGCCTCCATGATCGGCATCGGCGTAGGTATCGACTACTCGCTGCTGGTGGTGACGCGGTTTCGCGAAGGGGTGGCCCTCGGCTCCAGCGTGGTGGATGCCATCGGCCAGGCGGCGGCGACAGCGGGGCGGTCGGTCGTCTTCGCTGGTTTCACCGTGGTGATCGCTTTGCTCGGCCTGTGGGCGGTGGGCATCCCCTTCATCTCCTACGTCGGCTCCGCGGCGGCCCTGGTGGTGGCCCTCGCCGTCACCGTGGCCATCCTCGTGCTCCCTGCCATCGTGGGGTTGGTCGGCGGCCACATCGACCGCTGGCGGATCCCCGGGCTGGCTGCCCCGGCCCACGAGAGCGAGACCGGGTTCGGCTACCGGCTGGGCCGCCTGATCCAGCGCGCGCCCCTGCTCTTCTTCGCCCTGTCGCTGGCGGCCTTGGTGGTGCTGGCCTGGCCGGTCCTGAGCATCCGTCTCGGCTCCTCCGACGACGGAAGCAACCCCAAGTCGTTCACGTCGCGCCGGGCCTACGACCTGCTGTCGGAGGCCTTCGGGCCGGGGTTGAACGGCCCAATCTTGATCGGGGTCCGGACCGACGACGTGGTGGGTGACGCCGCCGCGATGCGGCTGCCGCTTATCGTCGGGCAGACCGAAGGCGTAGTGAGCGTGACGCCGGCGCGCTTCAACGAAGCGCGCACCATGGCCACCATCATCGTGATCCCGGAGACCGCGCCCCAGGCGGAGGAGACGGACGCGCTGGTCAACCGGCTCCGGCGCATCGTCTCCCTGGCGACGGAGGGCACGAGCGCCGAGGCGCTGGTCGGGGGGTCCACCGCCCTCTTCATCGACGTGGACAGCAAGATCGCCTCCCGGATGCCGCTGTTCTTCGCGGCGGTTATCGGGCTGAGCTTTGTGCTGCTCATGGCGACGTTCCGCTCCGTGCTGGTGCCGCTGAAAGCAGCGATCATGAACGTGCTCTCCATCGGCGCCTCCTACGGCGTGATCGTCGCCGTCTTTCAGTGGGGCTGGCTGGGAGAATACCTCGGCGTGGAGCGGGGACCCATCGAGTCCTTCCTGCCGATGATGCTCTTCGCCGTCCTCTTCGGCCTCTCCATGGACTACGAGGTGTTCCTGGTGAGCCGCATTCAGGAGGAGTATCTGAAGAGCCGCGATAACTCCGAGGCGGTAGCGCGGGGCCTCTCGGTAACGACGCGGGTCATCTCCGCCGCCGCGGCCATCATGGTCGCGGTCTTCCTCAGCTTCGCCGTGAGCGACCAGCGGGTGATCAAGGAGTTCGGCATCGGGCTGGCAGCGGCCATCTTCCTGGACGCCACCCTGGTCCGGCTCATCCTGGTCCCCTCCATCATGCAGCTCATGGGCAATGCCAACTGGTGGTTCCCGCAGTGGCTGGACCGCTTGGTGCCGCGGTTTGGCCTGCACGAGCCTCAGCCGGAAGGGGCGGCGGGCAGTTGAAGGGGCCGGGGCGCCCTCATTTGAGCCTTATTCATAATTCAGCGCCAGCATCCTTCAGCACGGCCAAGGATGAAGATGCCATATGCGCCGCGATCGCTGCCCGCCTCCACAAGCTGCTGTTGCAATAGGTCGCAGCCGGTCAGTGTCGCCGGTTCGATGACTCGTTCGACGACTCGTTCCGGTTCCCAAGGCGGGTCAGCAACGACAGGCCAAAGGGAAAGAACGATGCTGGACACTGCAAGGACAAGGCTTATTGTGGCTAGCGCGAGAGGGCTTATTGCAGTGACGGTTCTGTTGCGAACCATGAGGCGAACCTCCTGAAACCTGGCTCTGCTGCCTGCGCGTTCGTGGCCGGATAAAGGTTCAGGTTCATGCTCACCTGTCCGTCATTGCCCTTCTTGCGCGGGCGCTGGCGTTTCCTGATCATCTTCGGCAGTGTGTGTCTCCGGTGTCGCTTACTGTGTAGCCACGGGTTCAAGCGTCTCCTGAATGACCACAATTCGGTCGTCATCCGCCAGGCAGCAATCTTGTCCAGCCCGGCGAGGCAGCGCCAATAGTTGTAGTGATGCCTAGAACTACCCCAAGCAAGCCGAGCCACAATTGCTCCTCAGTGCGAACCTGATATGAGTACAGGGTTTGCCACGGCCCATCAGGAACGCTAGGCATGGTGATGATTGTCTGTCCTGGATGCGCGGTATAGATCTCACTGATGATTAGTTCGGTCGATCTGCCGATGTGTAGTTCGGGAACCGGATACTTACGCTTGAACTTGGAGCCATCGGCAAAGATGATCTCGAAGGTGATCTCGTCGTTGTGCCAGCTTTCTCCGTCGGGCGGGGCCGAGAACCGCTCCACATGAACCCGAAAAGATGGGTTATGACTCTCAAAGTAGAACGGCCATCGCGTTACTCTTCGCAGCCAATAGTTAGGTGACACACGAAGGCGAAGGCCCCCCAATTCGCCCGGTTGCCGCCCCGGCATAATCCCTCCCCTTGCGTTGGTTACGCTGGTGGTGGTCATCATACAATCCCCCCGCCATGAGGGGAATCATGAATAAGCCTCGTTGGTTGAATTAAGACACCAAATACTGCTAAAATTGTCCTCAGTTTGTGAAAGTCTTCTCCATAGCCGCCCACGCAGCTATGCTGGGCAGACAGGGTTCGGCAGGAGAGAGCAGAAAGGGGCGCGGATGTACGGCCTGGGCGTGGTGAAGGGGATGATGGTCACCCTGAGGCACATCTTCCGGCCCCCCTTCACCGTGCAGTACCCGGAGGAGGTGCGGCCCATCCCCCGCCGGGCGCGCACCAATCTCGTCTGGTTCGAGGAGCGCTGTACCGGCTGCTCCACCTGCGCCCAGGCCTGCCCGGACGGCTGCATCCTGGTGGCTACCTCGCCCGCCGAGGATGGCTCCCTCCACATCGACCGCTACGAGATCGACTTCCGCATCTGCATGTACTGCGGGCTCTGCGTGGAAGCCTGCCCGTACGAGGCGATCCAGGCCGGCGGCACCTGGAAAGACGTCACGGCAGAGTTCGAGGCCATGTACCGGGACCAGGACGCGCTCACCAGGTTCGCCCGCAATTACCTGCGGGAGAGCAACTACACCTATCCCAACAGTCAGCGCGTCCCCGACCACGTCATCCAGCTCATCGAACAGGGAAGCTGAGGGAGGCCCCAGGCCGTGGCGCAGCTCACCATCAACGGCCAGTCGGTGGAAGCGCCCGATGGCGCTCCCCTGGTAGAGGTCATCAAGCAGAACGGCTTCTACGTCTCCAACCTCTGCTACATCGATGGCTTGCCTCCCTACGCCGGCTGCCGCACCTGCCTGGTGGAGATCGAGGGCGCCCCCGGCCTCCAGCTCTCCTGCACCACGACGGTGCGCGACGGCATGGTGGTCCACGCCGACACGCCGGAGGTGAAGCGGGCCCGACAGTACGTCCTGGCCATCATCAACGCCAACCACTCGGACCGCTGTCTCACCTGCCACCGGCGGGTGAAGTGCATGCCCGGCGATGTCTGCCTGCGGGACGACGTGGTCACCCATCGCTGCCTCACCTGCTCCAAGAACTACCGCTGCGAGCTCCAGACGACGAACGTCTTCCTCGATATGGGCGACGACAACGTGGAGCCCTGGGAGGGCGAGGAGCGCACCTACTACCAGGCGCCGCCGCCGGAGCCCGACCGGGCCAACCCCTGGCTGGAGTTCGACCCGCAGATGTGTATCATCTGCACCCGCTGCGTCCGCGCCTGCGACGACCTGCGCCACACCGGCGCCATCGCCCTGGCCGGCCGCGGCTACTCCACGCGCATCGCCTTCGGCGCCGGCGGGCCCATCCACGAATCGAACTGCGACTTCTGCGGTGCCTGCATCGACGTCTGCCCGACGGCGACGCTGATGGAGAAGCCCCACAAGTGGCTGGCCCGCACCGAGGACTGGGTCTCCACCGTGTGCAACTCGTGCAGCGTGGGCTGTACCATCAGCATCGGCCAGCGCAACGGCAAGCCGGCCGTCGTCAAGCCGGACACGCTGAACCCCTTCAGCGACAACCAGATCTGCGTGCGCGGTCGCTTCCACTACGACGCGGTCAAAGAGAGCGAGCGGCTGGCCCAGCACCTGGTCCGTCGCGACGGCGCCCTGACGCCCGCGTCCTGGGAGGAGGCGCTGGAGC
>MGOB01000058.1:0-175 GCA_001796995.1 Chloroflexi bacterium RBG_16_68_14 | reverse complement strand
AGCGCGGCGAGACGACGATGAGCCGGGCCGGCTCGCGCAGGGGCAGCTTGCGCGGATCGATGGCGTCCTTGATGCGCAGAGCGGCCACGTTGTGGCTCTCCTCCAGGTCGTCGGCCACCACCAGGATCGTCCTCGCCTTCGCGGGGATATCGACCAGGTCGGCGGGCAGCGCCTC
>MGOB01000057.1:1683-15201 GCA_001796995.1 Chloroflexi bacterium RBG_16_68_14 | reverse complement strand
CTTCGGTCAGCCGGTCAGTCGGCGGAGGGGAGGACTTTGGGCTGCATCAACTGCATGGGGACGCCGCAGCACTCCACCTCGCCGTCGCCCGGCTTGATGCAGAGCACCTCCGTGCTGCACTTCTCGCACTGAAACCGCTTGCCCAACTGGTTCGACATGCCACCACCTCTCTGACGTCACTGCTTCTGCTGCATGGGCTGCCCGCAGCATAAGATCTGGCCGTCGCCGCCCTTGGTGACGATCATCTCGGTCCCGCACTTGGTGCACTGATATCGCTTGCCTACCTGGTTCGCCATGCGTCCGCTCCTAGCGATGCTACGGGACGCGCCCGCAGGCCCGTCCCGTACCTGAGTCTAGCCAACGGCGCCAGAGGGCGTCAAGCGGTCCGCTGCCCGCGCCCTACGGGGCGGTTACCTGGAAGCCGACGAACATGCCGGTCTGGTAGTGCGTGGGAACGTTGCAGACGAGGACGTAGCTGCCGGGAGGCAGGTCCACCGCCACCGTTTGGCTTGTGCCCGCCGGTATCGCCCCCGCGATGCCACCCACGACGTCCAGTTGGTCGCTCTCCTCATCCACCCGGTCTACCGCCACCGGCAGGCTGTCCGGCGCCAGGTCGGTGGCGAATACGCGGAAGTTGTGGACGGCGACGCCCTCGTTGCTCACCTGGAAGGTGACGGGGCCGTCAGCGATGGTTGCCGGATCGGGGCTCACCGACCACTCCGAGAGGGAGATGACCACCTCCTGCGCCCCCGCCACCGGTGTCTGCGTCGGCCCAGCAGGCGTCTCCGGGGCAGGCGCGACGGCCCGCTGGCCGCACGCCTCTTGGGTGATGGTGGGGCCCTCCGGCGCTGGCGGGAAGTTGAGCACCAGGGCACCGCTGGGGTGCTCCGCCGCCTCTGAGCCGAGGACACCCCGCTCCATGATGAGCCGGTGCCCCAGGAAGATCTCCGCGTTCTTGCTGTGGACTTCCAGCTTGGAGCCACCTGCCGCGCGCTTCACCTCCACCACAGTGAGGAACGCCTGCTCTCCTTCGCTGTGCGCCTGCGGCTGGGTGCCGCCCACGCCCCGCTCGACGACCAGCAGGTTGGCCTCGTAGAGGGGCACCCGCCGCGCATGGCCGTCCCGGCTGGTGCGCTCCACGCCCCGCTCCACCCGGAGCCTCGCCGGCCGGCTGTTCACGATGCGCACCAGCTCGTCACCCAGTTGGAAGGTCCCGCCGACGGAGACGCCCGTGGTGCCACTGACGGTGACCAGAGTGCCATCCGGGCCAACCGCCTCCAGTAGCTTCTGGCCGGTGGGCTGCTCGACGGTCTCCCCTTCTTCCGCTCCTTCGACCAGCCTGACGAAGGCCGTGCCGGAACGGTGGGACGCCGCCTGGGTATCGTCCGCGGCGCGCTCGATCTCCAGGCGCGCCGGCTCGAGAACCTCGGTCACACGCAGCAGCTCTCTTCCTATGCGGATCACCATGCCCGCCTCGATGCCTTGCGTGCCGCTGACGGCGAGAGTCGTCTCCGCGCGCCCTACGGACTCTCCCAGGGCCTGGCCGGTCTCGACCGGCCCCTGCACTTCCACCAGCTCCTCACCCAGGCGCAGGACATAGCCCTCGCCGAACAAGCCCGGATCATTGACTGAGATGCGCCGGTCGGTTGCGGAGATGCCGGCCTCCAGCGCGTTGCCGCTCTCCCCGTCGTCACGGATGGCGACTACCTCCATCAGCTCCCCGTGGACCCGGATGAGGGTACCCACCTCGATAGCGTCCGCCCCGCTCACCAGGAGCTCGTCGGCAGTGCGGCCGATCTCCTCGGCGAGGCGCTGCCCAGTGGTGGGCAGCCCGGTCACGATATCGACGATCCGTACTGCCTCACTGCCGAGCCGTAGGGTGTCGCCCACGGTGAAGCCCTTCAGGTCGTTCACCACCAGCACGGAGTCCTCCGGCTCGACCGAGTGCCGCAGCGTCTCGCCGGTATCGATAAACGCTCCGCCCTCGGCGCGGAGAACGAGCGCGCCCGACTCGTGCGATGACGCCTCGGTGCCGTCGGCGCCCCGTTGCACTTCCAGCTCGTTCTGGCGCACCCGCAGCCGCTCGTCATCGATGCGGATGTACTGGCCCAAGCTGAAGAGGCTGGCGTTGCTGACGATGAGCTCAGTGTCGCTGGCGCCGAAGGAGCCGTCGGGCATCTGCACGGTGGCGTGTTCGGTGGCCATAGCGTCGATCTCGTCGGCGTGCTCCTGGGCGAGCTCCCACCTGCCCAGCGTGATGAGCAGGGCGAGCTGCCGGATCTGCTCCGTGCTGAGGGCACCGCCCTGCGACTGGCCCCAGGTGGGCATGGAGGTGCCCGCCCGTCCGCACATGATGGTATTGCTCACCAGCTTGAAGGCGGCATCGTAGGCGGGCTGGCTGAACGCCCCGTCCTGGATGCCCTGGAGACGGTCGACGTTCAAGGGAAGCGCCGCGGGCAGGCGGCCGCCGTCGACACCGCCTTCGCCCCGGTCGCCGTGGCAGAGACGGCAGTTGAGGGCGAAGGTGGTAGCGCCCCGCTCCACGGCCATCTCCACTTGCTCCTCCTCGGCCGTGTCGGAGCGGAGGGGGTCCCAGATGGTATACGCTCCCAGGGTGATGAGGGTCAGGAAGAGGACGACCACCATGGCGTTGATCTGCTTGCCGGTGTTCATCCGCTTCCTTTGCGCACGCTTCCTTGTCTCGGTTTTCTAGAGCCGAACCGCCCGGCCCGGGTTGTCCGGCCCGCCGGGCGTAATGTTGCCGGTATCGACGATGACATTGCCGTTGTCCACTGTCAGCGCCATCGTGTCCAGCGAGCGCGGCGCCGGGCCGTAGACCCGGATGCCCGCATCGGTATAGGTGGAGCCGTGGCAGGGGCAACGGTACCAGCCCTGCTTGGGCGCGCCCGTGGTGGGGTCGGGCCAGACGAAGGCGGGCACCCAGGGCACCGTGCACCCCAGGTGGGGACACTTCCACCAGAGGGCGAGCAGGCCGGGCCCGCCCTGCTCCTCCGTCAGGTTGGCCAGCCAGAACCGGCCCTCCGGAATCTCTTTCTTCTGCCCCGGCGGCGGGATATCGCTCGCGCTGACGGTTACCTTGCCGCCGAAGCCGGTGACGCCTCGTGGATAGAAGAGGTCCAGCCCGGCCGCCGCCCCGCCAGCGATGATGGCGCCCAGGCTGCTCCAGAAGCCAAGGCGCAGGATGCCCCGGCGAGACACCACGGGCTGGCCGGGCGTCCTGCGCGGCACCACGATGGCGCTGGAGGGGCCGGCCGGCGCCACCTCCCGCTGGGCGCGGGCGGGCCTCCGCTCCTCCACGACGGCGCCCTCAGCCGCCTGAGCAGCCTCGGCCTCCAGAGCCTCGCCCGTCTCTCCTTCAACCGGCGCGGCCGGCTCTTCCGCAGCTTCCTCTCGTTTCTCTTGCTCAGCCATTCGCTATCACCCCTAATCGATGCGCGGCACGTCCCAGGGCAGCACCAGATCCTGGCCCGCTCCCCGGAAGCCCGCGCCGATGATGGTAAGGACGACATAGACGCTGATGAACCCGGTGAAGAGCGCGATGGCGGCGTCATGGACGCCATAGAGCCAGCCAAGGCGTCTCAGGAGGTAGAGCAGCGCGGCCGGCAGCCCCACCATCAGCGCCACCGGGATCAGCAGCTCCACCACGAAAGCAGGGAGGTTCAGGTTCAGGTCGTACCAGTAGAGCGCCTGCATCCAGCCTGGGAGAAAGTCGGGCTTGTCCCACTGCATCCAGTCCGGCCCGCTGGTGCCGTTGAAGGGCATGGGGACGTGCTCGAAATCCTGAGGCCAGTTCAGTTCGCCATCGTGCTCGCCGCTGCCTACCTGGACGCCCTCCGGCACCGGGATCTCCCACTCCCACCCTGTCTGGATGGCACGCACGTTCTGGAAGGGCGCCAGCACCGTCGGCCACTCCCAGTCCTTGTCGACGTGCTGGGCGATGTTGGTGACCACGTTGACGTGGCGGCCCTGGTCGTACAGGATGAGCCCCGCGGTGAAGACGGCGGCGAAGGCGGCCGAGAAGAGGGTGATCTTGACCGCGTTGGGCGTGCCAAAGTAGACGCCCTGTCCCTCCGCCTTGCGGTCGAGGTAGGGCAGCGCCGCCAGCAGCAGCAGGGCGATGGTAGGTACGATGACGCCGGCCAGCGCCGGGTGCATATGGAGCAGCAGCTCCTGGAGGTTCATGAAGTACCAGGGCGCCTTGGACGGGTTGGGCGTGATATTGAGGTTCGCCCGGTTCAGCAGCGGCGCGTTCAGCGCTACCGAGAGGACGAAGAAGGTGACCGTGAACACCACGGCGGCGATGAACTCGATGAAGACGAGGTCCGGCCAGACCAGCAGCTCCTGCTCCCGCTCCCTCCGGGGCCGGGCCGCTACGTCTCCTCGAGCTACCGCCTGCGCATCTACTGCCATGCTCTCCTCGGAGCAGATCGTTTACAAGGGCCGTGCCAGCCCGCCGTCGCGGCGGACGCGCCAGAAGTGCACCGCCATGAAGATGGCGGCCAGCAGCGGCAGGCCAATGACGTGCAGCGTGTAGAAACGGATGAGGGCGGCGTCGCCTACCTCAAAGCCGCCGATGAGGAAGTAGCGCGTCTCACCGCCCAGCAGCGGCGCCGAGCCGATCATGTTGGTGCCCACGGTGACCGCCCAGATGGCGAGTTGGTCCCAGGGCAGCAGGTAGCCGGTGAAGCTGAGCAGCAGGGTCAACACGAGCAGGATGACGCCCACCACCCAGTTGAACTCCCGGGGCGGCTTGTAGGCGCCCGTGTAGAAGACGCGCATCATGTGCAGGAAGACCGTGATCACCATGCCGTGGGCCATCCAGCGGTGCAGGTTGCGCATCAGCATCCCGAAGCGGACGTTGGTCTCCAGCGCGGCGATGTCGCTGTACGCCCGGTCCACTCCCGGCACGTAGTAGAACATGAGCATCACGCCGGTGACCGTCAGCGCCAGGAAGAAGAAGAAGGTGATGCCGCCCAGGCAATAGGTGTGCGTGATCTTAACGTGCGTCTTGTGAAGGCGGGTTGGGTGGAGGTGCAAGAAGACGTTGGTGGCGATGGCCAGCATCTGGTTGCGGGGGGTGTCGGGATACCCGGAACGGAAGACAGAGCGCCAGACGTAGTTGTGAAAGAGCTTGTCGTAGAGCCAAGACCCCAGCCTGGGGCCGCGCGGTTGTTCGGTTACAGCCATGGGGAACCCCTCACTAGCGCTCGAACTAGCGCGCCCACCACCGCCCGAGAGCGACCATGACGGCGAGAGAGATCATCACGGTCAGGAAGACGGCGCCTAGCTCGGCGAAGTCACCAACGACAAATGGCACTTGCTACCCACCCTTGCCAGAACCGACGCGAACTCTGCTGAGCAGAGTTCGCCGCGGCTTGTGAAGGCAATCTCAAACGTAAACGTAGCATCAGTCTCCGCTACTGTCAAGCAAAACCTGATGAGCCTGCACGGTTCATTGAGCCGCGTGATTCTCCGTCCCGGCCCATGACGCGCCAACGCACGGGAGCTCGCGCGTTCCGGCGCACGGCGGTCGTTGGGAGAGAGGTCAGCGCGGGGCGGCTTCGCCGCGGCGGGGGATCCGCCTCAGGCGCATCCGCAGGAGGCCCTGCAGGTCCTCCAGAACGGTCTTGAGCACGTCGACGCGCGAGTCTGGGTCTTCGATCCAGAGGACGGGGATGTCCTTCACGCGGTAGCCGCCCTTCTCCGCCAGCAGCAGCAGCTCCGTATCGAAGAACCACTCATCGTTCTCGACGAGCGGCAGCAGCTCGCGCGCGGCCTGGCGGGTGATCGCCTTGAAGCCGCACTGGGTATCGGAGAGCTTGGAGAGGAAGAGCAGCTTGATGAGGAAGATGAGGCCCCGGGAGGTGATCTCGCGCCGCAGCGAGCGCGTGATCTGGGAGCCGCGCGCCATGCGCGAGCCGGTCGCCACGTCGTACCCCTCCTCGAGCACGGCGCGGGCGAGCGGGAGGAGCGCGTCCAGGCCGGTGGAGAGATCGACATCCATGTAACTCATGGCGTCGGCGTCGCTCTCCAGCAAGGCCTTCTTGAGGGCGCGTCCGCGCCCCTTCTGTGGCAGGTGGAGCACGGCCACATCCACGGCCACATCATCGAGGCGCCGCGACAGCTCCCGGGCGACCTCCAGCGTCCGGTCCGTGGAGGCGTTGTTGGCGATGACGATGCGCCAGGTGTAGGGGAAGCTCGTCTCCTGGAGGTAGGACCGCAGCTTCTCGACGCTGGCGGCCAGGACGTGGGCCTCGTTGTAGACCGGGATGACGATGTCGAGCTGAGGCATCACGGCAGCGCTCCGCTACTCCGGTAGCGCATCCTGGAGCGTCTGGGCCAGCTTGAGGGGATCGCTGGCGACGACGCTGGCGGCGTACAGCTCCATCCCGCCGAAGTCGTTGGTGCGGGTGGTGGGGTCGCCCCGGTCGACGATGCGCACCATGACGGGGAAGCCGTCCCAGCTCTCGTCGGTGGGCGCCAGGGGCGGCCGGTAGAGCACCAAGTTGAAGGAGGTCACGCCCAGCCGGTCGCGGAAGCAGGTCAGCACCTCATAGATGCGATCCTTGAGGGCGTCGCTCATCTCGTCCGCCATCAAGATCACCTCGTGCTCCTTTATCGGCGCCAGGTTCGCCAGGACGCGGACGCTGGCGCGCTGGAAGCCGGCGCCCACCATCTGGTGGGCGGTATAGAGGGCGTCGAAGTAGTTCTGGCGGTGGTTCGCCTCGAAGAGGAGGGCGGCCCGCCGCTGGTACTCGATGGCCGGGTAGTGCATCTCCCGTCCCAGCAGCACCTGGGCGTGGCCATGGAGAAGCGAGGCGCCCGCCCGCCAGAGGCAGTTCCAGAGGAAGAAGTAGTACTTGGCGGACGGGTCGGCGCGGTGGGCCAGGGCGGCCCAGCGCTCGCCGGTGTTCAGGTAGTCGTGGATCTGCTCCCGGGTGAAGCGCAGCGGGTGCTTCTCCTTGAAGATGACGAGGCCGTGGAAGCCGTCGAACTTAGCGATGTTGCTGGCCGTCACGCACCACTTGCTCTCGACTCGACCGAAGCTGTCCTCCGGCGTCAGCTCGTAGGGGGTATCGAAGGGCTCGCCATCGCTCCGCTCCAGCTCCTCGTCCAGGTTGAGCTCATGCCGCCAGATGGGGCGAGCGGAGCGCAGCCAGTTGAAGAGCACGCCCTCCATCGTGACCACGTTGGTCACCCGCACGATCTTCTGCCGCCGCACCAGATCGACCTCCCGAAAGCGCTCTTCGATCCAGCGGTGCATCGACTCTGGCGGCACCAGATCGCCGTGGGATACCGACACGTGGAAGACCCGCTCGAAGGCGAGGCGAGCCTCGACAGGCAGCTCCGCCAAGATCTCGTCCAGTTGCATTACCGTCTGATCTGAGGCCACCGTCATGCTCCGTCTCTCCTCTGCCGCTTAATGTCTAAAATGTCGATACCCGGTGAACACCATCGCCACGCCCAGCCGGTCGCAGGCGTCGATCACCTCCTGGTCGCGCAGCGAGCCGCCGGGCTGGATGACGGCGCGCACGCCCCCTTCCGCCGCCTGCTCGACGCTGTCCGCGAACGGGAAGTAGGCGTCGGAGGCGAGGGCCGACGCGTCGGCTCGCTCGCCGGCGGCGCGCAGCGCCAGGAAGACGCTGGTGACGCGGTTGGGCTGGCCGGCGCCCACGCCCACCATCGCTCCGTCCTTGGCGAGCACGATGGCGTTCGATTTCACGTGCTTGACCGCCTTCCAGGCGAAGCGCAGGTCGGCCAGCTCCTGCTCGGTCGGCTGGCGCTGGGTGACGACCCGCAGCTCAACCTGATTATCCCCCACCTGGTCCGGCGTTTGCATCAGCATCCCCCCGACTACCTGCCGCACCTCGAACCGCTGCGCGCCCGGCTCGATGAGGGGCGCCCGCAGGATGCGCAGGTCGCGGCTCTTGCCCAGGAGCGCCAGCGCTTCGTCCTCGAAATTGGGAGCGATGACGATCTCCAGGAAGAGCCGCTGGCCGCTGGTGGGGTGCTTGCTCTCGCGGATGGCCCGGGCCAGCTCGACGGCGACCGGCCGGTTGACGGCGACGATGCCGCCGAAGGCGGAGATGGGGTCGCCCGCCAGGGCGCGCCGCCAGGCCTCCACCACGTCCGGGTTGGCGGCCAGGCCGCAGGGGTTGGCGTGCTTGACGATGGCCACCGCCGGGCCATCGAAGTCGCAGGCGGCATTCCAGGCGGCGTCGGCGTCCAGGATGTTGACGTAGCTGAGCTGCTTGCCATGGAGCTGCTCCGCCGCCGCCATCCCCACCGGCCCCGACGGCGTCGGGGCGTCGACATAGAAGGCGGCCTGCTGGTGCGGGTTCTCCCCATACCGAAGATCCCAACGCTTGCGCAGCGCGATCGTGACCGCCCCGGGCAAGCCGGCCTCCTCGCCGCGCAGGTAGGAGGCGATGGCCGTATCGTAGAGGGCGACGTGCTGGAAGGCCTTGGCCGCCAGCCGCCGCCGCTCCTCCAGCGGCACCGCTCCGCCTTTGGCGCACAGCGCCTCCAGTACCGGGCGGTAGTCGGCCGGGTCGACCAAGGGCAGGACGTGGGGGAAGTTCTTGGCGGCGGCGCGCAGCATGGCCGGCCCGCCGATGTCGATCTGCTCCAGGGCGTCCTCCAGCCTCACGTCCGGCCGGGCGACGGTCTCGACGAAGGGGTAGAGGTTGACCGCCACCAGGTCGATGAGGCGGAGGTCGTGCTCCTCCAGCTCGCGCAGGTGCTCCGGCCGGTCGCGGCGGGCGAGGAGGCCGGCGTGGACGGCGGGGTGGAGCGTCTTCACCCGGCCGTCCAGGATCTCCGGGAAGCCGGTGAGCTCCGAGATGCCGCGGACGCTGAGGCCGGCCTGCTGGAGGTGGCGCTGGCTGCCGCTGGTGGCGTAGACCTCCCACCCCAACTCCAGCAGTCCGCGCGCCAGCTCGGTGGCGCCGGTCTTATCGTACGGAGCGATGATGGCGCGCACTAGGGTTAGCTCTCGTCTCTAGAGATCGATCGACGTGGCAGTTTGGGTGGCTCTTCAGCGCTAACGAACTGAGTCAGCTTCTCCCAGTCAATCCGGCCGTCCCCGAAGCAGAAGTCGGAGACGAACTCCATGGCCAGACGATTGCTGAGCGCGTCCCATTCCGCCGCAAATTCCTCCCGCCGACGCTGTGGCTCATCGCCCATCAGACGAATCAACTTCACATAGAAGTCAGGATCGCCTGTAATCTCCGTCCAGAAGGCTTGTCCTGACCTGTCCCGATACGCCTGATTCTTTCCGGCCTCCGTCCTCTTCCTTCCATATGCATGCCCAAGTAGCGGATCGAACTGCTTATTGAGCTTCTGAAGTCTGGCCCTTAGTTGATTGAACTCGTCCGACTGACGGCGCTTCTGGCTCGCGTTATAGATGTTTGGTCCTGACTTCATTGCAACAGCCAAGTAATGCCTGTCTGTCTCGACTGCGAAGTCAAGACCAGGGGCTGGAGATACGACTCCGCCGGAGGCGATCTTAGAGATCGGCTCGAAGAAGGCATCACCGAAGATGGTCTCGTCGGAAGCCTGGAGGTGAGCGACAAGCAGTTGTTCGATCAGATCCGACGCCTTCTCAATGGCTCTCGCGCGAAAGAGATACGGGTTCTTGCGGCGCAGAAACGACCGGAGACGAATTTTGCTAAGCGCCTGTTTCCTGCGATCGTAGAAGTCTTTGAGGCACTGAGCGATTAGCGCTTCTAGCTCTCTGGTGTCCATTCCGCCGCCTTCGCACTCCGGCCTGCTGCAAGGTCGATTCCCTCTCCGCAATTGAGGAACGTGCCAGCTCTACAAATTCGGGATTCAGTTCTACTCCGATGAAGTGCCTGCCCAAAGTCATGGCGGCAAGAGCGGTTGTACCCGAACCCACGAAGGGATCAAGTACTACGTCTCCGCGACGCGTAAGCAATCGTATGAACCACTCGGGAAGCGCCTCTGGGAAGGCCGCACTGTGACCGCGGTTGGCACACTCCGTCGCCAAGTGCAAGACGTTAGTCGGGTAGGCGTAATGACGCCCTAGCCAATTGGAAACGTTCTTTCCAAACCCGCTCTGGACCCTAGACTCATCCCGCAGCCGATCTGTGTCGCTTAGGTTCTTGAGCCTTTTCTCGGCCCAGTCACCTGTTGGCACCATGACGGCCTCTTGGAACATCTTGAACTGTTTCTGCTTGGTGAAGTGAAGACACCGCTCCCAGGCATCTCGAAAGCGATTGGGCCACTTCCCCGGATAGCAGTTCTTCTTGTGCCAAATGTACTCCTCGGTCCAGCGCCAGCCTTGCGCCCGAAGCGCCACAATGAGCTCGAGCACGTACGTACCGCGCTCCCCCTTCACAGCACGCTCCTTGATGTTGAGGACAAAGGAACCATCCGCTTTCAATATGCGCAGTAATTCCTGCGCTCTGGGTAGGAACCAATCCACGTATTGATGAACCGGAACGCCGTCGTAGGTCTTCTTTCGGTTGTCAGCGTAAGGAGGAGACGTGACGACTAAGTCGACACTGTTATCCGGGACCCCTTTCAGGAATTCAAGGCAATCTGCCTCAAAGACCTGATCGACGATTCTCTTGATGCCGTCCTTCATCTCGTTGGCTCCATCATCAGATTCCCACAACGGGAGCGTTCGAGCTACACCCGGCCCTTGCACCATCCTAACACCTCCGTCAAGATAGAGAAACTGATGTTCTCTATCTTACACGGAAGCGTGTACGTAGTCAAGCCCCATACTCCACCCTCACCCGCTCCTGCCCCTCCGCCCGCACCACCTCGCCCACGACAAGCGCCTCCGGCACCGATGAGCGGAGGGCGGCCACGTCCGCGGGGTCGACGGCGAAGACGAGGCCGAGGCCCATGTTGAAGGTGCGCCACATCTCCTCCTCCGGCACGTTACCCTCGCGCTGGATGAGGCGGAAGATGGCCGGCACCTCCCAGGCCGAGCGGTCGATGCGCGCGGCGAGGCCCTCGGGCAGCATGCGGGCGACGTTGCCCTCGATGGCGCCGCCGCCGGTGATATGGGCGATGCCCTTCAGGTGCGAGAAGAGCGGCCGCAGCTCCCGCAGATAGGAGCGGTGCGGCATCAGCAGCGCCTCGCCCAGGGAGACGCTTAACTCGGGGTAGACGCGCTCCAGCCTCGCCCGCTCCGCCGCCGGGTCGCCGCCCACGCCCACGGAGAACACGCGTCGGGCCAGCGAGTAGCCGTTGGTGTGGAGGCCGCTGGAGGGCAGCGCCAGCAGCGCGTCGCCCTCCCGGATGCGGGAGCCGTCGATGATGGCGTCGCGCTCCACGACGCCGACGATGAAGCCGACGAAGTCGAAGTCGCCCGGGGCGTAGAGGTCGGGCATGGTGGCGGTCTCGCCGCCGATGAGCGCGCAGCCGGCCTCCCGGCAGGCGGAAGCGACGCCCGCCACCAGCGCCGCCTTCTCGTCCTCGCTCAGCGTGGCGGAGGCGATGTAGTCGAGGAAGAAGAGCGGCTCCGCGCCGACGGTGAGGATATCGTTCACGCTCTGGTTCACCAGGTCGATGCCGATGGTGTCGTACCGGCCCATGAGCGCAGCGATCTTGACCTTGGTGCCCACGCTGTCGGTGCTCGCCACCAGCACCGGCTCGCGGTAGGCGCCGAGGCGGAAGAGCCCGGCGAAAGGCCCGACGCCGGCCAGCACCTCCGGCCGGTGGGTCGACCGGGCGAGGGGCCGGATGCGCTCCACGAAGCGGCGCGCCGCCTCGTCGTCGACGCCGGCGGCGGCGTAAGTGAGGGGTGGAGGTTCAGTTTCCGAGCGGGTCACGCGTACGGGTCACCTTCCGGAATATAGAGCGAGTGGGGCGGCAGGATTGTGGCCAGCTCCCCCTCACGGGCGGGGCGAGATGGAGGGCACTGCGTCCGTCCACTCGAACTCGTGGCGGTCGCGGCCCACGGGCTCCAGGGCCAGCTTATCCATCTGGAGCGGCACCGGCACCGGATAGCTCCCGGTGAAGCAGGCAAGGCAGAACTTCTCCCTGGGGAGGCCAACGGCGTCGATCAGCCCCTCCACGCTCAGGTAGCCCAACGTGTCGGCATCGATGTGCTGCCGGATCTCCTCCACCGTCTTGCGCCCGGCGATCAGCTCCCAGCGCGTCCCAAAGTCGACGCCGAAGAAGCACGGCGAGGTGATCGGCGGGAATGTGATGCGCATGTGCACTTCCTTCGCGCCCGCTTTGCGCAGCATCGCCACCACCCGGGGCGTGGTCGTCCCGCGCACGATGCTATCGTCCACCACCACCACCCGCCGGCCTGCCAGCAGCTCGGGCAGCGGGTTGAACTTGAGCTGCACGCCCACCTCGCGGATGCGCTGGTCGGGCTGGATGAAGGTGCGGCCGACGTAGCGGTTCTTGACCAGCCCTTCGATGAAGGGGATGCCGGACTGCTGCGAGTAGCCCACCGCAGCCGCGGTTCCGGAGTCGGGCACGCCCAGGACCATGTCCGCCTCGGCGGGATACTCGCGGGCCAGCCGGGCGCCCAGCGCCATCCGCACCGGGTAGATCAGCTTGCCGTCCACCACACTGTCCGGCCGGGCGAAGTAGACGTACTCGAAGATGCAGAAGGCGTCCTTGCGCTCTGCTGCCTGGAAGCTCTGGACGCCTTCCTCGCTGATCCTGACCACCTCTCCGGGCTCGATCTCCCGGAGGAAGGTGGCGCCCAGATGGTCGAAGGCGCACGTCTCCGAAGCGACGACCCAGCCGCCATCGATCCTGCCCAGGCATAGGGGCCGGTTGCCCATGGGGTCGCGGGCGGCCATCAGCTCGTGGGGCGTGAGCACCACCAGCGAGTAGGCGCCTACCAGCCGGCGCATCAGATACGACCAGCGCTCCTCCCACGATGCGCCCGGCGCGTTAGCCAGCGCTTGAGCGATCACCTCCGTGTCGGTGCCGGTGGCGAAGCTGATGCCCTGCTCCTCCAGGTCGGCGCGCAGGACGGCAGAGTTAACCACATTCCCGTTATGGCCGACCGCCAGCGAACCGGCATCGCCATCGATCTGGATGGGCTGGCAGTTCGCGAGGTGGCTGGAACCGGTGGTGGAGTAGCGGGTGTGGCCGATGGCCATGTGGCCGGGCAGGAAGCTCAGGTCCTCCTCGTCGAAGACCTGAGAGACTAGACCCATGCCGGTGCGGAGATAGGGCCGCCTGCCGTTGGCTGAAGCGATCCCGGCGCTCTCCTGCCCCCGATGCTGGAGGGCGTAGAGGCCGTAGAAGGTAATCCTGGCGACATCCTCTCCGGGCGCGTACACCCCAAAGACGCCGCAGGACTCACGTAAGGACGGGGTCACACGCACCTCCGGCACCTAGGCCGTGCGCTCCGGCCACGCTGGAGCCTGCACCAGCACTCTCGAACGCCAACCCTCCTGCTCGACCGCGCCGCACTGGCCTCAGCACCTCTAGTCTAGCAAGCCGCCGTAGGTAGTGCAATCGTACGTTCGTGCTCGCTGGCCCGACCTCAGG
>MGOB01000057.1:0-1486 GCA_001796995.1 Chloroflexi bacterium RBG_16_68_14 | reverse complement strand
CAGTGGCAGCTCAGGGCCACCAGGCCGGAGGTCACCGTCCAGATGTGTAGGTCGTGCAGGCCGGTCACGCCGGGCGTCCCCGTCAGCGCTCTCTCCACCTCGCGCGGGTCGATGTGGGCGGGCGTCGCCTCCAGCAGCACCGCCAGCGACTCGCGCAGCAGCCGGGCGGCGCCCAAGATGATGAGGAGGCCGATGAGCACGCCCACCAGCGGGTCGGCGAGGAACCAGCCGGTAGTCAGCATGACGATGCCGGCGGCGATGACGCCGACGGAGCCCACCAGGTCGCCCAGGACGTGGTAGAAGGCACCCCGCACGTTCAGGCTGCGGGCCTGCTGCGGATAAAGTAGGAACGCGCTGGCCACGTTCGCCAGCAGGCCGACGAGGGCGATGCCCAGCATCGGCCCGCTCTTCACCTCGGGCGGGTCGGCGAAGCGCAGGGCCGCCTGCCAGAAGACGTAGGCCGCGACCAGGAGCAGGACGCCTCCGTTGGCGGCCGCCGCCAGCACCTCGGCGCGCTGGTAGCCGAAGCTCTGCTGGCTGGTGGCCGGCCGCCCCGCCACCCAGATGGCGAAGAGCGCCAGCGACACCGCCAGCACGTCCGACACCATGTGGCCGGCGTCGGCCAGGAGGGCCAGGCTGTTGGTGAGGACGCCGCCCACCACCTCGGCGACGAGCACGACCGAGGCCAGCGCCAGGGCGAAGCCAAGGGCGCGCCGGCTGGCGGCGCGGGACGCGGTCAGGTCACGAGACATCGCCTGGTCTCATCATAGCAGTGTCATGGCACGTTGTTGGTAGAATTACGTTGAGATGGCAGTCAACGTGCCGCGCGTAGCCTGGGTCCTGCTGAGCGCGACGATTCTCTGGAACGTTGGGGAAGGAATCGTCGCCATCATAGCTGGGGCGAGCGTGGGAAGCCTGGCGCTAATCGCGTTCGGCGCTGACAGCTACCTCGAGGTAGCGGCTGCGTCCGCTGTCGTGTGGCGGCTTGCTATGAGCGACGCGGAGCGCGGCGAGCGCGCGGAACGGCAAGCCCTGCGACTGATCGGGTGGACATTTCTCGCCCTGTCAGCTGCCATCGTCTTCCAGTCGCTCTCAGCGCTGGCCAGCCGTGATGGCGCTGAGGAATCCCTACTCGGCATCAGCTTGGCCAGCGCGTCGCTCTCGGTGATGCCCGGCCTCGCGTTATGGAAGCTGCGGGTGGCAGCACGAAGCAACATACCCGCGCTCGCGGCCGAAGCCAAGGAGACGCTCGCCTGCTCCTACCTCTCGATCACGCTCCTGGCAGGACTCATCGCCAACGCGGTTGCCGGCTGGTGGTGGCTGGATCCGCTGACGGCTCTCTTGCTCGTTCCCTGGCTCGTTCGAGAAGGGCTGGAGGGTGTGCGCGGCGAGGTGTGCTTCGAAGGGCTTAGCAGGGTGCTGAAGAAATGGCCGTGAGAGCGCGTTCGCCTGGAACCATGTCCATCCTGAGCTCTTGCTCTCTTTC
>MGOB01000056.1:5742-5838 GCA_001796995.1 Chloroflexi bacterium RBG_16_68_14 | reverse complement strand
CGGCGGGGACGAGGATGCCGGTGCCGCCTTTGAAGTACGGAATGAAGTCGATGCGCTGTCGCCGCGCCTCCGTGATCGTCATCGCCGAGATGATCA
>MGOB01000056.1:5131-5455 GCA_001796995.1 Chloroflexi bacterium RBG_16_68_14 | reverse complement strand
AGTCCAACTGAGAGTAGCGCGCGGCGGTTGGGCGGGACGCGGGCCTGCCGGCTCATACGGCACCTTGGGTGGCGTGCACCGCTTCCTGACGCCAGAACTCCAGCGTGTCCCGCACCATCTCGCGGATTGTCGTCTTGGGCTGCCAGCCCAGGGCGCTGAGGAGAGAGCGGTCGCCTACGGTGACGGGGTCGTCCAGGGGGCGGCAGAGCTCAGGGTCCTGATAGACCTCGGCGGGAACGCCGGCGGCGGCGATCACCGCCTGCAGCAGGTCGGATACGCTGGTTCCCGTCCCGCTGCAGATGTTGTACGCTTCGCCGGGCTGCC
>MGOB01000056.1:4992-5124 GCA_001796995.1 Chloroflexi bacterium RBG_16_68_14 | reverse complement strand
CAGCAGCGCCTCCACCGCGTCACGGACGTCAAGGAAATCGCGGACGGCCTCGAGGTTCCCCACGGCGAGCGATGGACGCATACGTTGCTCGATCTCGATGACCCCGCGGCAGAAGTCGGAGCAGACGTCGCC
>MGOB01000056.1:4656-4923 GCA_001796995.1 Chloroflexi bacterium RBG_16_68_14 | reverse complement strand
GAGCTCGGCGAGCATGTCCGCCGCCGCTTTGCTTACGCCGTAAGGGCTGGAGGGCCGCAGCTCGCTGTGCTCTCTGATCGGCGCATCGCGCTGGCCGCTCGCGCCGTAGATCGCGCTGGAGGTTACGGCCACCAGGGTGGCGTTGGGACAGACCGCCAGCATCGCTTGCAGCAGGTAGAGTGTGCCGAAGACGTTGACGCGGAACGTGAGTTCGGGCTGGTGCCAGGAAGCGGAGGGCGAGCTCTGAGCGGCCAGGTGGAAGATCAC
>MGOB01000056.1:4399-4484 GCA_001796995.1 Chloroflexi bacterium RBG_16_68_14 | reverse complement strand
CCGGTGATCAGGCAGCGTCGCAACGGTCACTCGCACTAGCGCCTGGGCCCTCACGCAGGCTCAAGACTGGCCTCCCGATCCAGCG
>MGOB01000056.1:3983-4303 GCA_001796995.1 Chloroflexi bacterium RBG_16_68_14 | reverse complement strand
CTTCCACGGCGGAGACGAACTCGTCCCACTGCCGGGCCCAGGAGACGTCCGGGCCGCGGAACTCAGTTACCTCCTCCCCGAAGGGAGCGTGGAAATCGCGCAGGCCCAGGACGGCGCGCTCGGTGTCGTAGCCGCCGCCCAGCCCCTCCACTTGAATGTAGCCGTCGCGCCCGAACAGCTCGAAGGAGAAGAGGTTTTTCCACTGGCTGAGGGTTGAGTGTATGGATGCCACCACTCCATCCTTCGTGCGGTAGAGGGCGAAGGCGTTGTCCTCCAGCGGGGCGATGGGCCAGAACCGCGTCTCTACGAAGGCGGTCACC
>MGOB01000056.1:3540-3669 GCA_001796995.1 Chloroflexi bacterium RBG_16_68_14 | reverse complement strand
CACGTGCTTCCCCCGCCGCATGGCGGCGATGCTGATCTCCGCATGCAGGTGCGGCGGCGTGCAGACCACCACCGCCTCGATGTCGTCCCGCTCCACCAGCGGCCGCCAGCCGACGACGCTCTCGCAGCG
>MGOB01000056.1:3453-3519 GCA_001796995.1 Chloroflexi bacterium RBG_16_68_14 | reverse complement strand
GGCCGACTCTTGATGGGCGGCGCTGATCGCCACGACCTCCGTGCGCGGGTGGTTGAGAGCAGCGAG
>MGOB01000056.1:2535-3356 GCA_001796995.1 Chloroflexi bacterium RBG_16_68_14 | reverse complement strand
GGTACCGAAGTAGAGGAACCCCTCGCGGGCCATGGCGTCGGCGTCGAGCAGGTTGTGGGGATCCAGGAGGAGCGGCCGCTGCATCGCCTGGCGGATGCGGTGGAAGTCCAGCTGGCTGAACTCCGGCCAGGCGGTGGCCAGGAGGAGGGCATCGCCGCCTTCGGCCACGGCGTAGGGGTCGTCACAGCGGACCACATCTCCCCGGAGCGTCATCTCCTGCGGCTCTGCCTTGGGGTCGTACGCCCGGACGGAGGCGCCGTCCGCTGTCAGCGCCTTGATGAACTCCAGGGCGGCCGAGCGCCGGAGGGTGCTGGTCCCCGGCTTGTAGGTGAGGCCGAGAACGCCGACGCGCCGCCCCTGCAACGACGGGTAGACGGTCTTCAGCTTGCGCAGCACCGTCCGGCTCTGCCCCTCGTTGACGGCCAGGACGGCGCGGGCCATCGGCGCCGGACAGGAGTGCTGCTCGGCGATCGCCAGGAGCGCCTTGAGATCGCGCGCCAGCGTACCGCCGGCGAAACCGAGGCCGGGGTGGAGGGGAGCGCCGGCGCTGATGCGGGAGTCCAGGCGGAGCGCCTGGGCTACGCCCAGGGCGTCCGCGCCCACCTCATCGCAGATGTTGGCGACCTCGTTGATGAAGCTGATGCAGGTGGCCAGATAGAAGTTGGTGGCGTGCTTGATCATCTCCGCCGTGCGCAGGTCCGCCCTCACCCGGGGGGCATCGATGGCGGCGAGAAGGCTGTCGACGCGGTCGGCGACGGTGGCCTCGTCGGCGCCGATCACCAGCATGTCCGGATGCCGGAAGCGTTCCAGCGCCTGGCCGA
>MGOB01000056.1:2076-2393 GCA_001796995.1 Chloroflexi bacterium RBG_16_68_14 | reverse complement strand
CAGATCGGCGGCGGCGCCGAACAGGGGGGACACGTCGGCCTCATCCTTCTCATCCAGCGGCGTATCGTGTGCGATGAAGGCGGCTGTTGCGCCCTTCAACCCCTCTGCCGGGTCGGTCGTGAAGCTGAGCCGCCCGCCCGCTATGTTGGCAGCGATAAGCTCGTCCAGGCCGGGCTCGAACAGCGGCGCCATTCCGCGCCTCAGCTTCTCCACCCTGACGGCGTCGGGGTCGACCCCGGTCACGCGATAGCCGAGCTCGGCCAGGCAGGCGGCGGTCACGCAGCCCAGGTGCCAGGCGCCGATGACGCCGATCTTTT
>MGOB01000056.1:1461-1929 GCA_001796995.1 Chloroflexi bacterium RBG_16_68_14 | reverse complement strand
CCGGTGTAGTGAAACTCCGTGTTCTGCAGTCCCATCTCCTCCACCGTGACGCGGGCGACATCCGTGACCTTGAGGCTGGTCTCCGAGCCCAGGTTGAACACGTCGCAGGGCTCACCTTTGGCGTGCTGAAAGGCGAAGAGCATCCCGTCCACGCAATCGTCCACCAGGAAGAAGTTCTTCTGCTGCTCGCCGTCGCCAAGGATCTCCAGCATATGGGGGTCCTTCTGCAGCTTGCGGACGAAGTCGAAGATGACACCGTGCCCCATGCGTCCGCCAACGACGTTGGCGAAGCGGAACATCCAGGCCTGGATGCCGCGCAGGTGGCAGTAGGCGCTGATCAGCCCCTCGCAGGCCAGCTTGGCGGCGCCGTAGGGGGAGATGGGGAGGAGGGGGCCGACGTCCTCCGGCGTCGGCTGCACCGGCGTCTCGCCGTAGACCGCGGCCGAGGAGGCGAAGATGAGCTTGCCG
>MGOB01000056.1:784-1086 GCA_001796995.1 Chloroflexi bacterium RBG_16_68_14 | reverse complement strand
TGAAGACGCCGGAGAGATAACCGAAAGCCAGGAACCCAAGTGATACCGTGATAAGGCGGAGCCGGCGGACCGCCAGCACCGGGTGGTGTGGCAAGCTGGCCAGAGTGCGCGGCAGCAGGCTGGTGAGGATGCGCCGCAAGAGCCCTCGCTCGATGCCGAGCGGCGCCGCCGCCCCGGCCGCGCGCTGGAGCATCCTGCGGGAGCGGCCGATGAAGTAGGACCGCTCCGCCACCCAGGGCAGTCCCAGGCGGTAGTGGTGTACTTTGTGCCAGATGCGGGCGCGGGGGCTGAAGACGATGCGC
>MGOB01000056.1:363-705 GCA_001796995.1 Chloroflexi bacterium RBG_16_68_14 | reverse complement strand
TGAAGCCACCGCAGGCCTGGAACGCCTCTCTGCGAAAGGCCATGTTGTGGCCCCAGGCGTTCCGCACCTCCCGTGCGTCCTCCCAGCCGGTCCAGCCCGTGCAGCTGATGAGCCAGTAAAACTCCTCCGGCAGCCAGCTCATCGCCTCGTCGTCCCAGAGGGGGAGAGTAGCGCCCGTAAGCCCGACGACCGAGTCCGAACGGCAGGCGCTCACTACCTCGACGGCCCAATCGGGGAAGGCGATGGCGTCATCGTCGATGAAGGCCAGGATCTCACCTCTCGCGGCTTCGATCCCGACGTTGCGGGCGGCGGAGAGGCCGGCCTCGCCGTCGTTGAACAGCA
>MGOB01000056.1:0-279 GCA_001796995.1 Chloroflexi bacterium RBG_16_68_14 | reverse complement strand
TCTCCATGGGCGCGTAGGTCTGCGCCGCCAGGCTGTCGATCAGATCGAAGACGTCGCCCAGCCTGTCCAGCGTGTGGGAGGTGGCGATTACTGAGAGCAGGGGGGCGCCCCCGTCTCCTGCGTCGATGCTGTGGTTCATGCCGGCTCCCCTGGTGTCACCGCCCGGCCCGTCCGCGCCGACTCGTACAGGGCCTGGGTCAGCCGGGACGCCATCAGCCCGTCCCTGCCGCTGCCCAGCGGCTCGCGGCCCTCGTCGACGGCCGCGACGAACTCCCGCCA
>MGOB01000055.1:8205-9928 GCA_001796995.1 Chloroflexi bacterium RBG_16_68_14 | reverse complement strand
TGATGCGCGGCTTGGTCAGGGAGAGATACGCGCCCAGCGTAGCCCCAAGGCCCGGAGCCGGGCGAGCGGCCACCGCCTGCGGTAGCTCCAGCGTCCGGGAGGCCACGTCCTGTCGGAGCACGCCGTCCTCCTAAGAAGGCCCTCGCGCCGGCACCGTGCCCGGCGCAGCCTCAGGTCGGGGAGCCATCGGGGCCTCGGCCAGGGCCGGCGGCGCCGGGGCGACGAGTGTCCGTGCCCGTTCCGTCGCCGGCTGCGCCGCTCGATGGGCGAACAGCGCGACCGTCACCAGCGTGGCCCAGAGGGCAACCGCCAGCGCCAGGTGGGCGGCGCCCGCCGCCGGCCGGAGCAACGTCCAGATATTCGCAGCGCCCACCAGCACCTGCGCCGTGTACAGCGTGAGCGCAAGCGTCAGCGTCAACACGGCGGGCCTGTGCCTGCGCTGCAATCGCCAGGCGCGCACCATCGTGTAGAGCAGCACCAGGCCGACCGCGACGACGGCCAGGCGGTGCGTCGCATGGATCACCGCCAGTCGGCCGCCCTCCGGCAGCAGCCGCCCGTCGAACAGCGGCCAGTCGCGGAAGGCGAGGCCCGCCCCGCTCCCGCTGACGTACGAGCCCGTCAGCATGAGCCCGAAGGTCGCCAACGCGGTGACGAACGTGAGGTTGCGGAACGCTGTCGCGCCCCCCTGCCCCGCCAGCGAGGGCCGACCGACCGGCTCCGAAGCGAACGAAGCGAATGCGATGGCCAGCAGCGTCGCCAACAGCGCCGAGGCCAGCGCCAGGTGGGCCATCACCATGCTGGAGGGCAGGTCGTTGAGGACGGTCACGCCGCCCAGCACGATCTGTCCGCCCACCAGCGCCACCGCCGCCGTCGCTCCCCACACCACCGCCGGCGCGCGGCGCTGCCAGCGCCAGGCGGCAACGGCCGTCGCCAGCACCAGAAAGCCCACAAGAGAGGCAAGCAGTCGGTGAGAAAACTCGATGAGGACATCCGACTCCAGGGGCGGCAGGAGATCCCCGCGGCAGCGCGGCCAGTCCGGGCAGGCGTCGCCAGAGCCGGTCACGCGCACCACGCTGCCCAGCACGATCAGGGCGTACGTTGCTACGCAGGTGACAAGGATCAGCCAGCGGAAGTTGGTAGCGGGCGCCTTCGTCTCAGTTGCGGTCTTGTCCATACTTGATGCGCCCTTCATCGGGCTGCCTATAGCGCTGTTTCCTCCATTGTGACAGCGAGTACACGGGGACTATATCAGGTGGCCCACCCTATCGCAAAAGCGCCCGCCCGCCTGACGCGCAGGAACCAGATTGATGCATATAACCCATCTTTTAGGCCGCTTGCCCTTGATCTTACGGCCACTTTGCGATAGCAAGTACAACCGTGAACACGAAGGCAACCCGTCCCAAGCTGCACGGCCAGATGAGGAGCGAGAGGTCCACGAGCGGCTGGCGCTTCCTCTCCTCGTGCCGCTGATCATCTTCTTGTTTGCGGTGCTGGTCATCTACGGCCTCTCCCGCATCTACCTGGAGCTCGACACCTTCGAGGTGGGCGATGTCACTATGGCGACGCCGCTGGCTATCGGCGTCGCCCTGGTCATCCTCGCCGTCGCCTCCTACCTGGCCACCCGTCCCCGGATCCTCCGCTGGCAGATCGCCACCGTCGGCGCCCTGGCCGTGGCCCTGCTGACGGGCGGCGCCATCTGGGCCGCCATCTACGAGGAGGAAGG
>MGOB01000055.1:3352-8127 GCA_001796995.1 Chloroflexi bacterium RBG_16_68_14 | reverse complement strand
TCCTCATCGAGCTGGTCGACCCCGAGTGGGCGCTGAACGCCGACCCCGCCTCAGTGGCCGCAGGGCCGGTCACCTTCAGTGTCAGCAACCATGGCAGCGTGGTCCACAACTTCCGGGTGATCAGGACCGACCTCGCCCCGGACGCGCTTCCCCTTGACGACAGCAGCTTCCAGGTCGACGAGGCGCAGGTGGAGGTGGTCGGCTCCCTCTCCGAGTTCCCCGCCGGCGAGACCCAGCAGCTCAGCGTTGAGCTGGCCTCCGACAGCTATGTGCTCATCTGCAACGTGCCCACCCACTACCAGGCAGGCATGTCCACCGCCTTCACCGTCGAGTAGCTTTCTCAGCCGCGAGGCAATTCGGTGCCAGGGGGCCGCCCGGCGGGGCCCCTACCCGTGTCGCAGGGCGAGGGCCTACTGCTGCTCGAGCCCTAGCTCCGCCAGCTCCGCCTCGACCTCCGACCAGCGCGGGCCGCGCCCCTCTGCCTCCTCGCGGGCGTACCACTGGAAGAACGCCACCGTCATGAAGGACCAGAGGATCAGGCTCCCCAGGAGCTTCATGAGGCCGCCGGCGATCTGCTGGTCGGCCACGGGCGAGATGCCCCAGAGGCGCGGCGCGTGAGCGTAGAAGGGGTAGACGACGCCGTCGGCGAAGGTGATGAAGGAAGCCATCACCGCCGGCAGCAGCGACTGGAGGAACAGGTAGGCCATCTGCAGCGGATAGGAGAGACGGGGTAAATCGGGCAGCGGACTGAGGATGGGCCACCACATGAGCAGCGCCGCCAGCACCAGCAGCGCGTGCACCGTGAAGTGGAACGCCCCCACTCGCAGCGCTAGCTCCACCACCGGCGGCAGGTGGGTCAGCAGGAGCATAGCGTTAAAGATCGAGAAAGCCATGACCGGCCGTGTCAGCAGGCGCGCCGCCGGCAGGACGATGGGGCGCCGCAGGAGCCACCCCCACAGCCAGGACGGCATCCCGGCGATGAGGAGGGGCGGCGCCACCAGCGTGAACAGGAGGTGCTGCACCATGTGGGCGCTGAGGAGATACTCCTCGCCCAGATTGTGGATGGGCGTGCCTGCGGCCAAGAACAGGGCGAGGAGTCCGAGCGAGAAGGTAACGACCTGGTGGCGCTTCACCCGACCGGCGTCGGAGCTCCGCGCGCGGAGCTCTCTGACGGCGTAGGTGTACGCCCCCGCCAGCACGACGACGAGGATGATCGCGTCCAGGTGGACGCTCCAGTCCAGCCAGTTCGGGCCGCCGATGCCTACGTGGAGCAGTGGCAACATCGATCCCCCCGTCAGACCAAGGACGCGCCGAGCGTGGCCAGCACAACGACGAAGAGCGCCCCAGCCAGCACCAGGCCGCCCACGAACACCGTCGAGAAGACCCGGCTATCGAACCTCAGGTGCATGAACCACAGCGCCACCAGGGCGAACTGTACGACGGTGAGCAAGAGGAGGAGCGCCAGGCCCGCCTCCCCCTCGCCTGCGGCGTAGTAGACGACCAGCTCCAGGGCTTCCACGATGCCGAGGCCGACGGCGACCCGAACGTAGGACGCCGGGCCCGGGTGGCCCTCCGGCAGCTCCAGCAGCTCCTCCTCGGCTTCGGCCGCCGGCGTCGCTCGCCGCTCCGGCCAGCGGATCTCCAGCGGCGAGAGGGCGATGAGGGCGCCGAGCGCCCCCAGGATCAGCAGGGGCAACCCGAGAATGTACGCGGGGTTCTCGAAGAACCCCTTCGGGCCTCCCGCCAACACGAGCGTCGCCAGGACTAGCACGCGCTCGCCTCCTTCAACCGTAGCCTCTCACCACGCACCATCACCGGCAGATCACGTCCCGATGAGGTAGACCAGCGTGAAGATCACAATCCACACCACATCGACGAAGTGCCAGTACAGGCCGGCCAGCTCCACGTTCAAGGCGTTCCGCTGCGTCAGCCGGCCTCGCCGGGCCATGACGAAGAGCGACAGCAGGATGAGGACCCCTACCGATACGTGAGCGCCGTGGAAGCCGGTCAGCACGAAGAAGGTGGTGCCGAACAGGTTCGTATTCAGAGTCAGCCCCTCGCGATAGAACTCCGTAAACTCGAAGGCCTGGCCGGCCAGGAAGGTCATGCCCAGGAAGGCGGTGCACAGCAGCCAGATCTGGGCCCCCCACCGGTCGTTGCGCTGGATCGCCGCCAACGCCAGCACCATGGCCAGGCTGCTCATCAGCAGCACGAAGGAGCTGACGGAGGTAAAGGGGATATCTAAGATCCCCTGGTAGGCCACCCCGTTCACCGTCCGGTCCACCGGAAAGACGCAGGTGGCCAGGTCCCCGTTCTCGCACGGCACCGCCACCTTGCTGCGATACAGCAGGTAGGCGCCGATGAGGCCGCCGAAGAAGAGGCACTCCGAGGCCAGGAACAGCCACATCAGCAGCTTTCGGTTATCGAGCCCGGTGCTCGTCTGCGGGTGGGCGCCTAGGGTGGACGCGCGCTGCACGGTGTACCCTCCTTCTCCTTCAGCTCACTCCGCTGCCGGCTCCAGCGCCCAGCCGTAGAGCCCGAACAGGAGGACCACTGCTCCCACCGCCACCAGCGCGAAGTCATAGATGAACCCGAAGGCGATAACGGGCGGGCCCAGCGAGGCGATGAGTGGGAAGTAGGAGGGCGAGGGCAGGTGGATGTCGTGATGTTCCCCGGGCGCTTCCTCATCTTCCTCCGCTGTCTGGGCTCCGCCGGCCACCACCGGCACTGGCTCGCCGCGCTCGTTCTCAACGTACTTGCGGTGCCAGAAGTCGTCGAGTGCGTGCACCTGGGGGATCTGGGCAAAGTTATAGGGCGGCGGCGGCGAAGGGATGCTCCACTCCAGGGTGCGCCCGTCCCAGGGGTCGGCCTCCGCCCACTCCTTGCTGCGCAGGCTGACGATCACGTTGTAGATGAACGCGAGGATCGATGCAGCGATGAGGAAGGCGCCAACCGTCGCCATCATGTTCCACAAGCCGAAGCCCAGGCCCTCGGGGTAGGTGGCCACGCGGCGCGGCATTCCCATCAGGCCCAGCACCATCATTGGCTGGAAGGTGACGTTGAAGCCGATGAACATCGACCAGAAGTGGAGCTGACCCAGCCGCTCGTTGAGCAGGCGGCCGGTGAACTTGGGGAACCAGTAGTACATCCCCCCGAACAGGGCGAAGAGGGCGACGCCCACCAGCACCTGATGGAAGGGGGCGACGACGAAGTAGGTGTCCTGCTGCTGGTAGTCCGAGGGCACGATGGAGTGCATCACGCCGGTCAGCCCGCCGATGGTGAACATGGCGATGAAGCCCGCCGCGAAGAGGAGCGGCGTCCTCAGGCTGATGGAGCCGCCCCACAACGTCCCCAGCCAGTTGAAGATCTTGATCCCCGTCGGCACGGCGATGAGGAGGGTCGAGATCCCGAAGGCCGAGTTCGCCACCGCGCCCAGGCCCGTCGTGTACATGTGGTGCGCCCAGACGCCCCAGCTCATGAAGGCGATGGCGACGCCGGAGAACACCACGAAGGGATAGCCGAAGAGCGGCTTGCGGGAGAAGGTCGGGAGGATCTCGGAGACGATGCCCATGGCGGGCAGGATCAGGATGTACACCTCCGGATGGCCGAAGAGCCAGAACATGTGCTGCCAGAGCAGCGGTGTGCCGCCGGCGGCCACGTTGAAGAAGTTGGCGTCGAACAGGCGGTCGAACAGGAGCTGGAAGAGGGCGACCGTGATCACCGGCATGGCGAAGATGATCAGGAACGAGGTGGCCAGGGTCATCCAAACAAAGAGCGGCATGTGGAAGAAGGTCATGCCCGGCGCCCGCATGTTGATGATGGTGACGGCGAAGTTGAAGGCACCGGCCATGGAGGAGACGCCAAGAATGAGCAGCCCCAGCGCCCAGTAGTCGATGCCACTGCCCGGGGAGATGACGGTCAGCGGGACATAGCCGAACCAGCCGCCGTCGGGCGCGCCCAGCTTCCCCTCGAAGATGGTGCCGCCGGGGTTGCCGGTAAGGAAGCTAGCGCTCATGAACAGCCCGCCGGCCAGGAACGTCCAGTAGCTGAAGGCGTTCAGGCGGGGGAAGGCTACGTCGCGGGCACCGATCATAAGCGGGATCAGCAGGTTGAAGAAAGCGGCGCTCAGGGGCATGATCACCAGGAAGACCATGGTGGTGCCGTGCATGGTGAAGAGCCGGTTGTACTGGTCGGGGTCGACGATGCCGCCGTTCGGCGTGGCGAGCTGCAACCGGATCACCAGCGCCTCGATGCCGCCCATCAGGAAGAAGGCGAAGGCGGTGACGCCGTACATCATGCCGATGCGCTTGTGGTCGACGGTGGCGATCCAGCTCCAGACGCCCCGATAGGTGGCGGCCTCCCGGCGCGCCAGCCGCAGCGCCTCGCCTATCGTTGGCCGTCTCTGTCCTATCGTGGCTCCTGCCATGGCTTACTCCGCACTCGCTACTCTCCGCTCGTGGCGGCCTCTACCCCGGCGAGCTGCTCTCGGACCCACGCCTCGAACTCTTCTTCCTCCAGGGCGATGACGCTGAACCGCATCTTGGCATGGAGGAGGCCACAGAACTCGGCGCACTGCCCCGAAAAGGTGCCCGGACTCTTGGCGGTGAAGACCAGCCTGTTGGTCCGCCCCGGGATCGCGTCCTGCTTGCCTGCCAGCTTGGGCACCCAGAAGCTGTGGATAACGTCGCGCGCCTCGATAGCGAGATCGATCTCCCGACCCACGGGAATGTAGAGCTCTCCGCTGGTGCTCAGGGGCTTGCCCTCGGTGTCGGTAA
>MGOB01000055.1:0-3273 GCA_001796995.1 Chloroflexi bacterium RBG_16_68_14 | reverse complement strand
GAGCTCCACGACGGTCGCGACGGTCGGCACGGCGAAGCCCAGGAGCAGAAGGAGGGGCAGAACAGTCCAGGCGACCTCCAAGCGCGGGTTCCCGTGGACCTGCCTGGGAGGCAACTCGTCCTCCCGCCGGCGGCGAAAGCGCACGAGGGCGTAGGTCAGCACCCCCGCGACGAGGACGAGAATCGCAATGGCCGGCCACAAGACCAGCATGAAGAGGTCTCGCTGCTTCTCCGCCACATCACCCTCCGGGGCGAAGGTGTTCTGAGCGCCGCCAAAGCTGCCACAGCCAACCATGAGGGCGAGGGTGGCGAGCAGGAGGACAGCCGCCAGGATCTGCACTGCGTGGAACCAGTGGACCTTCACCAAGTTGCCTCGTGGCACCACATCAGAGACGCCGGCAGCGCCATCGAAAGGCCAGCGTGGAATGCTCTCGCCCTGCCTGGGCAGCAACGCATATCTGTGATCTCCCCGTGAGACAGCAGACTACCGCCCGAGAAGGCGGGTACAATCGTGCGGATTGTAGCACCTGCTCGACGCACCAGCAAGATGCGTACCGATTAGATATTAGGGCAAACGCATCACACTATCTATACAAGAAAGATACGCAGCCCGCCCCGGTATCGTGGGGCGGGCTGCGCGATGAAGTGGATCGACGTAGGCCCTATCCTCGTATCGTCAACATGCCTTCATAGTAAATTCTGCCCCTCAGCGCCCCGGTCAGGCGGCCTTGGTGCGAGAGGACCGGCTGCGCTTTCCAGACGTCGGCAGGAGCACCGAAGGAAGCTCATCAGGCACCGGTCGCAGATCCTCCAGATAGACCGGGCCCTGACACCGCTCACAGCGCAGCCTTTGGCCCTTCTGGGGCAGCGGCCCCTGGTAGCCCGGCCGCGGCTTGAAGGTGTGGATCACCAGGCGATCGGCGCGGGTGCCTTCTACCTGCCCGCTGATGTGCCCGCAGTGATAGCATTTGATATCGCCGACCATTCGCATCACGCACCTCCAGGAGCGTCCGTTCCTTGTCCCCCCTGACCATACGAAAGGAGGTACACTCCGATCATTCGGCCGTCTCACCAAAAGTTTGAGCCTCTTTCCCCGATTTTTCGGGAGGAAATTAGGAAAAGCCCGTACGGCCTGCAGCGAAAAGGGGGCGGTTAGGAGAAGAAGAGCGCGCCGCCGCGCTATCCCTCGACGCGCTCGATCCTGAAGCGCCGGGTGCCGGAGGGAACGGCCACCTCCACCTCGTCGCCCGTGCGCCGGCCCCGGAGTGCCCGCCCGACCGGCGACTCGGAGGAGATGCGCCCCTGGGCGGCGTTCACCTCGCTCGGGCGCACCACCGTGTAGGTGACCTCGGCGCCCGATCTGAGATCGCGCAGGAGCACGGTGCTGCCCAACTCGACAACCTGGCCAGAAGGGGCGACGCCCTGCTGGACGATGACAGCGTGCGCCAGCATCGTCTCCAGCCTTCGGATGCGTCCCTCCACGTGGGCCTGTTGCTGGCGGGCGGCGTCCAGCGGTGCGTTCTCCCTGAAGTCCTTGTCCGCCATCGCCCGCTGGATGTCCTGCACGATCTTGGGCCGGCGGGCCTTCAGCGATTCCAGCTCGGTGGCGAGCTTGGCCTTCTCCTCCTCGCTGAGCTGCACCTCCTTGGGCGCCGGACCGCGTGCGCCGGGCCGCGTTGGCGACGTCTTGCGCAGGCGAAGATGGGTTCCCAGGTTGGTCGAGGTGTGGCCCGCCTTCTTGACGAAGGCGAGGAAACTTCGCACCGCCTCGGCGCGGCGGGAGGCGTCGGTGACGCTGCCGCTGAGGGTCTCGGCGTAATTGGCGATCTCCTGGCCGCGCAGTTGGTCGCAGGCGCGGTCCGCACCGCACCAGCGCACGAAGCGCTCCACCTCCGCCTGGCTGGCGATCCGCTCCTCGTCCGCCAGCGCCGCCAGGTAGAGCCGAGCTGCTTCCATCAGAGTTACCGAGGCACCCTCAGACATACTTCTCCCGCTCGATTCTGGCACATGCCTTCGAGCGGGTCAACGGCGGATCTGAAAGGCAGGGTAGGTGAGTGCGCGCTAGGAGTGTAGAGTTGGGGGCTAGCGAGAGGCCAGCTCGCGGGCGATCTCTTCCGCCATCTCCTGCACCAGATCGCCCTCGCCGGCGAGGGCGCGGCAGCGGCTCATGAGCTCATCACGGTGGCCCGCCGCTGCGGTATCTACGCCCAGGATCTGACCTGCGCGCCGCAGCAGGGCGGACGCCTGGGCGGGAGACACGAACCCGCGGACTTCTTGCAACAGGCTAGCGGAGGGGGACGACTGTGCGACCACGTCGTGAGCGTACCAGCGCATGCGGCGGGCGGCATTAGGCGTCTCCCGCAAGGAGATGGGATGCGGCCCCTATTTGGCCAGGCGCATCACCCTAGAGATTAGCTGCACCGATGGTGCTGAATTACACTGCGGGCCGGGCTTCAGCCTGACGGCGACAGGCTGAAGCCTGTCGCTCGGAGAACTGGGACACCCCTGTCAGCCTGCTTTAGGTCGCGCTGAGCAAATGCGATTCACAGTCTCGGGCAGCCTCGCTTGGACACCCATCCGAAGGGCGGTACAATCAGCGAGCTAGCGCAATGGGGCGCCGCGCCTTCTGGCTCTACCCGGCCCTCCTGATCCTGGGGCTGGCGCTGTCGGCCTGCGGCGGCAGCGGGCAACGGGGCCCGCCGTCGACTCCTACCGGGGCCGGGCCGCCGCGTACCTTCGCCATGGGGCTCAGCTCGCTGCCCCCAGAGCTGACGGAGGAGAGCTACGCCCACGCCTTCGAGCTGGCGGCGAGCAGCGGCGAGGTGATCCTGATCCAGCGGACGCCGCCCTGGGAGGAGATGATCAGCGGCGACCTCTCAGAAGAGATGGTGCGGGCCACGCAGCGGGAGATCGAGCTGGCCAAGGAGCACGGGCTCGACCTCTTCGTCGCCATCGATCCCACCAACGCGGCAGTGGGGCGCGGCGAGCTCGTCGACCTGCCAATCGAGCTGCGCGGGGCCGGCTTTGCGAACGAAGACGTCCGCCGCGCCTTCATCGTCTACGCCCAGTACGTGGCCGAGAACTACCAGCCCAAGTACCTGGCGCTGGGGGTGGAGATCAACAGCTACCAACAGCGTCAGCCGGAGGACTTCGAGCACTTCGTCACCCTCTACCACGAGGCGTACCAGGCGGTAAAGCAGCTTTCCCCCGAAACGCTGGTCTTCCCCACCTTCCAGTTGGAGGTGCTCCAGGCGATCCTCCCCGCCGACAAGCC
>MGOB01000054.1:4079-5408 GCA_001796995.1 Chloroflexi bacterium RBG_16_68_14 | reverse complement strand
CGCCGCCTCACCGCGACGCTTCCCCCCATCTATTCCGTCAGCGCTGCCGTCCTGAATTAGGGCCGCCGGGCAGGTCGCCCCTCGGAGCCTCCCGCGGGCGCGGACTGCTATAATCGCCGCGTGAACGCCCCCACGAAGCCCCGCTCCGACGAGCGCCCGCCTGGGCGGCTTCTCCTCATCGACGGCCACGGGATCATCCACCGCTCCTTCCACGGCATGAAGGACGCCCCGCTTACCGTGCGCCGGACGGGGGAGGTCGTGAGCGCCGTCTACGGCCTCGCCAACACGCTCCTCTCGGTCATGCAGGAGCTGAAGCCCACCCACGTCATCGTCGCCCTCGACAAGGGGAAGGACACCTTCCGCCACAAGATATCGAAGGCGTACAAGGCGACCCGCGTGGCGATGCCGGACGAGTTGCGGGCCCAGCTCGACCGCTGCCGCGAGGTGATTGAGGCGTTCGGCTTCCCGATCTACGAGGATGAGGAGTACGAAGCGGACGACCTGCTGGGCGCGCTCTCGACGCAGGCGGCGGAGCAGGGCGTGGAGACCTACCTGGTCAGCCTGGACAGCGACATCGCCCAGCTCGTCCGGCCCGGCGTCCGGCTCTGGATGTACCGCCCCTACCAGCGCGACTCCGTGGTCTACGAAAGCGCGGAGGACGTGCGCAAGCGCTACGGCGTTCTGCCGGAGCAGATGCCCGACCTCAAGGCGCTCAAGGGCGACGTTTCCGACAACATCGCCGGCGTGCCCGGCGTCGGCGACAAGACCGCTGCCCGGCTGGTCGAGCAGTTTGGCAGCATCGAGAAGCTGTACGAGCGTATCGAGGATGTCGCGCCGCCCAGACTCCGCGAGACGCTGAGGGAGCACGAGGCGCAGGTCCGGCAGGGCAAGCACCTCGCCACCATCGTCCACGAGGCGCCCGCCCGCCTCGACCTCGACGCCGCCGAGCTCGCCACCCACTACGACCGCGAGAGCCTGCTGGCGCTGTTCCGGGAGCTGGAGTTCCGCAGCCTGATCGAACGGCTGCCGGAGGGGGCGGCGCCCTCGGCGGGCGCGCCCGCAGCCGCGGCGACGAGCGTGGAAGAGCGCTACGTGGTAGTGCAGACCGAGCGGGAGCTGGAGTCGCTGGCGGAGCGGCTGGCGCGGGCGGGCGGGTTCGCCTTCGCCTGCGAGGCGCTCGGCCCGCAGCCGATGACCGCGCGTCTCCTCGGACTCTCGTTCTCGCTGGCGCCCGGCGAGGCGTTCTACGTGCCGCTGGCTCGCGGCGGCAACGCCGTGCCTGCTGGCAGGCAGGTCTCCCTGGACGCCGCCGCCGTCCTCGGCCGGCTC
>MGOB01000054.1:3076-3998 GCA_001796995.1 Chloroflexi bacterium RBG_16_68_14 | reverse complement strand
ATCTGGCCGCGCGGCCTCGCATTCGACTCGATGATCGCGTCCTTCCTCCTCGGCGAGGGCGGCGGCGCCCGCCCCGGCGAGGGCTCCCTCAGCCTGCGCTGGCTCGTCTCACGCCGCCTCGGCGTTGAGATGCCGGAGCGCGACCCGGCCGGCGGCAGGCGGCGCGGCGCCCAGCTCGTGATGGACGTCGGAGACCGGGACCCGGCCGAAGTCGCCCCTTTCGCCTGCGCCGACGCTGATATGGCCGGCCGCCTGCGTTCCGTCCTGGAGCCGGAGATGGAGCGTCTGGGCATGACGAAGCTCTTCCGCGAGATCGAGATGCCCCTGCTGTCGGTGCTCGCCCGCATGGAGCTGAACGGCGTCGCCATCGATGTCGGCGCTCTGCGGGAGCTTTCGGCCACGCTGTCGGGGGAGATCGACCGCATAGAAGACGAGATATACAAGTCGGTCGGCCACGAGTTCAACATCGGCTCGCCCCAGCAGCTCAGCCACGTCTTGTTCGAAGAGCTGCACTTGCCGAAGACGCGCCGCCTGAAGACCGGCGCCTACACCACGGACGCGCAGGCGCTGGAGGGGCTCCGCGGCCTGCACGACGTGATCGAGCTGATCTACTCCTACCGCGAGCTGACGAAGCTGAAGTCGACCTACCTGGACTCGCTGCCGGCGCTGGTCAACCCTGAGACCAACCGGCTGCACACGGAGTTCAACCAGGCGGGCGCGGCCACCGGCCGCCTCTCCTCCAGCAACCCGAACCTCCAGAACATCCCCGTCCGCACCGCCCTGGGCGAGGAGGTGCGGCGGGCGTTCGTCGCCCGCGACGTCGGTCCGGACCCGCACCTGCTCTCGGCGGACTACTCGCAGATCGAGCTGCGGATCATGGCCCACATCACGGACGACCCGGCGCTGGTGGAGGCGTTCCGGC
>MGOB01000054.1:0-2961 GCA_001796995.1 Chloroflexi bacterium RBG_16_68_14 | reverse complement strand
CCTCAGCGAGTACGGCCTGTCCGTCCGCGAGAAGATCCCGCGCGAGGAGGCGGCGACGTTCATCCGCACCTATTTCGAGAAGTACCCTGGGATCAAGCGCTACGTCGAGGAGACGGTGAAGCGGACGCGAGAGCTGGGCTACGCGGAGACGCTGTTCGCGCGGCGGCGCTACATCCCGGAGATCAACTCGGGGAATTTCAACGTGCGGCAGGCGGCGGAGCGGGCGGCGATCAACATGCCGGTGCAGGGGACCGCCGCCGACATCATCAAGATCGCGATGAACCGCATCCAGGACGAGCTGGAACGGCGGAAGCTGCGCAGCCTGATGACGCTGCAGGTGCACGACGAGCTGATCTTCGAGTGTCCCGGCGACGAGCTGGAGGAGGTGCGGGCGCTGGCGGTTGACATAATGCCGCAGTCGCTGGAGATGAAGGTGCCGATGAAGATCGACACGAAGGTGGGGCGGAACTGGGGGGAGATGGAGTACGGGGAGGCGACCGGCGTGGAGGAGATGGGGGGATAGGCTTCGGCTCGGGAAGATCCTCTGAGAGCGTGCTGAAGGTCACCCTCGTTCAGGCTTGACTTGCCTGCTACGGTAACGATAATGGAGCCGTCCGGGCGGGCCGCGTGGGTGAAAGCGACCGAGGTTTGGCCTCGTCCGCTAGGGGGGCGAGTTGGAGTTCGGAAAGCCGCCAACGGACGAAGGCAGATGTCGCGGGCGTGGGCGCTCTGCGCTTGTAGGCTACAGCGCGACGCAGGGGTTCCGGGCGGTGCCTCGCTGGCTTGGGTGGCTTGCCGGTGGGACGCTGCTTCTTCTGTACACCGTTAGCATTGTCCTCCTCCTTGTCCCTTACATCATCTGGCTGGCAGTGCTATCCTACTGGGCCTACAGACGGGGGAGACGTGACGGCATGGGTCACAAGCTCGGCGACGAGCCGGACCCCAAATTCGTCAGAAAAGTCGTGGGCTGGGGGTTAGTGAGCCTCGTCCCCGTTTTGGGCTGGTATGCCTTCGTGCACCTCCCCACGCTGTGCTACAAGCAGGGGCGCAACGTCGGGGCCAAGGAGGGGAGCGCCTCCCGGCGCTTTACCTCGCTACCCGCCCTCAGCACGCCTATGGCGCTAACGTTCGTGGTCACGCTCTTCTTCTTCCTTTTCTTGCTTCTTGCCATGATCACGATGGCCGGCCCTAACTTCGGCACCGCCTTCCGTTATGAGCAGGAGGCTGAGCAGCTTCTCCGCGAAGGTAGAGAGGACGAAGCCGCTGAGAAGTACCTTGCGCAGGCAACATCTATCGGGATAGGGATGCCTTTCGCGCGGCTGTCGAAGCTTACTCTTTTGTCTTGCGGTTCACGCCGGACGCGGTGGCCGCATACCAAGGCCGCGGCTACGCTTATCTCAACCTGTCCAAATACGATCTTGCCGCGGCGGACTTTCAGCGCGCCATCGATCTGGACCCCGATCTGGCGGCAGCCTATTACAACCGGGGGCTCGCCCGAGCCATGCTGGGCGATTCTCAGGGGGCCATGGCTGACATGGACGTGGCTCTCTCTCGTGCCGATGATCCCGACAATTGGGCTCAAGACGCCGTTGAAGATCTGCAGGAGCTTAAACTCATTACTAATGACCCCAATACTGCTGCTCAGTTAGACCAGATTATTGAGCGACTGAGAAGCCGCTAGCGCAACCGTGCCAGCTGGCCGAGGTCCGCTTGCCGTTCGCCCTTCGACAGGCTCAGGGCGAGCGGCTGCGGGTCTGTCACCCTGAGCGAAGCGAAGGGTGTCGCCCTCTCCGGGATTTTTCGCTGCGCTCACAATGACAAAGGGTAAGGGTTTGCCGGTTCCCCGGTTCTCTGGTTTGATTAGGGCATGCCTGAGCTGCCGGAAGTAGAGACGATCCGCCGCGACCTGACGCCGCGCATCGTCTGCCGCACGGTGGCCGAGGCGTGGGTCTCGCCGGACGCCCCGAAGCTCGTCCAGGGCGAGGCCGCGGACTCCTTCTGCCGCCGCCTGGCCGGACGCCGGATCGAGGAGCTGGACCGGCGGGGGAAGTACCTGCTCATCCGTCTGCACGGCGGGCTCACCTGGATCGTCCACCTGCGCATGACCGGCGGCCTCATCCACTCCCGCGGCGGCTGCCCGCAGGAGCGCTTCCTGCGCGCCCGCTTCCGCCTGGATGATGGCAGCCACCTCTGCTACGTGGACCTGCGCAAGCTGGGCACGATGTGGCTTGTGGATGACGAGTCGAAAGTCGTGGGGAAGCTCGGGCCGGAGCCGCTGGCTGAGGCGTTCGGCCCGCAGGAGCTCCACCGCCTGCTGGCGAAGCGCTCCGCGCCCGTGAAGGCGGTGCTCCTGGACCAGGGGGCGGTCGCCGGCATCGGCAACATCTACGCCGACGAGGCGCTGTTTGAGGCGGGCATCCGTCCGGCAAAGGCGGCGAAGGCGCTATCGCGTCGCGCCGCCGAGCGGCTTCAGCGGGCGGTCCGCACGGTGCTGATGGAGGCGCTGGAAGACCGCGGCTCCAGCTTCCGCGACTACGTGGACGCGGAGGGGGAGCAGGGGATGCACCAGCTACGGGTGAAGGTGTTCCGCCGCACCGGCGAGCCCTGCTACGTCTGCGGGACGGCGATCAAGCGGGTCAGGGTGGGCGGCCGTAGCACCCACTACTGCCCGAAGTGCCAGCGCTAGAACTTGCCCGGCGGCGAGCCGAAGCCCCGGAACGGGCCCTCGCGTTGCTTCCAGCGCCTGCGTCCGAGCAGGTTATCGGTCTCCTCGCGGGGTTCGAAGGCATCGTTGTCGCTCTCTGGCTCAGGCTCCTCGAAGGCAGATGGCTTCTCGTTGATTCCCGGCGCCTCGTCCACCGGCGGCGTCTCCGGGAGCAGCTCCGCCTCCTCGAAGGCAGCCGGCTCCTCTGCGGGCCACCCATGCGCGTCCGCGGCCGCCGCTGCCGCCGCGGGCGGCTC
>MGOB01000053.1:25165-26091 GCA_001796995.1 Chloroflexi bacterium RBG_16_68_14 | reverse complement strand
CGTGCACCAGATCGCGGATGGAGGTGAAGGGGGCGCGCAGCACCAGGCCGGCGCACGGCTCGCGCAGGACCAGCTCCACCGCCACGCCGGTGCCCATGGAGAAGCCGTAGAAGACGATGCGCGCGGGGTCGATCTCCCGGCGGTTGTGCAGGTAGGCGAGGGCGCCCTCCGCATCCAGGTAGGTGCCCTGCTCCGAGGCCTGGCCGTCGTTGGCGCCGTAGCCCCGGTAGTCGAAGACGAAGAGCCGGCAGCCGATGCCGCGCATGAACCCGCCGAAGAGCCGCGCCCGCTCCTCGGTGGCCCACATGTCGCTGGCGTTATAGTTGGTGCCGTGCATGAAGAGGATGGTGGCCGGTTCTTCCTGGGAAGAACCGCCGTGGAAGAGCCATCCCTCCAGCTCCTGCCCATCGGCGGTCCAGAAGCGTACCTGCTCGAAGGGCACGCCCGTCGCCTCCGGCACGCCCCGCTGGTAGGGCCCGGTGCGGTACAGGTTGCGCCGCACCAGCGACTCGAAGGCGTAGCCGAGGCCCAGCGGCGGCACCGCCAGCAGCCCGAGGGTGGCGAGGAGCCTGCGTATGCCCATCGCTTCCCCATGGTAGCAGACCCACCGTGAGGGTGGCAGCCTGGGGAGCTAGCCTTTAGGGGCGCCAACCCGCGACCGATCATCCCTTTAGGAGGAAGGCATCTACGCATCGATCCCGAAAGGAGGGAGCCGGGGCGGGCTACCAAAGGAGCGCGGAGCGTGACTGGCGGAGAGGCGTTTGTCCTTGCTGCTGCGGTCGCCGGGGTAATCATCGGACTGGTCGCAGTCCTCGCCCTGGCGGTCCTGGCGAGCGTCGGCGCCTGGCGCCTGTTCCAGCACGCCAGCGACGCCGCTCAGGCCGCTTCCCGGTCGGCGCTAAGCGTAGAAGAGCTGGCCCGGCGGC
>MGOB01000053.1:21724-25118 GCA_001796995.1 Chloroflexi bacterium RBG_16_68_14 | reverse complement strand
ACGGTGGCCAGTGGCCGGAGCTGCGCCAGCAGGCAGAGCTCCTCCTCGACCAGCAGCGCCGTTTGCAGGAGATGGCCCGTGACCTGCTCGATATGGTGGCCTTGGAGAGCAGGCCGGCTCCCGCAGCGCTGGAAGAGCTGGAGGCGGCCGTTGGTCGGCTCGATGGCACGGTGGGCCAGATGGCGGCCTCCCTGGCCAACCTGATCCAGTCGCTGGAACGGCAGCAGGGGCGCTGGTAGGGGTAGCCGAAGGTGACGCCGATGAAGGAACCAACTTCCATTCCCGCCGATGCGCTGGCATCGTCCTTGTTGGAACTGCTGCTCGCCGTGCACAGCGCCCCGGACCGGGGCTGGCTGGTGGAGGCCGCTACAACGGTTGCTGAGCGCAGTCTGGGTGCCCTCTACAGCCTGCTCTACATCGCGGATGATGCTGGGGGGCTTGCCGGCGAAAGACCGGCCTCCAGCATCCGCCAGCGGGCTCTCGCGAAGCTCAGCAAGGTCCTGGGCACAGAAGTCGCGGCATTGAAGTTCGACCCCCGGGAACACCCCATCGTCCTGTCCACGATCCAACAAGGGCACGCCGTCGCACTGGCCGGCCTCGACGAGGCACTGCCGTGGCCTCTGCCCTACGACAAGCTGCGCGACGCGGAGCGCGCGCTGGGCGTTGCTCAGACGTGGCTGGCCCCCTTGTACTGGGGCGGAGCGAGCTCCGGTCTGCTTGTGCTGCTGATGCCGGCCGACCCGTCTTCCTCTCTGACGCACGCAGAGATCCTGGCTCGTCACCTTGCTGTCGCGCTGGCCAACCTGCGCGAGAAGGAGGCCGGCCGCAAGCGGGGCGAGCTGGATGCGGTTCGCTGGGTCTACGACGAACGACGCTTTCTGGAGGAGCTGCGACTGGAGGTGCGCCGCGCGAGCCGCCACCAGCGCCCCCTTTCAATCCTGCTGGCCCGCGTGTGTAACCTGGCCCAACTGCGCACCCGCTACGGCCGCTTTCTTGCCGAGCGGGTTCTTCGCTACGTGGCTGCCCGGCTCCCGGACGCGATGCGCGAGACCGATTTCCTGGCCGCCTCCGGCCAGGATGGGTTCGCGGCCATCCTTGTGGAAGCGGACAGGGAAGGCGCCTGGCGGGCAGAACAGCGGTTGCGGGCTGGGCTGGAGACGGTGCAGCTTCCCCACGCTAACCTGCCGGACCTGCACGTCGAGCTTGGCTGCGCCATCGCAACGCTGCGAGATGACGGAGAGACGGCGGAAGAGCTGATCGCCGCCGCCCAGGCACGCCTCGGCCATGAACCAGCGCAGGATGCGCCGCACGCGACGTCCCAGCGCAACAGTTGGGAGGAGGAGGAGGGACCGCAGGGCCCTGGCAGCGCCGTTGCGATGTAGCCCTGGCGGGAATCAGAGGAAGAGACCGTGCGCCAGAGGGAGCGCGCAGCTCCCTAGGCGGCCGCCTCCTCGAACTCGATGCGCACGTCGGCCTCGCGCTCATCGCCCAGGCGGCGCCGGAGGCTCCCCATGAGCGCCTCCCCCACGCCGATGGGGTCTGCCGAACCGTTGATCCAGAGCTTCAGCGTGGCGTGCCGGCCATCGTAGTCCAGCAAGGCCACGTCCACCACGGCCGGGTTCTCGTTTACCGCTCCATCCACCGCCTTCAGGTCCAGGGAGCCCACCCTGCTGTGGACGCCCAGCCGGAGGCAATGGGAGACGGGACGGCCCGGCCGAGACTGCGGAGGGGCGACGGTCGGCTCGGCTGCGGGCACTTCCTGCGCGGGTTGGTCCCATGCCACCTGATGCATGGGCTGCTGTGGCGCCGCCTCGTGGAAGGCTGGCTCAGGCTGAGGCGGCGGCATCGGCCTGCTGGCCGGCTCCTGATAGTAGGAGAGCGGAGCCGTCGGCCCAGCGGCCATTTCCTGACGGTAGGGGTAGGAGGGCGGTGCTAGCGGCCCAGCAGCCATCTCCTGGCGGTAGGAGGGCTCCGGCATCGGCTCCCGCGGCGGCACCGGCCGCAACCGCGGCGACGGCGGCATGACCGCCTGCCGGGTGGCGCCCAAGGGCAGGTTCAGGCTCTGGCGGGCGAGGGCGATGGCCTTCTCCATCTCGTGCACCGTCTCAGCCAGCGTGGCGATCTGCGCGATGTTGTTGCGGATGATCGAGATGGAGTGGCTGGCCTGCGCGAGGGCCGAGTCCAGGTTGGCGAGGGCGCCGTCCAACTCCCTCACCAGGCCGGACACCTCATGGTTGATCGCTTCCTCGGCCATGAAGTACCTCCTTGTACCGGCTGGTCCGAGCGTTAGCTGCTTCTGTTGCCTCGATTATCGACGACGCCCTAAGGGTGGGGATATAGGGGAAAACCCTGTTTCGCAGGTTCCCCTGTCGGCGGGGCGAATCTCCCTACCTCTCGACCAGCGGCCCCCGTGCCTGCTACTATGGGCGCAGCCTATCGTGCAGGAGCTGGCGCGTGGAGACGGAGATCTACGAATCAGACCCCTTTACGGCCAAGAAGCAGAACCTGCTGGCGCGCTTCACCAGCGACTACCGGTTCCAGAAGGGCGACGAGCTGTACATCCACCAGGGGGAAGGCCGGCCGCTCAAAGTGCGCCTCATTGACGTGCGAGTACACCTGCAAGACGGCGGTCGCCTGACGCGAGAGCTGCTCGCCCTCAAGGTCTAGCCCCTCCCGATGCAGCCTACCCCGGAACAAGAGCAGATCCTTCGGGAAGAGCGGCTGGCCATCCTGGCTACCCTGCGCCGCGATGGCAGCCCGCAGCTCACGCCCATCAACTACGTCTACCAGGACGGGCGCATCCTCATCTCCACCACGCGCGACCGGGCCAAGTACCACAACATCCAGCGTCATCCCCAGGTCTCCCTCTGCATCCTGCGCCCCCAGGGCCGGCCCTACGTAACCGTGTTCGGCCGCGCCCGGATCGAGGAGTCGGATATCGTAGAGGGCACGGCGGAGATCTTCCGGAGCATGTCAGACCGGCCGCTGCCGGAGAACTTCGAGGAGCTGCTGCGGCAGCAGCGGCGCGTGCTCATCGTCGTCACCCCGGAGCGCTTCGTCCCATGAGGGGTGCCCCGACTCGTCGGGGGGCGGCGCTGCTCGTCACCTTGCCCCTGCTGCTCGCCGTCGCCTGCCGCGCCGATGGCGACGGCAGCGGTGACGACACAGCAGCGGGAGGCACGGCGCCGGCACCGACGGCCGGGACGACGGCCTCGATGGCGACGGTCACGGGCCCTTCCGCCGGGCAGGAGGCCATCGCTGAGTTCGAGATCCCTACGCGCGACGGCTCCCCCCACTCCCTCGCCATCGATGGGCAGGGCCGCATCTGGTTCACGGAGCTCCTGGCCAACAAGCTGGGCATGTTCGACTCGGTGGCGGGAACGTTCCGAGAGTG
>MGOB01000053.1:7690-21717 GCA_001796995.1 Chloroflexi bacterium RBG_16_68_14 | reverse complement strand
CACCGCCGACGCCCAACCCCACGGCATCGCCGTCGACCCCGAGGACTTCGTCTGGATCACCTACATCGGGCTGAGCAAGCTGGCCCGCTTCGACCCGGCGACGGAGCAGTTCACCGAGTTCGCCATCCCCTCGCCCAACACCGGCCCCCACAGCATCGCCTTCGACCGCGAGGGCGACCTCTGGTTCACCGAGGCGCGGGGGGACGCCATCGGCCACCTCGACCGCGAGACGGGCCGGATCGAAGAGGTGCCGTTGCCCACCAAAGGCTCCGTGCCCTACGGCATCACCATCGACCCCGGGGGCGTGGTCTGGTGGGCGGAGCTAGAGAGCCACCGCATCGGCCGCTACGACCCGGCGACACGGGAGCTGACCGAGCTTTCGCCTCCGACGCCCGGACAGGGCGCGCGGCGCATCGCCGCGGATGCCAACGGCGACCTCTGGTTCACGGAGTACAACGCCGGCAAGCTGGGCTACTACAACCCCCGCCAGCAGCGGTTCGAGGAGTTCGAGGTCCCCACGCCGGACGCCCAGCCCTACGCCATCACTGTCGCCCGGGACGGTACCGTCTGGCTGAGCGAGTTCCGAGCCAACAAGATCGCCCGCTTCGACCCTCAGTCGCGGACGTTCGAGGAATACGATATCCCCACCCCTAACGCCGGCTGCCGCACCCTCCTGGAGGACGCCCAAGGCGCCATCTGGTGCCCGGAATCCGGAACCGGGAAGCTGCTGCGACTTGTGCCAGCCGCCGCAGAGGACCAAGACAGGTCATCCCGTCGCCTGTCCCTGTGACCAGAGCCGCCGCCGGCTGACGCAGTGGCGGCAGAGGGAGCCGCGCACGCGGAGCACGGTGGAGCCGCGCCGCTCCTCAACCTCCTGGGCCTCCAAGTGAGGGAGGCAGAAGAAACCCCGGCATTTGGAGCACTGGCCAGCGGGCGCCCGGCCGCAGCTCGGGTTGCCGCACAGGCGCTCGCCGTTGCGCAGGGCTACGGCTTCTTTGTGGACGAAGTAGCGTTCCAGGTCCGCCTTCTTCTGCTGGCAGAGAGGGCGGTTGCAGATCTCCTGGCCGTCCGCCAGACGGCTGCCGTGCTGCTCACAGAAGCTGTCGCCGCAGTACTGGCAGAGAGCGACGCCCGGCTGGCCGCAGGTGCGGAGAAAACGACGGAATCGGCAGCTCGTAGTCATCCTGCGCCACCCGGCTCTCCGTGCCTCCCCATTCTGCGACAGGCGGCGGTGGGGCGCAAACGAGCGCCGGCCAGGAGCTCCCAACGCGGTCCTTCCCCATCTCCCTCTAGATGTAGGCAAAAATTTGCTGATTCTCAGGCCCGATCGCCGTTGGGCTTGGGGATTCTCCGCATAGGTCTGGCGTCTGGCTGCCCCGATACTGGTCATGTCGGAGATCGTGTCTGTGGTCGGGCCGCACGCCCGGCGACAGTCAGTTCCGGAGGTGCTGCTTGCCCCGTTCCAACGGTCGGAGCACATCACCTGGTAGCGGTTCCCGGCGCTCGGCTGGGCCGCGGCGAGAGCAGCAAGACAACGACCAAACGCGCCGCCTCACGAACGATCTGACTCAGCTCGTTCAAGACTACATGCCGCTGGTCCGTCATGCGGTGAACCGCATCGCCGTCGGCTCTTCCAGCGCCGGCATCCTCCAGTACGAAGACATGGTCAGCTTCGGCGTCCAGGGGCTGATTGAGGCGTACCACTCCTTCGACCCCGAACGCGGCGCCAAGTTCTCCACCTATGCCCTGCCTCGCATCCGCGGCGCCATCTTGGACGCGCTGCGGTCCGCCCACCCCCTGCCCCGTTCCCTTCAGAAGTTCGCCAGCGATGTCGAACATGCGAGCGCCGCTCTCCACGCGCGCTTGGGCCGCTCCCCGACCAAGGCGGAGCTGGCAGAGCAGATGGGCCTCTCCAAGCCGGAGTTCCTCGCCACGCTGCGCACCAGCAACATTCGCGTCGTCTCGCTGGATGGCCTGGCGGAGACGGCGGTCAGCGGCAACACCGAAAAGCTCTGGGAGATGGCTGACGACGACCCCGGCGTCGACCCCGACTCGATGGCGCAGGACACGATGATCCAGCACATGCTGCATGAGGCGGTAGAGCAGCTCCCGGAACGGGAGCGCACCATCGTCCGCCTCTACTACATGCGCTCCCATTCCCTGAAGAGCATCGGCAAGGCGCTGGGCATCTCCGAGTCGCGAGCGTCCCAGCTCCGCCACCGGGCCATCCGCCGCCTCCGTACCGTCCTCACCGAAGAGCTCAGGGACGCCGCGTAGCCGAAAATCGGGGCGCCCGCCATCCCAACTGAGGTCTTTCCCCAAAGGTCATCCCCCCCAAGGCACGCTATGCTGCCCCTATGAGCGACCGTTGTTCCCTGCGTGTGGCCCTGTTGGGTGAGGGCGACCAGGCGGAGCGCTGGACTTCCGCCCTGCGAGAGCGCGCCGATCTGCGCCCGCTGCCCCAGCAGCTCGCAGGCGAGATCGATGCCCTCGTGCTCGCCCCCGGCGTCAGCGACCCCTTCACGCGGGCGAAGGAGGCGCTGCTGGCCCGCGTCTCTGTGCTCTATGCTGCGCCCTTTACTCTCAACCCGTGGCAGGCCGCCACCCTGAACGAGCTGAGCCGGCGTCAGGAGCGTCTCCTGCGCTTCGTGGAGCCGTTCCAGTACCGGCCTGGCTTCGCCTTCCTCCGCCGCCTGCTGGCGGGGAGAGAGCCCTTCTGGCGTCCCGTCTACCTGCGCACCCTCTGCCTGGCCCAGCACGATGGCCTGGTCCGCATCGACGAGCTGGCCACCGAGGAGCTGGCGATCTGTGAGGCGCTGCTGGACGGCGAACCACGCTATGTGACCGCCGCCGCCGGCCGTCGAGACGAGGTAGGCGACGTGTGCGCCGCCTTCCTCATCCTCCAGTACAGCGAGGGCCCCCTGGTGCAGTGCACGGTCAGTCTGGCGGAGGCGACCAGCGCCCGCCAGGTGGTGGCCGTCACCGCGGACCGTACCATGATCCTGGACGACCTGGGCCCTGTCGCTTCCCTGCGCATCGTGGGCGGCGGTGAGCAGGATTTCTCGGTGGAAGCGCCTGCCGCGGCACCGTCGGGCGAGGGCCGGGGAGAGCGGATGGTGGCCGCAGCCGGCCACGACTTCGTGGTGGAAGAGGTGAATCGCTTTCTCAGCGCTGTGGCGGCGGCTGACCGTTCGCCGGCCAACGGCGACCGCTGGGCGCGGGTGGCCGCACTCTGGTGGGCGGCGCGCCAGTCTATGAGCTTCGAGGAGCCGATAGAGGTGCCCCGGCCTGTGTTCGGGTGGGCAGAAGCAGAGCCGCCGCGCCTCAGGGTGATCGAGGGCGGCGGCAGAACCGCTCGGACGGCCGGTCGAAGGCCGCCGCTGGCGGTAGTCGCTCGCTAGCTCTTCTTCGCCGGTGGTTCTTCCTGAGCGCTGACGGCCGACGGGGCCGGGTCGGAGGCCTCCTTATTTCGGTTCCACTTCTCCGCCTTCGCGGGCTGACCCTCCCCCTCGCGCTCCAGCAGCTCCTGGCGGAGCACGGTGACCTCCAGCGGGGCGGAGATACCGATCTTCACGCGATCGCGTTCCACGCCAAGCACGCGCACCAGAATGTTCCCTGAGATGACGATTCCCTGGTCGATCTTCCGTGTGAGAATGAGCATCTGCCTCTCCTTGCCTCTCAGCGCCGCACGGGAGCCGAAGCGCTGCATCCTGAGCGGCGACCGTGCAACAGGCTGCGGGCGACGGGAGCTCAGGCTCCTGTCGCTCCATCCCTGCAAAAGAGTTATCGGCAGGAGACAGGGGGACGTGAGGGGTCGTACGCCGAAAAAGTGGAAGGGAGTGGCGAGGCTGTCAGCGGGAGGCCAGCGTGGCCCGCGAGCGCAACGTATCGGCGATCTGCCGGACGAGGGCGGCGGGGCTAAAGGGCTTCGCGATGAACCCCTGCCCGCCTGCGGCGTCCGCCGCCCGGCGCTCCGCCTGCTGGGCGAACCCGGTGAGGAAGAGCACGGGCGTGGCAACGGTGGCAGGGTCTTCCTTCAGCCGGCGGCAGACCTCCAGGCCGCTCAGGCGTGGCAGAGCGATGTCCAGGAGGATGAGGTCGGGATGCTCGCTGCGCGCCATCTGGAGGGCGCTGAAGCCGTCGCTCGCTTCCACCAGCCGGTAACCCGTCCCCTCCAGCGCCGCCCGGACGAGGAGGCGGATGGTGGGCTCGTCGTCCACCACCAGGATGGTAGGCATCAGGCTGCTCCCTCCGCTGGAGGCGGCGCCTGGGCGGGCAGGCAGAACCCGAAGGTGCTGCCCTGACCGGGCTGGCTGTGGGCCCAGAGGCGGCCCCGGTGCCGCTCCACGATGGCTTTGGCGATGGCCAGCCCCAACCCGCTCCCTTCCGGTAGCAGCTCGCGCGACGCGCCGGCCCGGAAGAAGGGCTGGAAGGCCCGGCCCAGCTCCTCCGGCATCATGCCGATGCCCTCGTCCCGCACGGCCACGCTGACCGCAGGACGGCAGTCGTGAGCGGCATCGGTTCCGGCCTCTCCCCCTTCCGTCCCCAGGCAGCGACGGGCCACCTCCACCTCCACCGCCCGCTCCGGCGGCGAGTAGTCGAGGGCGTTGCGCAGCAGGTTGGTCACTACCTGGGCCAGCTTGTCGCCGTCGGCCAGCACGGTGGGCGCCCGTTCGATCACGAGGTGCACCCGCCGGCCGTCGCCGTCGAGGAGCCGAACCACGCGAGCGGCCACCTCGCACACCTGGACCAGCGCCACGTTCAGCCGCACCGTTCCCGACTCGACACGAGTCATGTCCAGCATCTCTTCGACGAGGGTGGCCAGCCGTACCGCCTCCTGGTGCATAAGGTTGAGCCAGTCCCGCTGGTCGCTGGGCGGCACGTCCCGCGAGAGCATGAGCTCCGTGAAGCCCTGCAGGGCGGAGAGGGGCGTGCGGATCTCGTGACAGGCCATGGAGACGAGCTCGGTCCGCAGCCGCTCGGCGGCGCGAAGCCGCAGCAGAGCCAGGGCTAGCTGTTGCCCGGCGGCGCAGACCAGCGAGATGTGGTCGTCCCGGAACGGGTCAGGCGTGCGGCGTCCCACGATGAGGACGCCCAGGGCTGTCCCCTGGAACTCGAGAGGCACCGCCAGCGCCGATACACACTGCGCGCCGCCGGCCGGCGACCAGGGACCGCACAGGCGCGGCGCCCGCCGGCGCAGGACATCGGCGGCCAGCAGGTCCACAGGCGTTTCGTTGGGCGGCAGCAGCCGGGAGCTACCCTGGCGCCATACGGCGCGGCAGGAGGGCCCGCCTGACCCGTCGGCGGGGAGGTACAGGGCGACCACATCCACCCGCAGGAGCGACGACACGACGTCCAGGGCCACCCGCAGCAGCGCACCCTCCTCCGTCTCGGCGAAGATCCGGAGGGCGCCGCGGCGGAGCGCCCGCTCCTGGGCGGCCATCCGGAGCAACACCTGGCCGGTCTCCTGGCCTAGCAGGCCGGGGCCGGATGCGGTAGCTCTGCTGGTCATGGGTGGTTGCGTCTTGCGGGCTCCCTTCGCCCAGGTCGCCGGTCTGCCGCCTTAGGCTTCGGGCCGGCTCCTTCAGGCTGAGCGTCGAGAGGCCTCAGCCCGAAACCCTGGCGCGGCGTCCACCATATTCAGCCGGAGGGCGACGTTCGCTTGGCGCAGGATCTGGCGGGCCTCCTCTCCAACGCCGATGGCGCGACAGTCGCAATAGGCGGCGAAGACCGAGTGGTTCAGGAGGCGGATCCCCTGCCGGTTCAGCTCCTGCTCGTGCTGGTGGCGGAGGCGGAGCAAGCGCCGCAGGCGTCGCAGGTAGACCTCTCGCAGCGAGGCTGGTCTCGCCTCGGGGATGGGCGCTTGGGCGAAGGGGGCGGTCTCCATGCTCAGCCTCGCGTACGAGCGGCGGCCTCGGTTGGTCAGGCGTTAGCCCGCCTGCCGCGACTCCTCATCCTCCTGCACCACGTCCGGTGGCGCGTCCAATCCCACCAGGCCCTTGCGCAGGGCGTAGCGGATCAGGTCCGTCCGGTTGCGGGCGTGCAGCTTGCTCATGATGTGCGCCTTGTGGGCTTCCACCGTCTTGACACTAATGAAGAGCTCCTGGGCGATGCGCTGGTTGGAGTATCCCTCAGCGATGAGCTGGAGCACCTCTCGCTCGCGGCTGGTGAGCAGCTCGTAGCCAACCTTGCTGTCCTCCTTCCGCGCCTGCCAGAGGTACTGGTTGACGGCGTCGCCGTCGGAGATGGCGGCGCTGAAGTAGGTGTTGCCCCGGTGGACGGCCTGAATGCCCAGCAGCAGCTCCTCCATGTCAGAGCGCTTCACCACGTAGCCGGAAGCGCCGGCGCGCAGGGCGGAGATGATCTGCTCGTCCTCCATGTAGCCGGTGAGGATGAGGACGCGGGTCTTTGGGAAGCGCTTCCTGATCTGGCGGGTGGCCTCCAGGCCGGTGAGGCCGGGCATCACCATGTCCATCAGCACCACGTCCGGCATCAGCTTCTCCGTCGCCGCTACCGCCTCGCGGCCGCTGGCGGCGTCGCCGATGACCTCCACCTCCGGATGCCCTTCCAGCAGGCGGCGGAGCGCCTGCCGGAGGATGGCGTGGTCATCCGCGATGAGGACGCGGATGCGCTGACCGCTGGCCCGGGTCCATCCGGGGCGGGCAGCGGCGTCCTTGGCTCGGCTCGTCAGTGATTTGGCGGGGTTGTTGGACTGCATGCGTCGCGCTCCTTCGCTAGTCATTGTGACCGGTTGTCTCGCTCTTCGGCGACGCTACCATACCGGTCTGTTCCTGACAAGTCGAAAGCGGCGCCGTCCAACGCGAAGCCCTAGACCTAAGCGTCTTCTTCCGCGGTGGACGCCGCTGCGACGAGCAGGGGGAGACGGACATCCAGCTCTTCGGCTTCTGGAGGCACCGCCGGAAGCTCCAGGCCTGAAGGGTATGTCCTGTGGGCGCCGCAACGACGGCAAACCCCCTTGATCGTCCCCCGACGAGGTTCACCGAGCACCCATCGATGGATGCAGGGAGTCATCTCTCGCTCTTCCATGAGCTTGCTCCTCGTGGGCCTTCCGCTCTCGTCTCTCTGATACCGACGGGCGGATCGTACGCCGAATGCGCCATCCTCTCCATCAGGGAAATCCCTGATAGCTAGAGAGGGGAACCCCCTATTTCGCCAGATATGGCGCGACGGCACAGCTAAGCTGCCAGGACGATGTCTAGGTGCGTAGGGGAAGGCAGCGGTAGCCGGTCCGGAGAGACGGCGAAGCGCCCCGGCGGGGAGAAGGGCGCTTAGCCGCATGGCGGGGGGAAAGGGAGTTGTCCCTAGAGGCGGATCTTACCGTGGGAGGGCTGCCGGCGGCGCTGCCGGTGGCCGTTCTCCTCCTCATCCAGCACGTCGATAGGGGGAGTAGAGACGGCTTCGTGCACGTAGCCGCAGGACAGGCAGGTGCAGTACTCGCCGTACCAGTCGCGCTCCGGGATCATGGAGCCGCGGCAGCGAGGGCAGGTCCGGGGCAGGGCAATCTTCACCATTGAGCATCCCTCCTCAATCGTCTCCAGATACCGCACGGAGCCTTTCGGCTGCCTCCGGGGTTAGCTGACGGGTTCGGGCTGAAAGGCACTTGCCCTACTCGCTGGCGCGAGATTCACCCCACTGTGATGGGTCCCCCGTTCCGGGACGGATTCGGCAGTCCCGCCCTCACGGCGGGAATGGAGCCGCTCATGTCACGGCCCCCGATTGTGATTTCAGTAACAGGTTACCACGTTTTCGGCCCCTGTCAAGGGGTTGGGAGGAATCTTTACGAATTTGTCCCAATACGGCTATCGTAAAAGCCTTAGCTCACTCTATAATCCCAAGGGTTCTGGGTGAGACGAGGAGGAGAACGTGCTGGGAATCAAGCGCATGGACCACGTCTGTATGGTCGTCCGGAAGCTGGACGAGCGGCTGCCCATGCTGACCCAGCTCTTCGGCATGCGGGTGGCCGGCCGCTTCCAGAACCCTCATGCCGGCTATAACGGCGTGACGCTGGACATCCCCGGCGGCGGCGCCCAGTGGGAGCTGCTGGAGCCTTCGGGAGAGGACAGCTTCCTGGAGCGCTTCCTGCGCGAACGCGGCCCCGGCCTGCACCACGTCACCTTTGAGGTGGAGAGCGTGGAGAAGGCGACGCAGGCGCTCAAGCAGCACGGCTACGAGCCCTTCGGCGGCCGCAACTACGACCGCTACAAGGAAGTCTACATCCACCCGCGGGACACCGGCGGCGTCCTCTTCCAGCTCTACGAGGGCGACTGGGAGTAGGCGCGCCTCCCGCGCCCGAGGGCGAGCGCGCCTGCGGCGAGCAGGGCCAGCCCGGTCATCGTGGCCAGGAGCGCAGGCAGCGCGAGCGGACGCGTTGGCCCCCTCGACGGGCCGTAGCCAACGTCCGGCAGGACCGGAGCTCCTTCGCCGGTTCGGTGATAAAGAACCGTCCGGCTCGGTATCTCTGTGCCGACGCCGCGCGAGGCCGGGTCGTAGAGGAGCAGCCAGCCGTTTGCGGAGTCGACGAAATCGAAGTCGCCGGAGAGTTCTTCTCCCTCAAGCTCCGTCGTCCACGAGCGGCCGCCGTCGTCTGTGTGGAGCACCTGGTAGCCGCAGCCGCTGTCGCTGCATCTCGCCACGTTGAGCCAGCCGTTCATCCTGTCCGTGAACGTCAGGTCGAGCACGCGTTCGGCTGCGAGATCGATCTCTTCCCACGTGCGCCCGCCGTCGGTGGTGCGGAAGAGCAGACTGCGGCATTCGGCCTGGCAGATCGTGCCCTCGTACCAGCCGTACGACGTATCGACGAAGTCCACGAACTCGAGCTGCAGCTCAGCCTGAGTCGGCACGCCGTGCCACGTGGCGCCGCCATCTGTGGAATGCTGCAGACGAAGAGGGTCAGGCCGGTCTGGCTCTGGGATGTAGACGATCCTCCATACCTCATCCAAAGTAACGGCGTCGATTCCATCGGGGCCGGGGATCGTCGCAGGATCGGCAAAGCGGCGCTCTTGCCATGTCGCGCCACCGTCGGAGGTTATGAGCAACCCAGCGTCCATGAGGATCCAGCCGCGCTGCTCGTCTTCCAAATAGATCTTCCGTGGGAAGCCGAGCGATTGGTCGTCTGTTCGATGGACCTCTTCCCAGGTGGATCCTCCGTCGGTCGTGCGTCCCACTGTCAGCGCACCGCTGGCTCCCCTCTCGCGTTCGGCGATCACTCCTACGTTGGCGTCGATGAATCGAACGATAGCGTGGAAGGCCAAGCTTCTGCTGAGCGCTCGCCACGTTCGGCCGCCGTCGCTGGTGCGATACAGCGTTTGCCTGCCGACCGCATGCCCTAGTCGACCGTCAAGAAAGCTCGTACTGTCGAAGGCGATCGCCGGATGTTCCATCGTCTGCCAGGTTACACCGCCGTCGGCGGAACTCAAGGCGAGATCGTTGCCGGTCAGGTATGTGATGCCTTCGCCCACGGTGAGCGATGGCTGGTAGGCGGAGAGGCCTCCAACCAGTTCGAAGGTCCACGTAAGGCCCGCGTCTATCGTGTGCGCCAGTGAAAACCGATACGGCGGAGCCTCAGTGTCTCGCATGAGCGCCCATCCTTCCAGGTCCGTGACAAACGTAACGTCGACAAAGGAGCCCAGAGGAAAGAAACTCTCCGTCCAGTTCAGCCCACCGTCTCGCGTTTCGAGGATAGCGCCGAGGCAATCGTTCTGGTCGCAGGATATCCGTCCGATGGCCCAGCCGTGGGTGTCGTCCAAGAAGGACAAACGCCCGATGCGTTGCGGCAGCCCTTCAGTCATCAACTCCCATGAGCCACCGCCATCAAGAGTTCGTAGGAGTGCTCTGTGGATCGTTTGGGGCCCAGCTGGGCAGTCGGGCTCGTCGCATGGGATGTGCGCCCAGCCGAGCGCCCAGCCGTGCTCGCCAACGAACTGAAGCTCTTCGAACCAAGAGGACGGTGGCGTTTCCACGCGCAGCCAGCTAACGCCGCCGTCCGTCGTATGCAGGAGAGCGGTTTGCGCTGGGAAGCGGGGTACGTCGCCTTGCGCTTCTATCCCCACGGCCCACGCTTCCCCGGCGCTGATCGCCGCGATGTCCCTTAGGTGCATGTTGGGTACGCCGCTGGCTTGGTTCGCCCAACTCTCCCCGCCGTCCTGCGTGGCGTAGATCGTGCCGTTGTAGCCTACCAGCCAGCCGTGGTCGGCGTCGGCGAAGTCCACGTCGATGCCGGTGAGCGGCGCGGCCTCCTCCCAGGTCGCCCCGCCGTCGGTGGTGTGGAGCAGCCCGGCGCCGGCGACCAGCCAGCCTTCCGTTTCGGAGACGAAGTCGATACCTCCGAAGCTGGGCGAGGGCCGGTCGAGGACCAGTTCCCAGCCCGGGGACGCCGAGGCGGTAGGTGGCAAGAGCGCGAGGCTGCCGGCCAGGGCGGCTAGGGGGAGAAGCACCAGGCTTGGCCGATAGACGAGCCCCGCAACGCGCTGCCGCCATCCATCGCAGCGGGCCACTGCTCAACCCTCCTAAGACCGCGCCAGGCGGTCTCACCTAGCCCTTGATCTGCTTCCGCTTGTTCTGGACGTAGTCGACCAGGATGTACTGGCCCAGCTTGTCGGGCGTGGTGTAGAAGACGCGCCCCCTGTTGATCTTGGCGACCTGGTTGACGAACTCCTTCAGGTAGTAGTTCCGGTCCAGCATGAAGGTGTTGATGGTGATGTCCTTCTTGGTGAGGCGCTTCACTTCTTTGAGCGTCTCGCGGATGGTGATCGGGCTGGGCGGGTAGGCGAAGTAGGAGCGCCCCCGCTCCAGGTGGGCCGTCGGCTCACCGTCGGAGATCATGATGACCTGGCGGGTGGCGTTCTTGTGCTTGGCCAGAAGCTGCTGTGCCAGCATGAAGGCGTGGTGCATGTTGGTGCCCAGCACCGATTCGTCCCAGCGCACGTAGGGGAGCTCCTCCGCCTTCAGCTCCCGGGCGTAGGCCGAGAAGCCGATGATGTAGAGACTATCGCGGCTGAACTGGGTGCGGATCAGGTTGTGGAGGGCCAGCGCCACCTTCTTCGCCGCCTGAAAGCTCCCGCGCAGCGCCATGGACCAGGAGAGGTCCACCATCATGACGGTGGCCGTCTGGGTGAGCTGTTCCGACCGGAAGATCTCGAAGTCCCCCGGCTCGATGTGTACGGGAACGCCGGGCCCCTCTCGCCGGAGGGCGTTGCCCAGGGTCTTGTCTAGGGTGAGATGGAACGGCTCGCCGAACTCGTAGAGCTTGGTGTCGTCCGTCCGCTCGCCGCCGGTGCCGGGATCGCGCAGCGAGTGCCGGCCGAAGCTGTCCTTCTTGAGCTGGGTGTAGATCTCGCCCAGCGCCTTCTGGCCGATCTTGCGGGCGCCGCGCGGCGTCAGCTCCCAGGTGTTCCCGCGCCGCCGGATGTAGCCCGCCTCCTCCAGGATCTCCAGGAACTGGCGGAGCTGTTGTAGGGTCTGGTACGCCTCCTCGCCCAGGAGATCCCGTAGCTTCTCTGGATCGATGTCGTCGATGTCGCCGCCGTACTGCGTGCGCTCCAGTTGGCGCTCCAGCTCGTCCATGGACTGCATGCGATCCATCAGGCGCATCGCCTCGGTCAGGTCCAGCTCCTCGTCGCCCCGGAACGGGTACTGGTTGCGCAGGTCGCGCATGGGGTAAAGCAGCTCCAGGTTGGCGGACAGCTCCGAGAGCTCGGCCTGGAGATCGGGGTCGCCCACCTTATCCATGAGCAGGTCATGGAGCTGCTGCCGCATGTCCGGAGGGAGGCTGTCCAGGAGGTTCTGCATCCCGGCGATCTGTTGCTGCATCTGCGCGATGAGCTCTTCCAGCGACTGGGGCGGGTTGGGCCCGAAGAGGTCGCCGTACTGCTCCATGAACTGCTGGAAGTCCTCCGACACGTCGGAGCCGGCCATCTTTTCGGAGAGCATCTGGTTCAAGTCCTGCACCATCTGCTTCATCCGGGCCAGCTCCTCCGGCGTCATGCTGGCGATCCGCTGATGGATGTCCTTGAAGAAGGTCTCCATCATGGCCTGCTTCAGCATCTCCATCAGCTCCTGGAAGCGGTGCTGGGCCTCGGGGTCCATGAACTCGTAGTTCTGGAGCTCCTTGATCTTGCCGGGGACGTCTTCGGGCAGGCTCTCGAGGAACTGGCGCTTGCGCTCGGCGATGTGGCTGAGCATCCTGGCGAACTCGGCCTGGTCGCCCCCCGATGGCTGCCCCGCGGCGGCGGGCTGGCCCGCCTCGCCGGGCTCGCCTTCGCCGGGCTCGCCCTGCTGGGGCTCCGTCGAGGCCTCCGAGGCCTCCGCCCGCTCGCTGCCCTGTGGAGCGCCTTGGCCCGGCTCACCCTGTTGCTCCAGCGCTTCCTGGAGCCGCCGCTCGAGGGTGGCGCGCTCGATATCGAGAAGCTCTTCCAGGCGGCGCTCGATGTCCTCGAAGGCCGAGCTGAGGTTGTAGCGGTCCAGGGTGGTGCGACGCTGCTGGCGTAGCTGCTGGAGCAGGTCGCGCAGGCCCTGGAGCCGCTGGCCCAGGGGGTTGCGCATGCCCCGCTGGAGAAGGTTGCGGAGGGCGTGCTGCAGGTCCCCGAAGTTCATCAGGTCGTCGGTGAGCGCCTCCAGCAGTTCGTCTGGGTTGAGGGGTGGGATCTCCTGGGTCCCGTCCCATTCCGAGTAGCGATAGGCGATCACCATGACCTTGTCCTCTCCAGTCGTTCCGCGCTAATACGTCACCCATTATACCGCCTTTCCCATAGCGGCGATCAGCCAGGAAAGGAAGACTGCGCGTCCCTGGGAGGTGGCTGCGGGCGGTCGAGGAGGTAAGTTAGGATGGCGGTTCGGGCTGGAGCAGCTCCTGGATGGTGACCGGCCTGCCCCACTGGATGGAGCGGTTGGCGGCCGCCCCGGTGAGCGTTGCCAGCGCCCCCGCCCGCGAGTCGGCCTGACGCGCCAGCGGGTCGGGTCCGGTGTCACGGAACAGGGCGTCGCGCAGACGCCTGTCCCCGCCCCCATGTTCTCCCGACGCCAGCGCCACCTCGATCTCTTCCGCGGGCTGGAAGTGGGGCGCCAGTCGCAGCTCGAAGCGCGGCGGCTCCGACCGGCCGGGCGCGCGTTCCAGGAGGTCCGCCTCCAGCCGGCCCCGGTCGCCGTTGATGGCCAGGCGATAGCCCTCGTAGGGCATGAAGGCGTTCAGGGAGTAGCTCATGCAGGCGCCATTGGCGTAGCGCACGGCCACCGTCATCGTGTCGTAGATGTCGATCTCCTCCGAGAACACGCAGCGATCCCGGTAGTAGCCGTCCTCCGATTCGGCTTGGAGGTAGAGCTGCCTCAGGTGCTCGCGGCTGCCGAGGTCGAAGTAGAAGGCGCAGGTGTCCCTGTAGCGACAGGTGAGGCACCGCTCGCCCCGCTCCTCCCGCGTGGGGCCGTAGAAGCGGAGCGCGCCCCAGGCGAAGACCTCCTCCGGTTCGGTGTCCAGCCACCAGTTGACCAGGTCGAAGTGATGGCTGGCCTTGTGCACCAGGAGGCCGCCGGAGTTGCTCATGCGGCGGTGCCAGCGACGAAAGTAGTCGGCCCCGTGCTGGGTATCCAGGTACCAGTGGAAGTCCACCGAGAGCACCCGGCCGATGGCCCCCTGCTGGACCAGCTCCCGGATCTTGCTGTGATGGGAGATGTAGCGATAGTTGAAGGTCACCGTGACGGTGCGCCCGGTCCGCTCCTCAGCCGCCAGGATGGCGCGGCACTTCTCCTCGTCTATGGTGAGGGGCTTCTCCGTGATGACGTCGCAGCCCGCCTCCAGCGCCCGGATGATGAAGCGGTGGTGGGTACCGTCCATGGTGGCGACGATGACCGTCTCCGGCTCCGTCTGCTCCAGCATCGCATCGAAGTCCGTAAAGGTGGGGATGTCGGTGCCCAGCGCCTGGTTGGCGTAGGCCATGCGCAGCCGGTTCGCGTCGGAGAGCCCGACCAGCGCCGCCACATCGCGGTAGTCCCGCACCAGGGGAGCGGCGTACATG
>MGOB01000053.1:0-7643 GCA_001796995.1 Chloroflexi bacterium RBG_16_68_14 | reverse complement strand
CCATGACGGAACGGCTCCCGGGGGCCGCGGTGACCGCCGGGGCGGCCCTGCTAACCCCGGTACTGGGTGCGGCCCGCCACCCTGTCCCTATTCAGCCGCTTGTTTAGGTGCAGCCCTTCGAGAACGAACTCCACGGCGCAGGCGATGACGGCCACGTTCTCCCCCGGCTCCAACTTGGCCACGGCGCGCTCCAGCCCGTCGACCTGGCGGACGATCTTCGCATACTCCTTGGACGGGAGAGTATCGGAGACCTCGACGGAGCGCCCCGCCTTAAATTGAGTCACCACCTCCTCCAGGTCGATCACGTTGAACTGGCGGTTGAAGACGGCCAGCACGGCGCCCTGGATGAGCTTATCGATGATCTGCTCCTCCTTGCCCTCCTCCACCGTATCGAACTCGACTTTGCCGGCGAGGGTGGGCATCACGTATGGCAGGTCGCTGATACGGGGCACCACGTCTCGCTCGCCGAGGCGAATGGCGCGGCGCAGCGCGTTGGCCAGCAGGCTCTCGTAGTCGGCGATGGAGGCGCGGACGGAGACGCCGGAGCGCTGGTTGATGTCCGGGCTGCGCCGGGCGAGCCGGGTGATCTCCGCCACGATCTCCTTCAGGTACGGGGGCACCGTCACCTGGTAGTCCTCGTCCTCGAACCGCGTGAACTCCTGCTCCATGATGCCGATCTCGTGGACGACGCTGCGCGGGTAATGGGTGCGGATCTGCGCCCCGTAGCGGTCCCGCAGCGGCGTGATGATCCGGCCGCGGTTGGTGTAGTCCTCCGGGTTGGCGCTGGCCACCAGGAAGACGTCCAGGGGCAGGCGAATGCGGTAGCCGCGGATCTGCACGTCCCGCTCCTCCATGATGTTGAGGAGCCCTACCTGGATGCGCTCCGCCAGGTCCGGCAGCTCGTTGATGCAGAAGATGCCGCGGTTAGTGCGGGGAATGAGGCCGTAGTGGATGGTCAGCTCATCGCTCAGGTAGCGGCCCTCCGCCACCTTGATCGGGTCAACCTCGCCGATGAGGTCGGCGATGGTGCTGTCCGGCGTAGCCAGCTTCTCGCCGTAGCGCTGGTCGCGGGGCAGCCAGACGATCTCCACCCGATCGCCCTGCTCGGCCACCCGGTCGCGGCAGCTCTTACAGACGGGCCGGTAGGGGTTGTCGTTGATCTCGCAGCCGGCGATGACGGGCACCGCCTCGTCCAGCAGGCTCACCAGCGAGCGGATCATACGTGACTTAGCCTGACCGCGCTCGCCCAGGAAGATGATGTCCTGTCCGGAGAGGATGGCGTTCTCCAGCTGGGGGATCACCGTCTCTTCGAAGCCGATGATGCCCGGCAGGATCGCTTCCTTGTCCTGGATCCGGCAGATCAGGTTCCGCCGCATCTCCTCTCTCACGGAGACGACGCGGTAGTCGGACTCCCGTAGCTCGCCGATGGTCTTCGCTTCTCTCTGTACCATGATCGGCCCCGATCCTCTACCTTCCTACTTCGCCTTCAACCGGCTCTCGGCGATGGAGGAAGAGCCTCCCCCTGGCCTTCGCCCAGAGCTTGCAAGAACCGGGCCAGCTCGTCCCGTTCGAAGCGTGGAAGCGGTTTCTGGCCCCAACTGTCTATTATAGCGTCTTCCCCAGCGGATGCCAGGTCGCCGATGCAGGTGGCGGCGCTCCCCTCGGCTACCACCGCGTCGCGGACGACCTCGCACTCCCCCGGCGCTACGGCGATGAGCAGCGCGCCCGATGCCAGCAGCCCCAGCGGGTCCAGGCCCAGGGCGGCGCAGACGGCCGCCGTCTCGGGCAGGATCGGCACGTCGTCCTGGCGCAGGCGGACATGCCGCCCCGACGCCTGGGCCAGCTCCAGGAGGGCGGTGGCCAGCCCGCCCTCGGTCGGGTCGTGCAGGGCGTGGACGCGGACGGCCCGGCAGGCGGCCAGCGCCTCGCGCACCACGCTGATCCCCGGCTCGATCAGCAGCCGCGCCGAGGCATCGATCATCTCGTCCGGCACGCCACGGGCGCGCAGCGCTTGGGGGGCGTCGCGCGCTAGGAGCGCCGTCCCCTCGATGGCGATGCCCTTGGTGAGCACCAGGTGGTCGCCGGCATGGGCGGCGTCTGGGCGGATCAGCGACTCACCGGTGGTCTCCCCCAGCATCGCCCCGGCGACGACGGGCCGTTGCAGGCCCAGCGTGATCTCCGTGTGTCCGCCCACCGGCACCACGCCCAGCTCATCGCAGGTGGTGCGGATCTGCTCGAAGATCTCCTCGGCCAGCTCCGGGCTGGCGCTCTCCGGCAGCAGGACGGTGGCCATGAACCAGGCCGGCCGCGCTCCCAAGCAGGCGATGTCGTTGGCGTTCACGTGCACCACGTAGCGGCCGATCTGCTCGGTAGCGAAGGTGACCGGGTCAGCCTTGGCCACCAGCACCCGGCCGTCGCCCAGGTCGATGGCGGCGGCGTCGCGGCCGACGCCGGGGCCCAGCAACACCCGGGGGTCCGCCGGCAGCCGCGCGAGCAGGCGCGCGAGCAAGTCTTGGGGCAGCTTTCCCGCCTTCATCGGGCGAGGCGAGTATAGCATGAGGTGGACGGAGGGGGCGTCACGGGCTGAACTAGCGGGCTCCAGCGTGTACACTAGGGGCCAGTAGCGGAGCGGGCCAGGCATGGACGTCAACCAGCGCAGCGACGAAGAGCTCGCCCGGCAGGCGGGTGACGGCGACGAGGAGGCCTTCGCCGAGCTGTACCGGCGCTACTTCAGCAGCGTCTACGATCTCGCCATCCGGCTCTCCCGCGATCGGGACGTGGCGGCGCTGGTGGTGCAATCGAGCTTCCTTCGCGTCTACCAGGGGCTGCGGGCGGCGGCGCTCCAGACGCCCTTCAGGCTGCAGCTCTTCGCCGCCGCCTGCGGCGATGTACGGGAGCGGCTGCGCCATCGCCGGGGGCCGGTGTCCGAGGGCGAGGAAGGCTTCGTCGTAGCCGATCCGGCCCGTCTGGCCGACCCGGCCCAGGCCGCCCAACTGCCCGAGCTGGCGCGCCTCGCCTGGCAGGTAGCGCGGGAGATGCGGCCTGAGGAGTACGAGCTGCTGCACCTGAGCGCGCGCCAGCAGCTCGACGAGCGAGAGCTCGCCGCCATCTTCAGGACGCGGCCCGAGACGCTGGAGCAGCGGCTGGCCCACCTGCGCGCCGACCTCGAGGAGTCGTTCGCCGCTCTCCTCCTCCTGCGCCGTGGCCGGCGCGAGTGCCTGGACCTGGACTTCCTGGTGGGCGACGACGAGTGGTCGGTCGCTCTGCGACGGCGCATCGTGCGCCACCTGGCGGGCTGCGAGACCTGCCAGGCGACGCGCCGGCGCTACCTGGCCGGTCTGGAGGTATTCGCCGCCCTGGCGCCGGCCCCCGCTCCTGCCGGCTGGCAGGAGACGATGCTCAGCCGTCTGCAAAACGCCGTCCGCACCGGGGCGGTAGCCGCGGAGCCGGCCGTCATCGCTCCTACTGTCACCCCGCCCCCTCGCCGGCCCGTTGAGGCCTGGCCCCGGCCCGGCGGCGCGGGCGCAGGCTTGGGCGACTGGTTTGGCCGCGTCTTCGGCGGGGGAGGAGCCCGAGGGCCGCTGCTGGCCATGCTGGCCGGCGGGCTCCTGGTCTTGGTCGTGACGCTGGCGGCCCTGTGCGGCGCCGGCGCCTTCGAGGACGGCGAGGAGAAGGCCGCGCCCTCGCCGACTGGCTCCGTGACCGCGACCGTAACGCGCACGAAGGCGCCTACGAGGACGCCTACGCCCACGGGGACCGCTACTTCCCCTCCGCTGGCGACGCCGGCAGAAACGGCGCTCCCAGCCACGCCCACGTCGGTGCCGGCCACCGACACGCCCACGCCGAGACCGCAGCCGCCAACGGCGACGCCGCCGCCACCGACGGCCACCCCGGCGCCGCCGACGCCCACATCGTCTCCCGAGCCCGTACCTTAAGGCGAGAGCGGCGCTTCCGGCCCGCGAGCTGTCGACCGCTGGTCTCCACCAGCGGCGGCCCTGCGCTGAGCGATCTGGCGGAACGTGTCCACCACGCCGGTCTGCCGCATCATGGCCATGCCCGCTGTGGGCGAGAGGTAGGAGACCGCCAGGAGCGGACGGCCGGAGAGCGGCGTCACCACCGCCTCCGCCACGTCGTAGCGGATGACCCGCAGCACGGTGGCCGCTACCTGCTCCGGCGGGGACATCCCTGCGATGGCCGGGACGCGGACGCCCGTCTCGGCGACGATGTCGGCGAACATCCCCGCGTTCGCAACGAAGCCGGGGCAGACGACGGAGACGCCCACTCCGGAGCCGCGCAGCTCCTCGCGCACCGCGTGGGAGAGCCCGACCAAGCCGAACTTGGTGGCCGAGTACACCGCGTCGTAGGGCAACGGCACCTTCCCCGCCACCGATGCGATGTTGACCACGTGGCCCCGGCGGCGCTCCACCATGCCCGGCAGCACCATCCGCATCAGCAGGACGGCGGCGGTGAGGTTGGTGGCGATGGCGCTCTCGATGGTCAGCGGGTCCAGGCGGACGAACTCGCTGGTAGACTCCACGCCCGCGTTGTTGATCAGCAGGTCGATGGGGCCCAGCTCTGCGCTCACCCGATCGACCAGGCGGGCGCGGTCTTCGGGCAGCCGGATGTCGGCAGACACGGTCAGCGCCCGGACGCCCAGCTCCTCCACCTCCTCCCGCACCGCTTCCAGGCGCTCCTGGCCCCTGGCGGCCAGGGCGATGTGGACGCCCTCGCGGGCGAGGGCGCGGGCGATGTACGGCCCGATGCCGCGCGACCCACCGGTCAGGATGGCGTTCGCCCCTCGGAGATCTCGCATCGCTGCACCTCCTGCGGCAGACCCTGCCCGGGCGTTCGGACGGAGCGCGCCCGGCGGGCTTCCAGCCTACGCGCTGCTGTCAAGAAAGAGACGGTCGCATGGATTGTGGCACCCAAGCTACCACGTCGGGCGAAGATGCGTCCAGTTTCGGTGGGAAGGGGGCCTCAGGGATGGCGCCGGCCGCCCATCAGCACGACCAGATGGTTAGGGGCTCCTCGATGATGCAGACGGTGAGCGTTATTCGACAGTCCAGGCTCTGGCAACCCGGGAGTACCGCCTGGCAGCTCACGGTCCACTGGGAGTTGGCAGTCTGGCTGGCGCTACAGGACTCCGCGCTCACGGTGTAGCCCAGGGGTACGTCACCGCTCATCGCCCATACCGCCAGGTCGATCACCTCTTCCGCCGACAGCGCCGCGCTGGGCGTGGGCGAAGGCGCCGGCCCTACCGGTGTGGCCGGGGAGGAGGCGGGCGGTAGGGACGGTCCCACGGTGGCCTGTGCCTGGGCTGCTGGTGTCAGGTCGAGGCAGTTGGCCAGGAACCAGAGGCGCTCAGCCTCGCTCGCGTACGCGGTGCCGCGGATCTCGCCGCAGTCGGTGCGGACGGACGCTGCCTCCAGCGTCGGCGACGGCGCGACCGTGGTGCGTGTGGCGGAAGGCGCGACGACGAGGGCAGCCGTAGCGGTGGGCCGCGCGCGGGGAGCGGTGGCCGTCGCTCTCAACAGAACCCCGCTCGGCTGGTCCCCGGCGTTGCCGTTGCCGCTGGCCAGCGCGAAGAGTGCGACCGGGATGAGGATGAGCACGAGGGCGGCGCCGCCGAGCGCTAGCCCCTTCTCCAACCACGAGAAGGCCCAAAAGCGCATCCACAGGTCGATAGCCCGTTCGCCGAGGACGCGCCACCTGGCGCCCTCCTTCCCCTGGCGGGTATCCGAGGCCGCTCTGGCCAGCTTCTCGCGGCGCAGCGTCTGCCAGTCCATAGGAGTGCCCTCCGCTAAGAGTAGTATCGGCCAGGCGGCCTGCAGCGAATAGGAGTGGGCCGATGGCACCGTCATGCCAGTTATCGCGCTGAAATCGTACCTGGGGAAAAGTAGCTGGCGTCCCCGGCAGGATTCGAACCTGCGGCCCGCTGCTTAGAAGGCAGCCGCTCTGTCCACTGAGCTACGGGGACGCGGGCAACGCGCGCTATCTCGGCGCGCGCGTCGTCTCGACCTTGTGGAAGCGCCCGGGGCCTCTCCCCCCCTGCCGGATGCCCACCAGCTCCGTGTCCGAGAGGTCCGGGTCGGTGGTCACGTGCTTCTGGGCCAGCCGGCCCAAGGGCTGGGCGGCCAGCACCGCCAGCATCGAGGCCAGGAGGACGTTCGGTATCCGCTCCAGCCGGCTCCGGTTGCCCAGCGCCAGCAGCGACGAGAAGCCGGCCAGCAATCCGGCCACCGCCAGGTTCGTCCCGCACATGGGCGAGACGGCCAGGTGCGACTCGCCACGGCGCAGCCGTTGCAACGCCTCGATGACCGACTCCCGCACCCGCTCCACCGGCATGTCCCCATACAGGTAGAAGCCGTTGCGGGTGGCGCGGCCCACCAGGCGGACGTCGCGCCCCAGCTTGCCGGCCAGCACCGAGATCGTCGCGTGCTCCAGCGCGTGGTTGCGCCGCACCGAACCGATGATCTGTCCTAGCATCCTCTCGATACCTCAGGCCAGTATAGCACAGCTCCGCGGCCGCGATGCCCGGCGCACAGCCGTTCTCCTACGGTGGCAGGCCGCCGATGATCCCTGCCTCGAACTGGAGGATCAGCGCCGCATCTACCGGGTCGACGGCGCTGTCCTGGTTCACGTCCGCGTTCGAATGGCAGGCGAGCGCGTCGACGAGGCCGGCGGTGAACTGGAGGAGGAGGGCGGCGTCGACGGCGTTGGCGTTGCCTCCACAGTCCACGTCCCCGGCGATGGGGAGCGGCTCGGGGTTGCCGTACGATACCCAGACGTACCGGACCTCGCCGGTGGTGAGCGACTCGATCTCCACCCAGGCGGGCGCGTTCGGGGAGGGCGCCTGCTCCGGGGCGACGGTGATGGTGAGGGTGGCGCTGCGCTCGCAGGGGCTGTCCTCTGCGCACGGCACGTCGCGGGCGAGCGCCACGCCAGCCTGCTTGTCCACGGCGATCCAGTCCTGCTGGTGCTTGACCCGCCAGGCCAGGATGCCGTTGCCGATGTTGGAGATGGTCACTTCATTCACGAGCTGGTCAACCGACGTGTGGCTCACCCGCAGGATGGGCGAGCCCAGGAGGAAGGAAGGGACGCTGGCCTCCGGCTGCGTCGTCTGGTCGTTGTGCCATGGTTGGGGCGTCGTGATGTCCATGTCCGCGAAGGGGTAGACGAAGTTGTCCAGGCTGAGAGGCTCGCTCCACTCCGGGTTGCTCAGGTCCGGCAGGCTGAGGGGCACCGCTGGCGGCGTCCAGAGCTGCTCCCCGTCCACCGACGGCGGCCGCGACGCGCAACCGAAGACCAGCTCCTGGTAGGGGTAGTCGCCATAGCGGTGGCCAAAGCCGTCGTCCGCCGGGCCGCAGCTAAAGCCGGTGCGCGGCCAGGCGTAGTCGGGATCCATGGGGTGGTTGCTCCGGTTGGCCCCCGGCCCGGTGAAGCCGTTGTAACCCCAGACGGCGAAGTACCAGTTCTCCACGATGGTCGGGTCGCTGTCGGTATCGGTGCCGGCGATGGGACGGACCTGCGGCGCTCCGTTCCACTTGTCCACCAGGATCGCCGCGCCGCGCCCGATGTTGTACAGGTAGTGGGTGCCCACCAGCGACTGCTGGCTGGAGGGCCAGCGGCCGTCGCGCTGGCTG
>MGOB01000052.1:56790-57144 GCA_001796995.1 Chloroflexi bacterium RBG_16_68_14 | reverse complement strand
GGCGGCCCACTCGTTCTATGTGCTGCCCACCGAGGCGAACGTGAACGGCGCCCGCGACATGGGCGTCTCGCCGGACGCCGGCCCAGGACGGACACCGATCGAGGGCGAGCCCGGCCTGGGCTTCAACGGCATCATCGAGGGGGCGCGACAGGAACGGATCAAGGCGCTGGTCGTCGTCGGCGATAACCCGCTCATGTTCGCGCCCGCCCGACAGCAAGTGCGTGAGGCGCTGGGTAAGCTCGACTTCCTCCTCGTCATCGACCAGCTCCTGACCGACACGGCGCAGGTGGCCCACGTCGTCCTCGCTGACGCGCCCACCTACGGCAAGGACGGCACCTTCACCAACGCCGACCG
>MGOB01000052.1:54706-56779 GCA_001796995.1 Chloroflexi bacterium RBG_16_68_14 | reverse complement strand
GCCTCCAGGCCGCCCAGGCGGTGCCCGGCGAGGCGCGACCCGCCTGGCAGACGCTGAGCGATCTGGCCCGGCGGCTGGCACGGCGGCTGGGCGTAAGTGCCTCCTTCCCGTACGAGGCGGCAGCGGACGTGACGGAGGAGATCAGCCGCGCCGTGCCCGGGTACGAGCGCTTCCACATCCGGAGCTTTGTGCGCTGGGGCAAGGAGCGGGCAGTGGCCGACAGGCTTCCCGATCAGGTCGCATTGCAGCCTGTCGCCTCGCCGGACCGGGCGGAGCGCAACGGGCAGGTCGCGCTGCTCACCGGGCGGACGCTGTACACCAGCCTCGAAGGTGCTTCCCTGCGCTCACCGGAGGCGGACAAGCTGCACCGTGAGGAAGGCGTCCTGGTCAACCAGTACGACGCGGCGGAGCTGAAGATCGCGATGGGAGACGAGGTGGTCCTGCGCAACGGCTCGGCGGAGCTGGCCATGAGGGCGACGCTCACCACCGCCGTGCCGCGGGGCGCCGTCTTCGTCCCCTCCTACTACGACGGCGGCGCCGTCGCCGCGCTACTCCCGCCGGAGGACGGCGTCCCGGCGGTCCCCCGCGTGAAGCTTAGCAAGAAAACGTAGGCGCGTAAGAGATCCTCGTAGGGACAGGCCTTCAGGCCTGTCCGGCCCGTTCGAACCCCGTGTGTTTGGGGCCGGACAGAGCTCTAGGCCTGTCCAGCTCGAAACGTGCGCATCTCGAATGGGCCGGACAGAGCTAAAGCTCTGTCCCTACGAGGCTGGTCTCCCAGAGGTTGGCCAGGCTGTCACCTCGCGCTATCCTCACCGTGAGGGCACCATGGAGCGCCTGCCTCTCTTCCCCCTGAAGGGCGTCCTCTTTCCCGGCGCCATCCTCCCGCTCCACATCTTCGAGGAGCGGTACAAGCTGATGATCGGCCGCTGCGTCGACGAGCAGGGGCCCTTCGGAGCGGTGCTCATCCGCTCGGGCGAGGAGGTGGGCGGCCCGGCGGAACCCTACGACGTGGGTACGACCGCCCGCATCAGCCATGTCCAGCGGCTCCCGGACGGCAAGATGAACCTTATCGCGCTGGGGGAACGGCGCTTCCGCATCATGGGCCTCGACCGCAGCCAGCCCTACCTGACGGGCGACGTCGAGTACCTGGACAGCGAGGGGACCGATGTGGCTGAGGCGGAGGAGCTGGCCGGGCGGGTGGCCGCCCTCTTCGGCGAGCAGGTCCGGCTGGTCATGGCCATCACCGGCCAGTGGGCCCGCCTCCTGGAGCTGCCCAGCCAGTCCGACCGGCTGGCCGACTTCGTCGCCGGGCAGATGGACGCGCCGGTCTCGACGAAGCAAGAGCTACTGGAGACGCTCTCCCTCCCCGTCCGCCTCCGCCGCGAGGAAGAGCTGCTGGGCGACCTCATCCGGAGGCTGACGGAGCGCTGGGAGAAGGAGCGACGCAAGAAGTTCGCCGGGGCGAGGCTGAACTAGGCCACCTCCACCGTCACCTTGATCGAGCGCTGTGACTTGTCGGCCGCCGTGGCGAAGCCGCGCTCGATCTCGGCCAGCGGGACTCGATGAGTGATCAGCCGTCGCAGCTCCTCCGTGCGCCGGCTGGCGATCTCCAGGGCGACCTCGAAGTCGGAGCGGGAGCCAGGCCGGCCGTAGGTGATGCCGCCTATCAGCGTCACCTCCTTGAGCACCGCCAGCGTCGCGTTCAGGCTCGCCGGCCCGGTGAATATGCCGAGGATGGAGATGCGCCCACCCGGCTGCGCGATCTGCATCGCCTGGTTCAGCGTATCGGCGTGGCCGCCCACCGTCTCCACCACCACCACCGGCAGCCGCCCGCCGCAGGCGGCAATCAGCTCCTGCACGGCGTTGTCGCCCGCCTCCACCACGCGGTCGGCGCCCAGAGTGCGGGCGGCCTCGGCCTGGTGCGGGTAGCGAGCGGTCATGAAGACGTCGGACGCGCCCATCGCGCGGGCGCCCACCAGCGCCATCAGCCCGATGGTGCCCGAGCCGATGACGGCGACCCGCTCTCCCACCGAGAGCCCCACCTGGCGCAGCCCGTGGACGGCCACCGCCAGC
>MGOB01000052.1:52205-54694 GCA_001796995.1 Chloroflexi bacterium RBG_16_68_14 | reverse complement strand
GGGCCGACTTCGAAGTCCACGCCCTCGGGAAGCGGGTGGACAGTGTAGGCTGGGACGTGGACGTACTCGGCGAAGGCGCCGGGCAGCATGGTGCCCAGCAGCTTGCGCTCCGGGCAGAGCTGGTAGCGGCCGGTGCGGCAGAAGTTGCACTCCCGGCACACCTCGACGGGCTCGATGGCCACCGGCTGGCCGACCGCCAGGCCGGCGACGCCTTCGCCCAGCGCGGCCACCTCGCCCGCGATCTCGTGGCCCAGCCTCAGGCCGGGAATGGCAGGGAACTCACCTCGATAGAAGTGCAGGTCGCTGCCGCAGATGCCGCAGTTGCGCACCCGCACCAGCACGCCGCCCGACTGCACCGCCGGCGCCTCCGCCTCCTGCACCTGGAAGCGCTGCGGTCCTGCGACGACGGCCGCTCGCATGGTGGTCATCCTTGCTCCTTCCCGCGGCTTGTGGGCGCCCTTGCTGCTTAGGCTATCATGACGGCGTAAGATGCGCGCCGTCAACCGACCGGAAAGCTGGTGGGGCTGGCACGGCTGGAACCAGCCGGAGCCCCTCTCCATCGTCCAGATCCTCCAGGAGGGGACGATGCCGCCCCGGCTGGCCGCTGCCTTCTGGCTGGGGCTGGAGCGCGGCGCCTCCTTCATCTTCGCCGCCGACCCGCCCGGCGCCGGCAAGACCACTATCCTCACCGCCCTGCTCAGCTTCGCCCCTGCCGACACCGTGGCCTACTTCACCCGCGGCTGGGGCGAGACGTTCGACCTGCCGCCGCCCGGCGACGGCTATCCCACCTACCTGCTGGTGAACGAGATGAGCGCCACCTCCCCGTCTACTCCTGGGGCCCCTACGTCCTCCGCATTTTCGAGCTGCTCACCGAGGGCTACTCCCTCTGTACCACGGTCCACGCCGACACCGCGGACGACGTCATCGAGCAGTTAGAGGAGGTGGGTGTGCCGCGGGAGCACCTGGCCCGGCTTACCTTCGTGGTGCCGCTGGCCGTCGCGCATCGCGACGGGCGCGTCCTGCGCCGGGTGCGCGAGGTGAGCCTCTTCGGCCGCGGCGACAGGGGGCTCCAGGTGCGGCGCATCGCCGCCTGGGACGAGCGGCGCGATGCCTTCTCGGCGCTGGAGGAAGCGGAGGAGCGGGCCGCCCTGGCCGAGCGCCTGGGGCTGAAGAAGAGGACCTTCGACCGGGAGCTGGTACGTCGGGAGGCCTTCCTCCAGCGCCTCATGGCCGACGGCGTCGCTGAGCTCGATGCTGTCCAGGAGGCCGTGGAGGCCTTCCGGAACGAGACTGCTGAATAACGCAGCGGGTCGGGCTTCAGCCCGACAGCGACAGGCTGAAGCCTGTCCCACGAGGAATTGAGGAGACTTGGTCGGCGTCTCCTAGAATGTGCCGAGCAGATCTTATTCGCGGTCTCTTGACCCCTGACCCCTGACCCTTGACCCTCGGCTAGCCCAGGAGCGCCGCCAGCACTGCCTCCCTGTCCGAAAGGTCGGCCAGCACCAGGTCCGCCCCGGCGGTGCGCAGCGCCTCGGCCGGGGTGGAGCCGGTGGCGACGGCGAGGACGCGGGCGCCGTTCGCCCGGGCAGCTTCGATGTCCAGCATGGTGTCGCCCACCACCCAGACCGACGCCGGGTCGACCTTCGCCCCGTCGGCCAGTCGCCGGATGGCGATGGCGACCAGCTCGCCCCGGTCCTCGGCGTCGTCGCCGAAGCCGCCGTCGGCCAGGTAGCCGTCCAGCCCGAAGTGGCGCAGCTTCATGAACGCCGCCCGGCGGAAGTTGCCCGTCGCCAGGCCCTGGCGGGCGCCGTCGCGGGCCGAGAGCGCCGCCAGCAGCTCCGGGACGCCGGGCATCGTGCGCCCGCCGTCGACCTCGCGGAGGGTCGACTCCAGATATCGATAGTACGTCTCCTGGAAGCGGGCCAGCTCGCTCGGGAAGTCGGCGAGCCGGCTGGCCCTTCGCCCGTCTGAGGCGGCCTCAGGGCTGGCGAGCAGGCCGCTCTGGCGCATGGCGTCGCGCAGGATGGCGATGTCGGTGCGGCCGGAGTACTCCACCCGGCGGAAGGCGTCGTCGATGCCGTAGAGCTGGTGGAAGGCGCGGCGCATGGCCAGGCTGCCGGCGCCGCCTGAGTAGAGCAGCGTCTGGTCCACGTCGAAGAGGATGATGCGGGCCACGACTGCAGTGTAGCGGGTCGCGGGCCGGCGGGTCGAGGACCGCGGGGGGCAGGAGGCGCGGGTGCGATTCGTATTCGTTTTGGGAAAGGGAGAGGTTCCCAGCTTCGTTTCGGGGGCGATTGGGCGATTCGACCCGTCGTTTTGCGCCTGGCGGGTCTCAGGGAAGGCCCGGCGGAGCAGGCGGCGGCGGGCGGCGGGATCTGCGTACCCGTTGATGGCGTGCTCCAGAACGGCGAGGCGGCGCTGCTCCAGGTGGCTGAAGGAGAGGAGGACGCGTCGGGTCTGCGGGACGGCCATGAGGGCGGTGATGACGG
>MGOB01000052.1:48682-52177 GCA_001796995.1 Chloroflexi bacterium RBG_16_68_14 | reverse complement strand
CTTGAGGGTGTTGGGGTTGCCGGGCTGGCCGCCTCGGCGGCGGCGAGGCAGGTCGGGGCGTGGCTTGCGGTGGGGCATGCGCTTTCTCCTGATGGCCACAGATGGACACAGACGGGCACAGATGTGGCCTACGCCGAGAGCGTACCGCCGTAGTGGGAGAGCGCGAAGGGGGAGGTGGCAGTGGGGGGGCTGTCAGCGGATGGGGAACGGATTAGCGGATGCGGGCGGCGGGAGAGTGTTGGCCACAGATGGACACAGACGGGCACAGATGTGGCCTACGCCGAGAGCGTACCGCCGTAGCGGGAGAGCGCGAAGAGGGAGGTGGCACATGGGGACCGTTCCTAAGCTGGGCGCGCTGCCGAAGCCCGAATGAGGCTGATCATCTCGGACATAAGCTCAACGGCCTCTACCGCCTCATGCTGATTCACTATCCTGCCATGATGACTGGCATCCTCGCGCAGCTGCTTAGCCCGTCGCCATTTCGGCCCCAATGAAGTGTTGAGGGGGTTGATTCCCAGATACTCACTACACCCTCGACCCAACTTCTTCCCAATCTTCGCGTCGTCGACGACGTCACGTAGTGTGGCGTCCAGGGAAGGCCTGCAGTCGAGGATATCAGAGGCGGCTCGTGGCTCGACTCCCTTTGCGGTCATCGCAGAGAGAAGGGCCTCGTCCACAGCGATTTCTAGGGACGTTCGGGCCTCAATAACGGCCATCCTGTACTGGTGCTGGTCAAGGAGGTCGAGTGCATTCAACTGGAGCTCGCGGACCACATCCACTGGCCGCTGGCTCAGCAGCCAGTCCTGCAAAGACTCGTGAAAGGAGTCATCTCCTGGTTGCCGTGCCACGATGAGATCGGGCGAGCTTTGGATTTTTGCGCCCCGTAGATTTGCCCAACCTCCCAGCATGATCGCTGGCTGCGACAGTTCCTCCAGTGCCAAGGGATGGATGTAGTGCGCTGAAGCTAGATGGCGGTAAGCAATCAGGACGCGATTCACGATGTCTAGGGCGACGTTCAAAGCGGTGTCGTAGCACTCTTGATCCGTCGGCGATGGCTGCGGATCATCTGGTAGGAGTCGAACAACAAGGTCGACGGGTACCTTTACGTCGCCTCGGCTGTAGATGAGCTGGCCATGACGATCGTTCGGAAATTCCATGTTGGTGACCGACTCTATTCCCGTTCTTTCGTGGATCGCTTCCGCATCGACACGCTCGAACGCAGCGCGGCACATGTCGGCCCCGACTGCCACGCCGAAGACACGGCCCGATTGAAGCGGGAGATGTACAGGCAGACAGAACGTGACCGAGTAGTGAGCAGCGCCATCCTCCACTTGGAAGATTTCTCGGGAGGAAAGTTTCAATGGACGCGACCAGATCTCGGCGGGTCTAGGATCGCCGGTCTGGTGATCGTCTGCGCTGTTCATCTGCTCTGCAAGCGCCTCTCTGCCGCCTGGCGACTCCTACCCCTCGATCGGCGTGTCCGGGAGGTTGCCCCACTCCTGCCAGGAGCCGTCGGCCCTCACCCTCCGCCTGCGGCTGGTCCCTCTCACAGAGGGAGAGGGAGGTGGGAGCGCTCAGGGCGCACAGCCGTGCGCCCCTACGTCTCCACCGGCGTATCGTCCAGGTTGCCCCACTCCTGCCAGGAGCCGTCGTAGTTGCGCACGTCCGGGTAGTCGAGGACGTGGCGCAGGACGAACCAGGTGTGGGCGGCCCGGATGCCGAGCTGGCAGTGCACGGCGATGGTGGCGTCGCGGGGCAGGCGCGCGAAGAGCGCCTCCAGCTCCTCCTTCGATCTGAGGGCGCCGTCCGGCGTGAGCGCCTCCTCCCAGAAGATGTGCTGAGCGCCGGGGATGTGCCCGCCACGCGCGGCCCGCAGGTCCGTGCCCTCGTACTCCTCGCGCGTGCGCACATCCAGGACGGCGAAGTCGTCCTCGCCCAGGCGCGCCTGGAGCTCGGGGCGGGTGATGCGCAGGCGCTCGTCGCGCTGCGACGGCGCCGGGTAGTCGCTCGGCTCCACTTCGGGCAGCTCGGTGGTTAGGGGGCGGTCCCTCGACAGGCTCGGGACAGCGCCCTCGGCCCGCCACTTCTCGCGGCCGCCGTCCATCCAGTGGAGCGGGCCCGGGTGGCGATAGTACTCGAAGGTCCAGAGGGCGCGGGCGGCGTGGCGGCCGCCCTGGTCGCCGTAGAAGACCAGCGTGTCCTCCGGGCGCAGGCCGAGGCGGCGGGCGAGGGCGGCGAAGCGGTGCGGGTCGATCACCATGCCGGAGGACTCGTCGTAGTGGGGGATGAGCTCGCGCCGCCAGTCGATGGCGACGGCGCCGGGAAGGTGGCCGGAGGCGTAGCCGTCCTCGGCCGTCGCGACGTCGATGACGTGGACGCCGCGGCTGTGGAGCCGCTCAGCCACCCACTCGGTGGAGACGAGGACGGTAGTCATGCTTAAGGGATTATAGCAGGCCCTCAGCCCTGCCCCCGCCTGCCGGCGGGCAGGTGCGGCAGGCAGGCCTGGCCCTCACCACCAGATGATGTCGTCCAGCTCCTCGCCCTCGTCCGCCTCGGGCGGGCTGGTCCAGAGGCTGGTGCCCAGGTACTTCCAGCCGTTGTCGGCGAAGACCAGCACCACGTTGCCCCGCTCCAGGCGCTGCGCCACCCTGAGGGCGGCGTGGAGGACGGCGCCGGAGGAGACGCCGGCGAAGATCGCCTCCCGGCGCATCAGCTCGGACGCGGCGCGGAAGGCGTGGCGGCTTCGCACCAGGATCTTGCCGTCGAGCAGGTCGAAGTCCAGGATGGGCGGGATGAAGCCGTCGGCCAGGCTCTTCAGGCCCTGGAGCTGGTTGCCCGGGTGCGGCTCCACGGCGATGACCTGGGTCTTCGGGCTCACTTCTTTCAGCCGGCGGCCCACGCCCATCAGGGTGCCGCCGGTGCCCAGTCCGGCGACGAAGACATCGACGTGGGAGACGTCCTCCAGGATCTCCGGGCCCGTCGTCTCGTAGTGGGCCTGGACGTTGTAGGGGTTGCAGAACTGGTCCAGGAAGAGCCAGCCCTCTCGCTCCGCCCGCTCCCGCGCTACCTCGATGGCCCGTCGCACCCCCTGGTCGGCCGGCACCCACTCGACGACGGCGCCGTACACCGCCAGCGTGCGCGGGATCTCCGGGAAGACGTTCTCCGGCATGACGACGCGCACGTCGTAGCCCAGCGCCCGGCCGATCATGGCCAGGGCGATGCCGGTGTTGCCCGTGGACGCCTCGATGACCGTGTCGCCGGGGCGGAGGCGTCCCTCCCGCTCTGCCCCCAGGAGCATCTCCCGGACGATGCGGTCCTTGACGCTGCCGGTGGGGTTCCAGCCCTCCAGCTTGGCGAAGAGGTGCACGCCGGGCTTGGGGCTGCAGTGTCGCAGCTCGACCATGGGCGTTCGGCCGATGGCGTGGACCAGGTGGAGGTGGTGCATGCTGGCTCCGCCTCGATTCTAGACCGAGGTCGGAGACGGGCGCCAGCGGC
>MGOB01000052.1:44503-48652 GCA_001796995.1 Chloroflexi bacterium RBG_16_68_14 | reverse complement strand
AGCGGCCGGAGATGAGCAGTTCGGCCGTCGAGAGAACGAAGATGATGCCAAGGAGGGAGGCGGAAGCGACACACCAGGCGCAGATAGCGTAGATGCGGTAGAGCTCCAGCCAGGTCAGGTAGGCCGAGTAGAGGACGCCGGACAGCGCCAGCCCAAACACGAGGAGTGGGGCCATCTGAGCGGGCCAGCCAGCCCCGCGCACGGCGACCAGCCCCGCGGCGAAGATAGCCGTGTAGAGGATGAAGCCAAGCAGCGCCACAGGCACCCCGAGCAACGTAGCGTACTCGCTGGACTGAACGGTGTGGCAGCCGCCCGCGCCCGTGCAGTACAGGGGAACGCCGCTGAAGTGGACGAAGGACAGGTACGCCGAGATGCCCATGCCGACGAAGGCGAGCGGGAGGGGCGCCCACCGCAACACTTGGGCCATGGTCGGCGGCCGAACCCGCGACCTAGGGACCGCCGTCTCGCTTGTCAAAGACATCCAAGTCCTCCGTTGCCGCAAAGCGGCGCCATCCCGCTAGTCCCCCGCGCCTGCCAGGGCCTGGTCGATGATCGCCTGGAACTGCTGGAAGGGCACGGCGCCGCTCAGCAGTACGCCGTTCACCAGGAACGATGGCGTGCTGTTCACGCCTGCCTTCGCGCCGTCTTGGACATCCAGCATAACCTCCCATGCCTTCTCGCCCGAATCCAGGCACTGGTTGAACTCGCCCGTGTCCGCCCCTACCTGCTCGGCGTATCGCTTGAGATCCGGCACCGCCAGCGCCTCCTGGTCCGCGAAGAGGCGGTCGTGGTACTCCCAGAACAGCCCCTGCTCGTGGGCGCACTGTGCCGCCTCCGCTGCCTTCTGGGCGAACTCATGGATGCTAACGAGCGGAAAGTCGCGGTAGACGTAGCGTACCTTGTCCTCGTAGGTTGCCCGAAGCGTCGGCACTATTTCTCGTGCAAAGCTACCGCAGTACGGACACTGGAAGTCGCCGAACTCCTGGATGGTCACAGCGGCATCCTTGGGGCCCCAGGCCGGATCGTCCGACGCGCTGGCCGTCGTCCCGCCGTCTCCGCCGTCTTCCTCCAGCTGGGCGTGAACCCAGAACCCCGCCAGGAAGAACGCCAGCGCGAACAAGAGGAGCGCCCCCAATACCATCGCCGTCTGAACGTAGCGGGGCAACTCTCCCCGGGGCCGCTCCCTCGCGGCCTCCACCGCGAGCTGTTCGAGCGCCTGGGCCTCCTCTGCTCGCTCCTCCGTGGGCTCTGCCGCAGCCGGCGGCTCTGCCCCCTCTTGGAGCTGTTGGTCAGGGCCATGGTCAGGCCGCTGTTCGTCTCTGTCCATCGGTAGCTCCTTTCCCGCGGCGACAAGCCGGGAAGGTTATGGCGCCGTCCGTCCCCACGTCCACCGCGTCGCCCTACTCCGCATACGGCACGACGGGCACCTGGATGGTTGCCGTGCCTGCCTGTCGAAAAGTTAGTCGAACTTCGATAGAGTCGCCTTCCTTGAGCGGTCTCTCCAGGTCCATGAGCATCACGTGGTAGCCCCCGGGTTGCAGTGTGATCTCCTCCTGCGCCGGGATCTCGATCTCCGCAACCGGCGGCATCCTCACGTTGACTCCCTCAGTTACGGTTTCATGCAGCGTCGCCATTCCAGCGACCTCCGCGGAGGCTTCTACTAACGCGTCGTCTGTGTCGCCCGTGTTCTTCACGGTGAAGTACACCGCGACGTCATCCATCACCCCGCGTGCATACGCATCGGTAACCTCCAGGGCGCCCACCTTGCCAGCTACGGGTCCTGTGTCGTCGCCCCCGCAGCTCGCGGCCGCCAGCAGCGCGAGGACGAACGCGCCCATCAGCCCAACATTCCATGGGGCTGTTCGCCCTTTCATTGTTCCTTCCCTCCCTCCTTGACCAGGTTGGGGAGGTCGTGCACCCAGGCATCTTTCTTCACCCCGAACGGGTAGAGGACGTGGGCCAGGTTGTCCGTTGCGTACGCGATGATAACGGCGGGGTGGCTGACCGCGTAGTTGCCCCCGCCTAGGTCCTCGTTCATGATCGGAGCCCAGAGGCTCTTCAGGGCCCTCCTCGAGATGTCGTCCGCGGCCCTTTGGCCTTCGGGAATCAAGCCGATGAACGTTGGGTCAAAGTTGTCGAGCCATTGACGCAGGCGTTCCGGGGTATCGCGGTCAGGATCGGCGGTGACGAACACGACCTTCACGCGGCTGGAGACATCTTCGGGAAGCTCCTTGAGAGCGGCTGCCAGAAGGGCCATGTGGCCGGGACAGATGTCCGGGCAGTAGGTGTACCCGAAGAAGAGAAGCGCCACGTAGCCCTCGGTCTCCTTGAGGAAGTCAAAGGGGGTGCCCGACGTGTCTGTCAACGTGAAGGCGGGTTTCTCCCAGGGCGTCATTATCACCATGCCCCGGTAGCCATCCGTCTCAGTCGGCTGTCCGGTCTTCGCGTCACTGGCCTTCGAGCCGCATGCAGCCACGACAAGACTGCCCGCGACAATGAGAAACACCGCCAGTCGCCACTGCCCGACCGAACGGGTTCGGTGTGAAGTCTTCACGGGTATCTCCTCCAAGCTCCCCCTGTCCTCTAGTGAGATCGCAGAGACGGGCCAGCGACGCCGGCCTTCCTGGTCATGGCGAGTTTGCTGCCTCCTCCAGCTTCTGTTCGATGATCTGCTGGAACTCCTGGAACGATTGCACGTTCCGCACCAGATCGCCGTTAACGAAAAACGTGGGCGTGGAGTTGACGCCCGCCTCTTGCCCGGCCTCCGTCTCGTCCAACACCATCTGCTTGTACCGCTCGCTCTCCATGCACGTGATGAACTCCTCTTCGTCGAGGCCGACCTCGCGGGCGAAGCGGACCAGCCGCTCGGACGAGAAGGCGCCCCTCTCCTCGCCCTGCTGCCCCTCGAAGAGCTTGTCGTGATATTCCCAGAACTTGCCCTGGCCGTTGGCGCACGCAGCGGCCTCCGCCGCCAGCACCGACTCGGGGCCGATGAAGGCCATGTTCCGAAACTCCAGGCGCACTTGACCGGTAGCGATGTACACCTCTTCGAGCTCGTTACCCATGGTTTCAGCAAAGCGCTTGCAGGCGGGGCATTGAAAATCGGCAAACTCCATGATCGTGACCGGCGCCGTTGCGCTGCCGCGTGTTCGTCCCTCCGCGCTTATCTCCTGGATGCGCTCAATCTTGCCGCCACCCGTGGTTGCCGAGCTGACGACGACGAGGGCGACGAACGCGGCAATGGCGCCCACCGTGACCAGGCCAAGAAGCGCGGGTCCTCGCGTGAGCCGACGTAGAAGACGGCGCGATGGCCGTCGACCGTGTCGCTTTGCCCGTTGCTTTGCCATAGTATCGCTCCTTTCTTCGCGAACAATGCGAAGGTCCTATCCCCTGCAAGAACGCCCTACCTCGGTCTCTCGCGGCCCAGACCGTGGACTTCTGGGCGCATCAGGCAGAGACGTTCGAGGCCCGTCCCTCTTGAAGTTTGGGTTTGGGGAAAGGGCGTATGGGGAAGCTAAGCGGAGCGAGGAGGAGGCGTTGGGAGAAGCACCAGGGCTTCTGAGAGGAGATCGCTATCGGGGGAGTCGGCCGCGCGCAGCGGCATGTCCTGGGCGATGGTGATGGAGCCATCGCCAATAGCCCATACGTTTGTCACGGTGGTCAGCCCCGAGCAGGACGAAGGGACCAGGTAGCAGTGATCACCGTGCTGTACCAATATCGCAGCGGGCGGATCGTTGGCCTCCTCGTTGACCAGCCGAGTGGCTAGAAGGGAGGCGCCAGCGAGGACGGCCAGCGCAAGGCCTGCCAGCAAGCCCGCCACAACAAGCCGTTTCCGCCTCGGCCCCGATCCCTGGACGGCCATCATGTGCGCGTATCTCGTAGCCATGCCAGTATTCGAATCGCTCAGGTTCACCATTCACTATTATAACGCTTCTGACCTGACGATAAGACAGGGCCGTTTGTCCTAAATCGCCAGCGCCAACTGGCCGGCCGGCCGCCGTCCGCCTGAGGCGGACTCCCGCCGAGGCGTCAGCCCCCAGCGCTCGCGGCCGCTTCTTCCTGGGCCAGCGCCGCCTTCGTCGTCCACCAGCGCAGCATGTTGGCCACGTCGTGCATCACCATCCCCGGGATGATGCTGCCCGTCGCCTG
>MGOB01000052.1:42066-44497 GCA_001796995.1 Chloroflexi bacterium RBG_16_68_14 | reverse complement strand
GTACCCGGCGATCGTGCCCAGCGCGCCGGCCACCGCCATCTGCTGCAGTTCGGGTATCACGCGCCGCTTCGGCCACTCCGTCAGGTTCGACAGGTGCATGGAGGAGAACAGGAACGTGGAAATCCCTATCGCCGCGGCGGCTCTCGCTCGGCGGGAACGGCCCGCGAAGATGCGCTCGATCTCGGAGAACGTCCAGCCGCGCCAGATGGACTCTTCGGTGAGACCCGTCAACCCAAACAGCACCGACGCCTGGACCGGCGACAAGCGTGCGATTCGCCGCTCCCACTCGTCGCGCGTGCCCCCCAGCATCCGCTTGCCGGTCGGGCCGAGTACGAACGCCGCGCCCAGGGCGGCGCCGATGGCGGAATGGAGAAGGATGCGGCGCGGGTTCGAGACGGAGAGGCCGAGCCAGGACGGCGAGCGGCGCTGCTGTCCCGAAGCCCAGGCGAGGAATACTAGCGGGACCGCGTAATTGAGGACCACTTGCTCACGGAGGTTCACGGCATTCGGTTGGCGCGTGCGCCTGGCCAGCCCCCATGCGAAGAAGTAGGCGACTAGGAGCGAGTAGCGGCGCAGGAACCCTTTCAAGGCCGACCACTCTTCAGGCGAAACCCAGCGGCTAGACATGGCCCAGAGCTCCTCCTTCGGTCCACACAGCCTGCCTCGTCAGCTTCCGTTTGGCCATCCGTTGCCTATCGTAACGGTGGCGCGGGCCTGCAAGAAGGGCCATTGGGCTCAAAGTGCCAGCGCCAGTTGGCCCACCGGCTCTCGCGGCGGCTCCCGGCGAGGGGTCAGCCCCCAGCGCTCCCGCAGCTCCTGGACGACGGCGCATACCTCCTCCGTATAGCGGCGCGGGGCGTAGGCGCCACGATAGAACCGCTCGTACTGGGGGAGCAGGTGAGGGTAGGTCTCGCGCAGGAAGGGCAGGAACCACTCCTTGGTGCCCGGCTTCAGATAGAGGACGTTCTCGCCCACGAAGGCGGCGCCGTGCTCTCGAGCGGCCTCCACCACCGCCTCCAGGTTCTCGGCGTCGTCGGTCAGGCCGGGGATGATGGGGGCCAGCATCACGCCGCAGCGGACGCCCGCCTCGGTCAGTTGAGCCAGCGCCTCCAGCCGGCGCACCGGCCTGGCCGTCTCTGGCTCGATGTGGCGCCAGACCTCCTCCCGCAGCGTGGCGACGCTGAAGAGCACCGTGCATTCGGCCACGGTGGCCAGCTCCCGGAGGACGGGCAGGTCGCGCAGGATGTGGGGCGACTTGGTGATGAGGGAGCAGGGGCTGGCGTAGTCGCGGAAGGACTGGAGGGCGCCGCGGGTGAGGCCGTACTTCAGCTCCGCCTGCTGGTAGGGGTCGCAAGCAGTGCCGATGGTGACGTGCTCGCGCTTCCAGCCCGGGCGGCGCAGCTCGCGCCGCAGCACCTCCACTAGGTTCACTTTGACGATGATGCGCCGCTCGAAATCGCGGCCGGCGTTGTAGCCCAGGTACTCGTGGTTGCCCCGGGCGAAGCAGTAGACGCAGGCGTGCTGGCAGCCTCGGTAGGGGTTCAGGCTCCAGCGCAGGTGGGGCATCGAGGGCACCTGCACCCGGTTGAGGGCGCTCTTGCACTCGATCTCTTCGAAGGTCACCTGGGGCATGGCTGCCTCCCGCTAGGAGAACGTCCGTTCTGTCTTCTACAGGAATACTAGAGCGAACGGATATTCTTGTCAAGGGCTGCTAGGCAGCTTCTGGTGATGTCTGGCTCGTGGTGAGCAGCGTTCCTATAATTCGGGTGATGGCGACCCCCGCCGACGACCCGATGGCGCGCAAGGCCCAGGCCGATCTGCTGATGGAGCGGACAGCGATACAGTTGCGCCAGCTCTTGCAGGAGGCTGCCGCCCAGCTACGCCCGTTCCCACCGTTTCCGGGGGCGTTCTTCACCAACGCCATCGAGGTGGAGGCGGAGGCGGCCGAGAGCCCGGAGCGGGGCTGCATCGTGGTCTGCGAGGACGGCGAGCTGTACGAGCTGAAGATGAGCATCAGCTTCTCGGAAGAGGTCACCGACCCCGTCTCAGCCCGGGATGAGAAGCTCACCAAGCTGGAGGACCTCCATCCTCGCGACTACCTCGTCCTCGCCTACGAGGCCCTGACCCGCATCACCGAGCACCTACTGGAGCGCAGCGAGCAGGAGCCCCGTGGCACGGCTTGACCGGCTGGCACGTAACTGGGGCCGCCGGCTGCTGGGCGGCCCCGACTCCTGGCGGCGGATCACCCTCACCGGCATCATCGCGGGCGTCACCCTCGCCTTGGTGGGCGCCCTGATCGTCGGCCTGGTCGGCGGGGACGGGGGCGGTTCGCTGGACCGGGAGACGCCGACGGCGGTCGCGCCGGGGGCGGGGCCCGACGACGGCGGCCCCGTCGACACGGCGCCCCCGGTGGAGGACACGCCGACGCTCA
>MGOB01000052.1:39866-41955 GCA_001796995.1 Chloroflexi bacterium RBG_16_68_14 | reverse complement strand
CCGACACCGACGCTGGCGCCGGAGGAACCGACGCCCGAGCCGACGGTGGCCGAGGGCGGCGCACCACCGTAGGGGCCGACCTTCAGGTCGGCCCGGCCCATAACGCGGCGGGTGGAATAAAGGTGTATCGCCACCCCTTCGAGGAGTGGCTGGATGGGGCCGGACAGAGCTGAAGCTCTGTCCCTACGATGTCCTTCTACTCCAGGACGATCTCGCCGCTCTTGCCGCCCCGCTTCCGCCGCAGGCGGACCCCTTCGATGCGCATCCCCCGGTCGACAGCCTTGCACATGTCGTAGACGGTGAGGGCGGCCACCGCCACCGCCGTCAGCGCCTCCATCTCCACGCCGGTCTTGCCTGTGGTGCGCACCGTTGCGGCGACCTGGAGGGCGCTCTCCGCCTCGTGCGGGGTGATCTCCACGTCGATGTGGGTGAGGAGCAGCGGGTGGCAGAGGGGGATGAGCTCGTGGGTGCGCTTGGCGGCCATGACGCCGGCCAGGCGGGCGACGGCGATGACGTCGCCCTTGGGGATGCCGCCCGACTGGATCAGGGCCAGCGTCTCCGGCCGCATGCGTATGGTGCCCGCCGCCACCGCCTCGCGGGAGGTGTCCTTCTTGGCGGAGATGTCCACCATGCGGGCGCGGCCGGCGTCATCCAGGTGGGAGAGGCGCTTGGTCATGGCTCCACCTCCAGCTCGTGCTCGATGAGCTCCCTGTGGTTCTCGCTCAGGCGGAAGATGCCTCGGAAGCGACGGCCGGCCAGCAGGTGGGGCACCCAGACGCGGTCGTCCGGCCACATCCGGTCGTAGGGTAGGGCATCTTCCGGAAACCACTCGAGGCGGCCTTCGTCGCTGGGGCTCAGGTCGCCCTCGAAGCGGTCGGTGGAGAAGACGTGGACGGTGAAGTCCGGCTCCGCGGCCTCGCCGAAGTAGAAGACGAGGGTGCCGTGGCCGCGCAGGTCGCGCACGGTGAGGCCGGTCTCCTCCCGCACCTCGCGCAACGTGGCCTCCTCCGGCGACTCGCCGTCGCCCAGCTTGCCGCCGGGGCCGTTCCAGAACCCGCCGCCGAAGCGGCCGTCCGCCTTCAACTGGAGCAGCACGCGGCCCCGGTCGCGGATGTAACAGAGGGTGCCGGTGGTGGCCATCTCGGCACCATCATACACCGTGATGGTTGGAAGCTGGAGGCTGCAATGCCTTCCTCAGTTACCCTGAGCGAAGCGAAGGGTCTCTTCTCCCCGTGCGGCACTTCACCTCAAGCCAGTGAGGGCATGTGAAGGCGAAGTCAAACTGCGAGTAACGAGATGCTTCGCTTCGCTCAGCATGACAGATACCTCGCGCTACTCTCAGTTCAGCGAAGCGCCTGGCTGAAAGCGGGGCTTAGCCGCCGATCTGGGACATGCTGCGCGAGGCGCGCTGGAAGCCGGGGTCGTTGATCTCGTGCTTCATCTCCTTGCGCCAGGTGGCCTCTCGGATCAGCTGCTCCAGCTCGGCGTCGCTGGCGCCGGCGCGCAGGGAACTGCGCAGGTCCGTCTCCCAGCGGGAGAAGAGGCAGGTGCGGAACTGGCCGTCGGCGGTCAGGCGCACCCGGTTGCAGGTTTCGCAGAAAGGCTCGCTCACCGGGTTGATAAAGCCCACCTCGCCCGCGCCGTCGGCGAAGGCGAAGCGCTGGGCGGTGCCGATGCGGTCGTCCTGGATAGGCACCAGGGGGTAGCGGGACTCGATGATGGCCCGGATCTCGCTGCCGGTGAGGACGTCATCCCGGTCCCACTGGCCCTCCGCGTCCAGCGGCATGAACTCGATCCAGCGCACCGCGTAGGGCTTGCGGCGGGCCAGCTCGGCGAAGGCGAGCACGTCCTCCTCGCTGAAGCCGCGGACGGCCACGGCGTTCACCTTGATCGGCCGCAGGCTGGGGTACTTCTCGCACTCCACCAGCCCGGCCAGCACCTGGGGCAGCGCATCGCGGCGAGTGATGTGGGCGAACTTCTCCCGCACCGGCGTGTCCATGCTCACATTGATGCGCTGGAGGCCCGCCGCGACCAGGTCCTGGCACATCTCCTTGAGCGAGAAGCCGTTGGTGGTGAGGCTCAGGCTGTT
>MGOB01000052.1:22562-39815 GCA_001796995.1 Chloroflexi bacterium RBG_16_68_14 | reverse complement strand
GCCGGACCAGGGGCTCGCCGCCGGTGAGACGCACCTCGTCGATGCCGAGGCCGACGAAGACCCGGACCAGCCGCTCGATCTCCTCGTAGGTGAGGATCGCGTCCCGCTTTAGCCAGACCAGGCCCTCTTCGGGCATGCAGTAGGTGCAGCGGAAGTTGCAGCGATCGGTGACGGAGACGCGCAGGTTCTTGATCTGCCGGCTGAAACCGTCGCTGAGAGGACCGCTTGCCGGTACGGCCGCGCCTTCCCCGTCCACGAGGGTCGGGCCGACGCCGTCCCGCGGCGTCAGCGGGATGAGGTGGTCGCCTGAGAGCTGTGAATCACGTCTCACGGAGCCATCTTTCTAGGACTGTGCGTGCCTTGCGGGCCGCCTCGCCTCGATGGCTGACGGCGTTCTTCTCGTCCGGCGGCAGCTCCGCCGCCGTCATCCCCCGCTCCGGCAGGAGGAAGACGGGGTCATAGCCGAAGCCGTTCTTCCCACGCGGCTCCCGGGCGATGCGGCCTTCGACGCTACCCTCCACCAGCTCCACCCGCCCCGCCGGGTCGGCGATGGCGATGACGCAGCGGAAGCAGGCGATGCGCCCCTCGTCCGGCACCTCGGCCAGCTCCTGGAGCAGCGCCTGGACGCGCTCCGCGTCCGTTCGGTCTGGGCCGGCGTATCGAGCCGACAGGGGACCCGGGCGGCCACCCAGGGTATCCACTTCCAGACCGGAGTCATCGGCCAGCGACACCAGGCCACTGGCTTTCGCATATCCTACAGCCTTTATTGTCGCATTCTCGGCGTAGGTCTGTCCAGCTTCCTCCATCGGCACCTCCAGCCCCACCTCAGCCGGGGTGACGATCTGCCAGCCGCACCCGTCTAAGAGCCGGCGGAACTCGGCCGCCTTGCCGGGGTTGTTGGTGGCGATGAGCAGCCGCGGCTTCTTGGACATCGCTTGCGCGCCAGTGTAGCGGAGCCGGCGGGCTCACGGCAGCGTATCGAAGGAGGGCTTGGCCGGCTTTTCTAGCAGGCCCCGCTCCTTCAGCGCGGCGGCCAGCTTCTCCGTGGCTGCGTAGCTAACGCCGAGCAGCGCCATGGCGGTGGTCAGGGTGAACCGCTCCTCCTCGCCTCCGCCGTGCTCCTGGATGAAGGCGTCGATGCGAGGAAGCTGCTCCGCGATCATGCGGCTCACCCGGTCATCGGCTGGCTCGCCCGCCGCAGCCCGGTGGGCCTCGCGCAGCCAGGCCCAGAAGCTGGCGGTCAGAGTGTCCCAGTCCAGTCCTTCTTCAACGAGAAACGCTCGTGGCACGGCAGGCCTCCCTCTATAGTAGTATTACTGGTGGAACGTCCACCCGTAGTGTAGCGCCGCGCCCGCGGCCAGCATTAGGGCCAGTCGGCCTGCTTATCGGGGGCCTTCCGCCCCTTCGTCCCAGGCCGGTGCCTGTCGTACAGTGAGATCGGCTTCGAGAGAGAGGAGGGAACGGCTATGCAGGGCAAGCAGCGACTTGAGACGTACCTGCGCGAGCACAAGGTGCCCTTCCAGACCCAGCACCACGCCCAGGTATTCACGGCGCAGGAGGTGGCCGGCAGCGAGCACGTCCCAGGCAAGATGTTCACCAAGGTGGTCATGGTCATCGCCGACGGCAAGCTGGCGATGCTGGCGCTGCCCGCGCCCTATGTCGTCGACTTCGGGAAGGCGAAAGCGGTGCTGGGCGCCAAGGACGTGCGCCTGGCCGAGGAGGGAGAGTTCGCCTCCACCTTCCCGGACTGCGACGTGGGCGCGATGTCCCCCTTCGGCAACCTGTACGACCTGCCGGTGTACGCGGACAAGGCGCTGGCGGAGGACGAGACCATCTACTTCCAGGCGGGCACCCACACCGACACGATGAGCCTGAAGTACGCCGACTTTGTGAAGCTGGTCAAGCCGACGGTTGCCGAGTTCAGCCGCCGGCCGGGGTAGCGGGCAGGCCGTAAGGTACGGTCACGTAGGGGCGACCTTCACGTGACCCTACTTGCAACTGGATACAAGGGTACGTCTGGCGGAGTGCCCGTGCAACGGAAGGTGGCGTAGGGCAAACGGGCCGCGCTAAGCTAAGCCTCGTTGACTGTCTTCAGGGTTGGGGAGCCCAAGAAAGGGCCGCTGGGCTTGACAAACTGGGTCGACTTTAGGTAGAAGTCGACCGGTCCCGCAGAAGGAGGTGTGCCCCATGCGTGACCTCCGTGTCCTGATGGCTGTCATCCTGCTAGCAACCATGGTCGCTGCGTTCGGTTGGTCTGGGACCATCGCTGGACAGGAGCCGCCAGTCGGTAATCCTCCCGAACCCGACGATGACCTACAACAGCAAATCGCGCAACTCCTCCTAGAATCGTCCAGCCAGAGCGCCCCAGGCGGTACGGGAATAGAAGAAGACCCCCAACTGTGGGATTTGATAAAGCAGCAGCAGCCCGACCTCACGGTCACTTTGGGCGGCGAGCCGGTCGGAGGCGTAGCGGAGCCATCTGATGTGAAGGGCACGCCACTACAGTTGGCCGACTCGACCGGCCCCAATGTGCCCCTCATTGTGGGGATCGCTGTTGGATTGCCTGCTCTGGGCGGTATCGCCTGGTACATACGGCGGAGGGTAGCGCGGGAGTCCTAGTCCCATGTGGCGGTTAGTCCTAATCCTCACACTGACGGTGTCTGCGATCTTCGTCAGCCCCGTCCAGCAGAGCGAGGCTGGACTCGCCGCCTGCATGATTACCGCCCGCGATGTGGACATCATCTTTCTTGGTCTCAACTACGTCTGGTACGCACCGCCGCTTGCATAGGAGAAGACTGGGAGAAGGCCCATATTTCCGTAGACTTAGAGTATTACGACTGGAACGAGGAGGAATGGCGATATCTGGAGTTCGCAGGCAGCGCCACCGAGTACAACGACGAGGACATTATGGCTTGGGGAGCCAAGTACGTAGGGCCGTACCTAGGCATCAACTGTAGGCGGATTGATGCCAAGTTCTTCTTCACGCACAGCGGAAGACAATACGACTTCACCGTCCGATCCAACGGTGAGTGCTACTGATTCTGTAGGCGCGCGCGTGAACAAGACCGTCCCTGTGGTAGCCCTGCTGACTGCCTTGCTGGTCGCATGTGGCGGCGGAAGCGATTCGGCTGGTGACCGCGCCATCGTGGACGACTTGACCGACAGCTTGGTGCAAGGGAACGCCGAACACTATGCATTCGGGTGCGTGGACTTTGACGGCACCGTTCTGTCCAGCGACTATTCGCCGGATGCCATCGCCGACGACGCCAACATCGAGCTAGAGCACGCCGCCGATGCTTGGGTGTCTGAAACAGCTGGCGTCATCTTGGGCGATGACGGTGAGCCGCAGTACATTGTGATCTATGACCCGCAAAGCGGGCCGACCTACGCCACCGTTTTCGAGAGACGCGAGGTTATAGTCGAAGAGATGCATCTGGTCTGCCTGGTGCCGAAAACCGAGGGATGAGGGGCGGGCCCGAGGATTCTAGGTACGAGCGGCCCCAGCTTCGCTTGGCCCCTACGGCCGAGTCCGCCGTACCCCCAGCACCACCTGGTGCCCGTCCACGTTCTGCTCCGAGCGGTGCGCCTCCGACGGCGGGTCAGCTTCTACCAGCGATAGCGAGAGCGTCTCGCCCTTCACGTAGTCGGCGTGCGCATCGAGCACGCGGCGCACGTCGTCGTCGCCCTGCCAGTAGGCGGTGATGCGGTCCGAGATGTCGAAGCCGGCCTCGCGGCGCAGGTTCTGGATCCGGTGCACCAGTTCCCGCGCCAGCCCCTCGTCGCGCAGCTCCGGCGGCACCTCCGTGTCGACCACCACCACGTAGCCTGCCTCCTGCGCCGAGGCGAAGCCTTCTTTCTCAACGGTCGTGACGAGCACTTCGTTCGGTTCCAGCTGGAAGCCGGCGGCCTCGATCCTCTGCCCCTGCGAGATAGCTGCAGCCATGGCGTTGGGGTCTTGTTGGACAAGATGCGCGCGAATCTTGTTGACATCGGCACCGTACTTCGGCCCGAGAACAGGTAGGTTCGGTTGAACGTACCAATTGAGGAAATGCGACTCATCGTCCATGTGCTGAACTTCCTTCACGTTGAGCTCTTCCTCTAGCTGCGCGCGCATGCGCGCGAGCGCGTCTTCTTCGATCTTGGTGCGCACCTTGACGAAGACGCGGGGCAGCGGCTGGCGCACCTTGATCCCCGCTTTGCTCCGCGCCGAACGGCCCAGCGACGCGAGCCGCATTACCAGCCGCACCTCGTTGTTCAGCACCTGGTCGATGAGCGATGAGTCAGCCTCCGGCCAGTCGCAGAGGTGGACGGAGGGCGGCGCCGCGCCGCTTGCGGCGAGCCCCGCCGAGCCGTCCTGCGAGCGCACCAGGTTCTGGTAGAGCTCCTCTGCCAGGAAGGGCATGAAGGGCGCCAGCAGCCCGGCGAGGCTCACCAGACACTGGTACAGCGTCTCGTAGGCCGAGCGCTTGTCGGCGTCGTCCCCGGACTTCCAGAAGCGGCGGCGGCTGCGGCGCACGTACCAGTTCGAGAGGTCCTCCACGAACGCCTCGATGCGCCGGCAGGGCGCCATCGTATCGTAGTCCTCCAGCCCCGCCGAGACATCGGTGATGAGCTGGTGCAGCTCCGACAGCACCCACCGGTCCAGCTCATTCCCCGCGACCCCTGGGGCGGCGCTGGGGGAGGGGGGCCGCCACCTGTCGATGTTGGCGTAGGTGACGAAGAAGGAGTAGGTGTTCCAGAGGGTGAGGATCAGGCTGCGGCGCACCTCGTCGGCCGGGGCCCAGCCGAAGTTCACGTTGCTCGACGGGTTGTGGCGCAGGAAGAGCCAGCGCATGACGTCCGCGCCCATGCGCTCGGCGGCCTCGTCGAACCAGATGGCGTTGCCCTTGCTCGCGTGCATGTCCTCGCCGTGCTCGTCGCGCACCTGGCCGTGGCCCAGCACGGTGCGGAACGGCTCGCGGTTCTCCAGCACGGTGCTCATGGCCAGCAGGGCGTAGAACCAGTTGCGGAACTGGCCGGGGAAGCTCTCGGTGATGAAGTCGGCGGGGAACCACTGCTGCCAGTAGGCGTGGTCGGTGTCGTACCGGAGCGTGGCGAAGGGGACGATGCCGGCGTCCAGCCAGGGGTTGCCCACGTCGGCGATGCGGGAGACGGCCTCGCCGCACTGGGGGCAGCGGATCTTCATTGTGTCCACCCAGGGCCGGTGGGGTGAGTGGCCCTCGAACTGCTCCCAGCCCTCTGCCGCCTTCTCCCGCAGCTCCTCCCGCCCGCCGATGACCTCGACGTGGCCGCAGGCGCAGGGGTAGATGGGCAGCGCCAGGCCGTAGTAGCGCTTCTTGGAGATCATCCAGTCCGCCATGTTGCGCAGCCAGTCCAGCTCCCGCTCCAGGCCGAAGTCGGGGATCCAGCGGATCTTCCTCGCCACGTCCGCGATCTGGTAGCGCAGCTCGTCCATGGAGATGAACCACTCGTCCACCAGGCGGAAGAGCAGCTCGCTGCCGCAGCGCCAGCAGACGGGGTAGCGGTGGGTGTAGTTCTCGGTACGATAGCGCAGCCCCTTCTCTCGCAGCGAGTCGAAGATGGCCGGGCCCACCTCACCGGCGAAGCGACCGTCCAGGAAGCCGAAGCCCTCCAGGTAGTTGCCGAACTCGTCGATGGGGGCGATGACCGCCAGGTCGAACTGCTTGCTGAGGGCGAAGTCCTCCTGGCCGCAGCCCGGCGCGATGTGGACGACGCCGGTCCCTTCCTCCTCGCTCACCTCCTCCCACTCGATGACGCGGTGGACGACGCCCTGCTGGGCCGGCAGCTCGTCGAAGGGACCGCGGTAGGCGAGGCCGACCAGCTCTCGGCCCGGCAGCTCCGCCTCTACGGTGTAATCGCCCTGGAGCACGCCCAGCGCCGCCTTCGCCAGGTAGAGGACATCGTCGCCCTGGCGCACGCGGAGGTAGGGGCGGTCGGGATGGACGGCGGCGGCGACGTTGGCGGCCAGCGTCCAGGGCGTGGTCGTCCAGACCAGCAGCGACCCTCCGACTTCGCTCAGGGCAGGCCCGCCGGGGCGCGCCTCCAGCGGGAACTTCAGGTAGACGCTGGGGTGGGTCAGCTCCCGGTAGCCCTCGGTGACGATCTCCATGTTGGAGAGACCGGTGGCGCAGCGGGGACACCAGGGCATCACGTCGAAGCCCTTGTAGAGCCAGCCCCGCCGGTGGCAGGCCTTCAAGAAGTGCCAGATGGCGTAGTTGTTCTCGTCCGAGTTAGTGAAGTAGGAGTTGTCCCAGTCCATCCAGTAGCCGAGGCGGATGGACTGCTCCGTGATCTGGTCGGCGAAGCGGCGGACGCGCTCCTTGCACGCCTCCACGAAGCGGTCGATGCCGTAGGCCTCGATGTCGTGCTTGGAGGTGAAGCTCAGCTCGCGCTCCACCTCCACCTCGATCCAGAGGCCCTGGCAGTCGAAGCCGTTCTGGTAGCGCTGGCGGAAGCCGCGCATGGTCCGGTGGCGCTGGAAGACGTCCTTGTAGGTGCGGCCCCAGGCGTGGTGGACGCCCATGGGGTTGTTGGCGGTGATGGGGCCATCGATGAACGACCAGCGCCGCGGCGACGCCTCGTTCCGGCGCAGGTACTGCGCCACGACGTCGTGGTCATCCCACCAGCGGAGCGTCTCGCGCTCCAGGGCGGGGAAGTCCGGCTTGGGATCGACAGGTCTAAACACAGCGCTCGGCCCGGCTCCTGACCTCGTAGGGACAGAGCTTTAGCTCTGTCCAGGGCCCCGACCTGTCGGGGCCCCTACGGGTAATTGATCCTCTCTTCTCCTGTCCGGCCCTAAACATGTTCACTGTAATCAGAAAGCCCGTCCCCTCGATAGGGACGGGCCGATGTACCCGCGGTACCACCCTACTTCCCCCCGCCGCCCCGCCCGCCAGGCTGAAGCCTGGTCTTCGGAGGCTGGAGGCGGGAGACACTCTGTACGGCGCTATCACGCCTCTGCCCCTGATAACGGTGGGCGCTCCGGCCGAGCCTACTTGGGCCCCGACAAGTCGGGGCAGAACCCAGAACCAACACGGGCCCGGTTCTAGGTTCTCTTCCCGTTCGGTCGGCGGCTCGGGAGGGATCTTCGGCCGGGGAGACCGCGCCCGCTCGCACCAGGTTTGGGCTCGCTGAGCGGCTCTTGCCCGCCGTCGGCGGGCTGATCCGGCCTACTCGTCTCCGTCGCAGCCTGTACGCCCTGGATTCTAGGGAGTGGGGGAAGGCCATGTCAAGGAGAGTGTTGGGTAGCAACTCACGGGTCGCGCGGTTTGCTGGGGTGGGAGGCCGCTGTTATACTGTCGGCTGGCCTAACCCCAGGGTGGCAGCGTAGCTCAGTGGCAGAGCAGTCGGCTCATAATCGACGGGTCGGAGGTTCGAATCCTCTCGCTGCCACCACCTTGGAGCGTAGCTCAGAACGCTCCGCCGCGCAGGCGGGGCTTCCGTTCACTTTGTTGGCGCCATCGCTCTGGTGCGAGCCTTGCCCTGGTGGCGGAGGTTCGGTATACTCCAATCGAGCTTGGTCGGAACGGGAAGCGGCCTGTGCGGGCCGTTTCTTGTATCCCGAGGAGAAAGGAACCATTTGTGGCCTTCGCTGATAAGCAACTGGTCTGTCGTGACTGCGGCAAGAGCTTCCTGTTCACCGGCGGCGAACAGGAGTTCTATGCTAGCAAGGGGCTCCAGAATGAGCCGGTGCGCTGCCCGCCCTGCCGCTCGGCCCGGAAATCGAGCCGGCTGAGCGAGCCGGAGGAGGGCTACGTCCGCTACGGCGTCTTCGCCAGCTTCGGCGGAAGGACGCCCCGCCAGATGCACCCGGCCACCTGCGCGGAGTGCGGCATGATGACGGAGGTGCCCTTCCAGCCGCGAGGCGACCGGCCGGTCTACTGCAGCTCCTGCTACAACAAGCTCAAGGGTACCGCGGCCAGCCCGGCGGAAGCCGAAGCCGGTTCCTGAGCCGGGCACAGAGCGCAACGATAACGAGGCCGCCCCGATCCATCGGGGCGGCCTCGTCGCGTTCTCGCAGCGCCTCGTGTATCATCGCCCTGTGATCCCCCCACGCGAACGGTTGCTCCAGATAGCCCGCCTCATCGGCGCCGACCTCTTCGCCCAGCGCTTCGGCCCGCCTCAGACGGCGGAGCCGGACGCCGGCGTCCTGCGTGCCCTCATCGAGGAGCGCCTGGACGAGATCGCCCGCGGGCTGGTGGAGGAGGCGGCCGCCAGCGACGATGTGGTCGACCGCGCCAGCGCCGTCTCGTACCTGGAGGACCGGCTGCGCACCCTGGGCGACTTGCTCGCTCCGGAACAGGTGGAGCGGGTCCGGGAGGCGTTCCGGGAGGGGACGGCGGGGTGGTAGAGGCGGGACTACGGCGGAAGGCTCGGCAGCAGCCCTGCCTCGTGCTGCAGGATGAGTACGGAGTCGATGGCGTCCGTGGAGCCGTCTTGGTTCACATCGCCTGCCCTCGCGCAGTCGAACGGGTGGATGAGGCCGGCAGCAAGTTGCAGGATCAGGGTCGCGTCGATGCTGTTCACCGATCCGTTGCAGTTGAAGTCGCCCATGAGAGCGACGACGTAGATCGTTACCGTTCGTTCCAACGAGAGCATCGGACACAGTCCACACGTCTCGACAGACGCGGTTATCCTGGCGGTAGCGGTCATCGTGCCAACGTTGTCCGCAGAAACGATGATCGATCCGCTGCAGCTCGAACCTGGTGAGATGTAGCAATGGCCCCAGCCGAGGCCGCTGCCGCTCCATTCAATTGTGTCATCAATTGTTATGCCACGATGATCGTCGTTATGGTATGTCAACGTGAGCGTCACGAGTTGCCCGCGGTTGACAGTGATCTCATCGTGCTCGCCGTTCGCGGTGAAGTCGATTGTGAGCATCGGCGGCAAGCGGACCGAAGTTGGGCTAGGCGTAGGCGTCCCGCAGCCAGAGCCGTGGTAGGTGTCGGGCACTTTGGGGGTCGGGCAGGGCGTTGCGGTGGGGGTCCCCGTCCCGGCCGTCGCAGAACGACCGCCTGGAGTAAGCGCGCCCGCCATCGAGACAAAGCTGAGAGCGGCGACGAGGGCGGTTGCGATAATCAGGATGGAACGCTTGCTCATGAGGGGTCTCCGCCGCTGTTCTCTACCAGCGAAAGCTAACAGCTAACCTCTAGGTTGTCAAACGTTTGACAGTCGTTTTCGCTCCCAATAGCATGCTAAGCATCATGCGCGTCCACCTTGCCTACGGGGAGCGCGGCCTCGATGTGGAGTTGCCGGACGAAGCCGTGGTCCTGGAGCCGCAGCGCGTCGCTGGCCTGCCCGACCCCGAAGGCGCCGTGGCGGAGGCCATCGCTCGCCCTTTGGGCTCGCCGCCCCTGCGTGAGCTAGTCCGGTCAGGCGATGGTTCGACTTCGCTCACCACAGGCCGGGTGGCCATCGTCGTCAGCGACGTCACCCGGCCTGTGCCCAACCGGCTCCTCCTGCCCCCCATCCTCGAGGCCGTCCACGGCGCCGGCGTCCCCCCCGCCATAGGCGGGGTGGTCATCATCATCGGCACCGGCATGCACCGGGCGAGCACGCCGGAGGAGGTGGAGCGCGTCCTGGGCCCGGAGATCGCCGCCTCGTACGAGGTGGTGAACCACGACGCCCGGGACAAGAGCACGCTCGGCTATCTCACCACCACCGCTCGTGGGGTAGAGGTCTGGGTCAACCGCCGCTACCTGGAGGCGGAGGTGCGCATCGTCACCGGCTTCGTGGAGCCGCACCTCTTCGCAGGCTACTCCGGGGGTGGGAAGGCGGTGCTGCCGGGGGTGGCAGGCGCCGAGATCGTGATGAGCAATCACGGCGCCGATATGCTGGGCCACCCCAAGGCGACCTGGTGCGTGACCGAGGGCAACCCCATCTTCGAGGAGATGCGGGACATCGCCCTGCTCACCCGGCCCACGTTCTGCCTGAACGTCACCCTGAACGAGCGGCGCGAGATCACCGGCGTCTTCGCCGGCGAGCTGGTGGCCGCCCACCAGGCGGGCATCGCCCAGGCCGAGCGCCAGTACGTCCGCCCCATCCCCCACCTCTTCGATATCGTGGTCAGCACCAACATGGGCTACCCGGCGGACCTGAACCTCTACCAGTCGGTGAAGGGGATGTCGGTGGCGGCGCGGGCGGCGCGAGAAGGCGGCGCCATCGTGCTGGCGGCGGAGTGTCGCGACGGGCTGGGCCTGGCTGAGTACACGGAGCTGCTCACCAGCCCCGACTTGTCGGGGCCCCAGGCGCTGCTGGAGCGCATCCACTCGCCCGGCTTTGCCCGCTACGACCAGTGGGGCGTCCAGTGCCAGGCGATGGTGCAGGCGAAGGCGGACTGCTGGCTCTACTCCAGCATGCCCCGCGAGACGACCGAGGCCGCCCACCTCCACTACTGCGAGGACATGTCGGAGACGGTGCAAGAGCTGTGTCGCCGCCACCTTGCTGAGCACGGCCGCGAGGCGACCGTCGCTGTCCTCCCCCACGGTCACCTGACGGTGCCGCGGCTCACTGCCTGAGGCGCGCCCCGGCTCAGCGGTACGAGTAGACTTCCACGCCCGTCGCGTCGGCCACCAGGAGGACGCGGCCGCCCGGCGCTTCGCTGATGCGCTGCTCGAGTCGCTGGATGTCCTCGGCGGAGAGGGCGGGCAGCCCGACGCCGGGATCGGCCCGCTGCAACACCCGCACCTTCGCCCCCAAGACCGCCTCGAGTTGCCCCACCAGTACCCGGCCATCCTCGGCGATGAGCAGGGTGACGGCCTTTCGCGCTGCCGGACGCGGAGCCACGGGCACGGCGGCCCGCTGGTCTTCCTGAATGACGAACCAGTGGTAGGGCGTGAAGAGCGCGGCGGCGACCAGCGTCCCCATGCTCCACTTCGCCTCTCGCAGCAGCGTGAGCGATAGCTCGTCCTCCAGCGCGGCGTTCAGGAAGAGGAAGAGCAGGTGGCTGGCGCTGCCGAGGAAAGCGAGCGCACCGGCGCCGAGCACGCCGAAGATGAGCAACCGCCGGGGCACACTGAACCGCTCTTCCGCGCCCAACGCCGCTGCGCTCCGCTGCGCCTGGTACCAGTGGTAGCCCCACACCGGCACACCCAGCAGACCGAGAGTGAGCACGAGGACGATCTGGTCGCGCCACCAGTCGGGCCCTACCAGCACGTCCTGCGCGCTGCTCACCACGATGCCGATGACTGCTGGCACGAGGACGATCACCGTGGTGGCGAGGGCGCCCAGGCCCAGGGCGGTCATGACGTAGCGGTAGAGCCGCCGGGCGGCGTGGAGCCGGCCCAGGGCGGCCTGCTCCTGCTGCACCGTCAGCCAGTGGTAGGCCCACAGCAGGAGGCCGATGAGCAGCGGCGCGAGCGCAGCCGGCAGGAAGCGGAAGTGGGCGCTGGCCGAGCTCTCCGCTGGCGTGCCGAAGCCCCACTGGAGCAGGCCGAAGAGGAGGACACCGGTGGCGCTCAGCGTGGTCACCACGCCGCCCAGGACGGCGAGTGTGTACAGGTAGAACTGGCGCAGGTCGGAGCCCGCGTCGGCCCTGGCGAAGCGGAGCCAGTGCGCCGTCCACAGCACCGCTCCGACAAGGGCGACGGCGAGCGAGGTCTTCATCACGTTGCCCCAGAGCGACTCCTCGCCCTGGAGGAGCACCGGCAGCGAGACGATCCCTTCGTAGGCCTCTCGGAAGATGATGTAGAGGACGAAGCTGGCGCCCGCGGCGAGCATCGCCAGGCTGTAGGCGGAGGCTGCGTAAAGGTAGAGGCGGCGGACGGTTCGGGTATCGTCCGTGGGCTGACCCTCGCGGTTTTCGGCGACCCAGGAGAAGGCCCAGAGGCCGCTCCAGACCGCTGCCGCCGCCAGCGGGTAGCCATCGAACTCCCGGGCGCGGAGGACCCAGCGCAGGAGCTCGACGGAGCCCTGGGTCACCAGGGCCACCGTCACGCCCAGCGTCAGGTAGACGGCGAGCTTGCGCAGGACGGAGCGCTGCGCTTCGGGTTCCTGCCGTAGCAGGCGCTGGAGGCGGAGGTAGTGCCAGGCCCAGGCGGGCGTCCAGATGAAGGCCAGCACCACGCCCAGCGCTAGCTGCGTCACATCGCGGTCGAGCACTGTCGGGCCGAAGAGCTCGTTCAGGAGGAAGCGGGCGACGAGGACGACGCCGACGCTGGCCACCATCATGTACACGAACGTGCCGAAGTAGAAGTACAGCCGTCGCAGCGTGCCGACGCCCTCCTCCGCCTGCGGCTCCAGGCCCTCACGGCGGCGCCAGGCGATAACGGCGGCCACGATGGCGGCCACGATGGCGGCCAGCACCAGCAGAGGGATCAGACCCTCGGTGTTGATCTGCATCTCAGCACCTCCTCCCTTTGCGGCCCGGCCCCCTCAGCGGGGATACTTGTACAACGGCGGGCACCAGTAGTCGGGCCAGGCCAGCCGCCATTGCCCCTCCTCCAGCGTCAAGTCGAAGGTACGCTCGTAGGAGTACTCCGACGCACCGAAGGGAACGTTCGGCTCGAAGACGGTGACGCGGGCGGTGACGATGGCCGTGTCGTCCAGCCGCTCGGTGTCCTCCAGGGTCATGTGGTAGTCGCGGACCTCCTGGTAGGACGCTTGCCGGGCGAAGTCCTCGAGGGTGCACCCCTTCTTCGTACTGGCGCTCAGGTAGCCGTGGGCCTCGCGGTACTCCTTGTCCTCCAGCGCGAGGAGGAAGCGCTGGACCACGCCCTCCGGCGAGTCCGCCGGCAGCAGGTCGACGCCGCCTCGCGTGCTGACGAGCGCGACGACGAGGCCCGCCACGGTGAGCGCGACGACGAAGACCGTCACTCCTACCAGCCAGACCTTTGACACGCTGCCGCCTCCTCAGCCCTCGGTGATGGCGTCGCTCCGCGGCTCTTGGCCGCTGCTTGGATCTCCGCAGCTAGCGTATCCCTTTCGGCGCATCCCTGTAAGGGCCAAACGACCCCATGTGCGCTCAGGCTGTGCGTCACCCGCCCGTGTACACGATCCGGTACAGCTTCCCCGAGCCGTAGTCCAGCACCAGCAGCGTGCCGTTCCCGTCCATCACGACATCGATGGGGTTCTGGAACCCGGTCGCGAACTCTTCGACCACGAACGTGATCCTCCCCGGCGCGGGTCCACCCCGGCCCTGTCTCAGGTGCAGGAGCACGCGGTCGTACGGATCGGGCGGGGCGAAGAGGCTACCCCAGACGGTGACGAAGAGGTTGCCCTGGTACTCCGCCGGGAACTGCTGGCCGTCGTAGTAGTCGATGCCGGCGGCGGCGGTGTGCAGGCCCAGGCTAGCGACGGGCGGGATGCCGGACTGATAGGGATCGCACAGCTCGCCGTAGGGCCAGCCGTAGTCGCCGCCGTCCTCGATCAGGTTCAGCTCATCGATCGTGGCGCAGGGAGCGTCCGAGCCGTTGTCGGTGGCCCAGAGACGGCCGCTCGCGTCGAACGCCAGGTCGTATGGGTTGCGCAGGCCGCGGGCGTAGACGCGGAGGCCGCTGCCGTCCGGGTTCGCCTGCAGGATGGTGGCGGAGCGCTCATCTGGTTCACCGCCTGCAGGACAGTCGTGGACATCGTCGCAGGTGGAGCCGTTGGTGAGGTAGAGCTTGCCGTCCGGCCCGAAGACGAGGCCGTTGTTCTGGTGACGGCCGGTGGGCAGGCCGGAGATGATCCCCCGCGCGGTCACGCCAGGCCCGACCACGGTGACGCTGCCGCGACTGGATACGTAGACTGACCCGTCTGGCGCCACGATCAGGCCAGTGATCTCCTCGAAGCCCGTGGCGATGACGCCCTTCGCCTCGAACACGCCGTCGCCCTCGCCGTCCACCAGCCGGTATACGTTGCCGTGGCGCTCCGAGAGGTAGACGGTGCCGTCGGGTGCCAGGGCGATAGAGGTGGGCCGGAAGAACCCCTCGGCGACCACGTAGGCCGTGAAGCCGGCGGGCAGGCTAAGCTCCGTTGCGGGCGGCGCGTCGGGTGCGGACACCTGCGGCGTCGGCTGGGCCGTCTCCGTCGCTGCGGGCGCGGGCGTGGACGTGTCGGCAGGGGGAGACGTGGGCGTCGGCTCCACCTCGCCGCTCCCGCCGCCGCAGGCGGCGAGGAGGAGGGCAAGGGCGAGGAATACGGCGGAGCGATATAGGCGGGCCATACATGGGTATCGTAGCTGGCGCGCAAGGTTTGAGCTACGGGTGGCGGCTTGGCGCGCCATTCCTGTTGCGTTAGAATTCGTTGCTTCCAATGCGGGTTGTGGCGTCTAGATGAAATGCATCGTATGTGGAGAGGAGACCGGAGCTTCGTGGAAGCGATATTGCTATCCACATTGGCTCCAGTATCGGAGAAGTCCCAAGTGGGGCAGCAGCCGGCGGGCAAGCTCTGCCATGGCGAGCCGTTCCCGAACCGGAGTTACACGACGGAAAGCACCGGGCAAGCCAAAGGAAGACCCAAAGGACTTTAGTTTCTTGGACGAGTTCATCGGTCTTGAAGGCCACCGCGCTCCACAGGCGGCAAAGGCACCCACTACAGCCAGCGCATTGGTGGCCTACTTCCGCGATTGCGCTGTCGCTACGCAGCGAAGCCTGAATCTAAGGAATGTCTTTGAGCCGAATGATGCAATTGTGCTAGATGCCCCGCCTGACGCTTGGGATCAGGCCGTCAATGGGACGTTGCGTTTTGACGGCAAGGACGCCGTTGACCTGGCAATTGCCAACCGCATAGCGCCCATCGAAAAGCCTGTCGCGCTTGGTGGTCTGTTTATCGTTGGTCAGCACAAATCCCGCGCCGGCAAAGCGCAACGCTACTGTGCTCCGCTGCTTGTAGCCTCCGCTTCTATTGAAGCCGACGGTGTAGGGGCCACAGTCTCGTTGGAAGGCCAAGGTGACGTTGTTCTGAACTTTTCCCCTCTAGCTGAACTGATGGAGATCGAGGATGAGGACGAGATGTTTCAACGCTTCGAGGTTATCCTTGCTGCAGTGCCCGAAGCGCCGTTTGATGACCTGCAGCTGGACCGCTTCTGCCAGATCGTGCGGACAAACCTCGATCTCCCCCTCGAGCTACCGGGCTTCACGGGATTTACCACGTCGACCCTCGCCGAAGAGGTTGCCATCAAGGGTAGAGTGAGGGTGGTAACGGCAAACGCTGTCTTCATCTCGAAGGAAGCACAAGAGCTGTCAGTGATCCGAGAACTTGAGGCCATCCAGGGTTTGGACTTGGAAGAAACCGCCTTGGAAGACCTGCTGGAGCCCGAGAGCATGGAGCATGTGGGAGACGAGGCCCCTAATGACGAGAATGGGATGGGGCGGGCAGAAGAAATAGACTGGCACAAAGACATACAAGTAATGGAGCTGAGCGATACCCAACGCGAAATCGTACGCCGGGCTCGAACGGAGGACTTGACGGCGGTTACCGGCCCTCCCGGTACGGGCAAGAGCTACACCATCTGTGCGCTCGTCCTTGACCACCTCTTGGCGGGAAAGAAAGTGCTCGTTTCCTCCCATACACCGAAGGCCGTTGAAGTGGTCGTCGATATGCTACGGGAGGTAGGCGGGGAATTCATCGTCGCCGTGTCCGGCGACCGAAAGCATCAGAGGCGATTAGCAGATGAAATCGGCAAACTAACTGGGCCTACGTTCAAGCCGAAGCAGTTGGATCCAGGTGAAATCGACCGCATGATCCAGCGGTACTATGACCTGAGAGCAGAAATCCAGGAATTAGAAGAGAAGATGGGTGAGGCCCTCGCTACAGAGGGGGACTTCGCCTTCCATCATGAGGCTATCATTGGATTGGCTCAGATCGCAGAGAAGTTTGCCCTCTCACCGACCATTGTCCGGCAAGTAGACGTGGCGAAGGGGAAGAAACTTCTACATACTGCGCAGGCTGCCAGTCCCGACGCCTGGTGGTGGAAACGATTCCGCGGAAAGAGAGCGATTGAGCAGCTTCGGCGGCAGCTACGCGTAAGCGAGCAAGTTGACGCAGCAACGTTAGAGCCTGCCATCAAGTTTGTCGAGCACCAGCAAGAGCTGTCGTCGGTACTAGAAGAGCTCGATAACTCGCCGGAACTGAAGGAAGGATGGCTGAGTCTGGCCTCGTTGCGTGAGGCCCTGCTGCGCGAAGGCAGGAGTATCTTGCACGCTCGACGCGAGGATGAGCTAGCCCGCCTACTACAACATCATCCTGCACTACTTGCCTTAAGGAAGTTTCGCCAGGCCTTGCAAACAGCAAGACCTGCAGCGAAGCGGCAGCTTCTCGAGCAGGTCCCGGTGGAAGTTCTTCTGGTTGCTTTTCCGTGCTGGGCGTCCACAGATCGGTTCCTCTCCCATTTCTTACCATTGCGGCCGGGCCTGTTCGATCTCGGGGTCATTGACGAGGCTTCACAGTGCGACCTTGGTGCGGCCCTGCCGACGCTGTACCGCTCCAAACGTGCGGTCATTGTCGGCGATCCGCATCAACTTCGTCATGTCTGCTTTCTCTCGTCAGCGGCAGAAACAGCGGCATTCATCAGACACAGCATCCCTGCCGCCTACCAGGCGACGCACCGTTACTCTCGCAGAAGCTTGTTCGATGTCGCGGAGAACGCGGTTCGACAACATGCCAACTTCATGCTTGATGAGCACTTTCGGTCCGAGCCTCATATAATAAGCTTTTCCAACCGCCATTTCTACGACGAGACTCTCCGCATCATGACCGAACGGCCGCATTCTGCCGACAAGCAGGCCATCGAAGTTCACTATGTTGGAGGACACCGTGATGCCATTCAAGCCCGTAACGATGTCGAAGTGAATCAGGCTATGACCGTTGTGAGAGAAATCGTAGAGACGGCGAACCGTGGTGGACCCGTCCTGTCAGTTGGTGTTCTCTCACCATACCGGGATCAGGCCAACGCGCTAAACAGAGCGATCATTCAAACGTTCACGCTAGCTGAGATTGCGCGGCATGACATGGTCCCCGGTACGGCCCACTCCTTGCAAGGGGACGAGCGTGATGTCGTGATTCTGTCTACAGTCATCGATCCAAACTTCGTCCATGCGTCGCTCCGGTTCTTGCAAGACCCAAATCTCTTCAACGTAGCAATAACGAGGGCCAAACGCCGCTTGATCGTCCTTACCTCGGTGCGTCCTTCAGACATTCCTGCGGGCTTGCTACAATCGTTCCTTCTTCATGCAGAGAGTAAAACTGTATCCGAGGACTTACCTGACCGATTCGACTCAGGTTTTGAACGTGAGGTGTGCGAGGCGCTGAGGG
>MGOB01000052.1:22376-22467 GCA_001796995.1 Chloroflexi bacterium RBG_16_68_14 | reverse complement strand
GTCGAATGTGATGGCCCGACACACTTCCGCGCCGATGGAACGTATACTACGGAAGACGTTCAACGCCACCTTGTGTTACGTCGTGCGGGTT
>MGOB01000052.1:20800-22115 GCA_001796995.1 Chloroflexi bacterium RBG_16_68_14 | reverse complement strand
CAGAAGGCGTCCAGCGTCTCCTTGCTCTCCGACTCCGTCGGCTCGATCATGAGCGCCTCGTCCACGATGAGCGGGAAGTAGATGGTGGGCGGGTGGAAGCCGTAGTCGATGAGCCGCTTGGCGATGTCCAGCGTGCGCACGCCCCTCGCCTTCTGGCGCGAGCCGGAGTAGACCACCTCGTGCAGGCAGCGCCGGTCGTAGGGGAGGCGGTAGGCGGCCCGCAGGCGGGCCTGGACGTAGTTGGCGTTGAGGACGGCCGCCTCGCTGATGGCGCGCAGCCCCTCGGCGCCCAGGCCCAGGATGTAGGCGTAGGCCCGCACCAGCACGCCGAAGTTGCCGTGGAAGAGCCCCAGCCGGCCGATGCTGCGCTCCGGCGCGGCCAGGACGAAGCGGCCGTCACCCTCGTCCTGGCGCACGTGGGGCGTTGGCAGGAAGGGGGCCAGGCGCGCCTTGACGGCGATGGGCCCGGCGCCCGGCCCGCCGCCGCCGTGGGGCGTGCTGAAGGTCTTGTGCAGGTTCAGGTGGAAGACGTCGAAGCCCAGGTCGCCCGGCTTCACCCGGCCCAGCATGGCGTTCATGTTAGCGCCGTCGCCGTAGAGGAGGGCGCCGTGCTGATGCAGCAGCTCGGCGATGCGCACGATGCGCGGCTCGAAGAGGCCCAGCGTGCTGGGCAGCGTGAGCATGAGGGCGGCCACCCCATCTCCGTCCTCCTCTAGCGCCCGCTGGAGAACAGCGAGGTCCATGTTGCCGTCGGCATCGGTGGGGATGCTCTGCACCTCGAAGCCGGCCATGGCCGCCGTCGCCGGGTTGGTGCCGTGGGCCGAGTCGGGCACCAGCACCCGCCGGCGCCCTGCTCCTCCGTTCGCGCAGAGGTAGGCGCGGGCGATGAGGATGCCGGCCAGCTCGCCGTGGGCGCCCGCGGCAGGCGCCAGCGAGACCTCGTCCATGCCGGTGATCTCGGCCAGCAGCCGCTGGAGGCCGTGCATGAGGGCGAGGGCGCCCTGTACCGTCTCCGAGGGCTGCATCGGGTGGAGCTGGGCCAGGCCGGGCAGGCGGGCCACATCCTCGTTCACCTTGGGGTTGTACTTCATGGAGCAGCTCCCCAGCGGGTAGAAGCCGGTATCGATGCTGTAGTTGCGCTGGGAGAGGCGGGTGAAGTAGCGCACCACGTCGAGCTGCGACAGCTCCGGCAGCGGCAGGTCGTCGCGCAGCAGCTCCGCAGGAGGCAGCTCGGCCTCGGGCACGTCCAGGGGCGGCAGCGTGCAGCCGACGCGCCCCGGCCGGCTCAGGTCGAAGGAGAGCGTGGCGCCGGGGT
>MGOB01000052.1:14226-20784 GCA_001796995.1 Chloroflexi bacterium RBG_16_68_14 | reverse complement strand
GGAGTTGTTACGGACGGCCCCATCATGCGATCGTTAGATTGCGCGCTACGACTGTTCGTAGACGATCTTCCCGCCGATGATGGTCATCTCTATGGTTGTGTTGACGATGTCCTGCGGCTTGATGCTGTAGATGTTGTCGCTCCAGACCGAGAGGTCGGCCATCTTCCCGGGCTCAAGCGAGCCCTTGACGTTCTCCTCGAAACAGGCGTACGCCGAACCCATGGTATGCGCTCGGAGTGCCTCTTGAATGGTGAGGGCCTGTTCGGGATGAAAAGGCTCGTCATGTTGGTCGTAGCGCAAGACGGATTGAGCCAGCGTGACGTGGGGCGAGTACCATGGCGAAGTCGGCGTATCGGAGCCAAGGGCCAGTTTGGCACCGGCGTTGAGCCAATCGCGCGTCGCCATTACCCGCTTGGCGCGCTCTTCCCCGATCTTGCCCGGCAGATCGCCCATTGCCCGGACAAATTGCGGTTGAGTCGAAATCACCACGCCCAGTTCCCCCGCGCGTTTGAATGCGCTGGGGGAGGCCAGGGTCGCATGCTCGATGCGGTGACGCGGGTCCTGGCGCGGGTTGGCTTTCATCGCCGCTTCGTAGGCGTCCAGCGTGAGATCAACTGCCGCGTCGCCGCCGCAATGAACGGCTATCTGGAGTCCCGTGTCGTGCAGGGCTTTGACCGTCTGTTTGAACTGGTCGGGGTTCCAGGTGGGCATGTCCCAACTGATGCCGGGGTGCGGCTCGTGGGTGTACCAGGTTGGAAACTGCCCGTCAATCAGGAACTTGTAGCCGGCAAAGCGCATGTACTCGTCGGAGATGCGTTCCATCTGCAAGGCACGGTCAAGGTCCCCGGGCCATTCCAGGGTATAGAAAATCTGCGAACGCAGTGTCATGCCCTTGGCGCGCCAGAATTCCATATACCCTTGAATCGCGGCGAATCGTGCATTGACGTCCTGATAGGTCGTCACGCCGACCTCCGCCATCTTCATCTCGGAGGTTTTTAGACTGTTCGCGATTTGTTGAGGCGTTGGCTGTGGCATGTGCGCGCGTACCAGGTCCATCGCGCGATGGTTGTAGAGCACGCCGGTCGGATTGCCTTGCTGGTCGCGCTCGATGATGCCGCCTTCGGGATTGCGCGTCTGCGCGGTGATGCCAGCGATTCCGAGCGCCGCACTGTTCACCGAGGCAAAGTGTCCGCCCTGCTGCATCAGCCAGACGGGGGTGTTCGGCGAGATCGGGTCGATCTGCTCGCGCCTGGGCGGATCCAGGTCCCAGAAATAGCCCTGCACCCACTCCTCCGGCTTCGCCTGAGCGATGGTCTCTCCAAGGCGCGCGAGTAAATCGTCTAGCGTCTTGACATCGGGCGGAATCAGCGGCACATAGTCAGTGAGCAGCGTGCCCCAGAGTTGCAGGTGATTGTGCGCGTCAATCAGCCCGGGCGTGACGGTCTTGCCGCGCAGGTCAATCGTTTGGGTCTGCGGACCAGCCAGCGCACGAATAGCCTCGCTCGTTCCGGTCTGCAAGACCAGCCCATCCTTGATGGCTACTGCCTGCGCGATCGTGTCCGCCGCGTCCATCGTAATGACGTTGCCGTTCACTAGGACCGTGCCAGGGACGGCACCGGGTGTGAGGGCTGCGGAGGGAGTACCGGCTGGGGTAGGGGTAGCACTCACCCTCACGGCTTCTTCGCCCTTGCAACCAGCGAGGACAGCACCGCCGACAGCGGTAGCAGCGACTCCGATGAATTCACGACGGGTTAGGGTTCGCACTTTTCTAGCCATTTGTTTTCCCTCCTTTTGAAAACTGTGCTGCGTGGCGCTTCCACACGAAGTGCTAGGCAGCCATCTCCCCCAGCGCTTTCACCAGCGCGTCGACCTCCTCCCGCGCGTGCAGCTCCGAGAAGCAGAGGAGCAGCCCCCGCTCGATGCGGCCCGACACGTCGTAGCCGCCGATGATGCCTCGCTCCAGCAGGCGACTGTTCACCTCCGCCGGAGGCCGTGGACAGCGCACGACGAACTCCTGGAAGAAGCGGCCATCGAGGGGCAGTTCGTATCCCGGCAGCGCGGCGATGCGTTCGGCGGCGTAGTGGGCCTTGTGGTAGCAGAGCTCGGCCATGCGGCGCAGCCCCTGCTTGCCCAGCGTGCAGAGCGCCACGGTGAAGGCGAGGGCGACCAACTGCTGGCTGGTGCAGATGTTGGAGGTGGCCCGCTCGCGCCGGATGTGCTGCTCGCGAGTCTGCAAGGTAAGGACGTAGCCGGTGCGGCTCTCCAGGTCGTGCGTGCGGCCAACGATGCGGCCCGGCAGGTGGCGCACGAACTGCTCTCGGCAGGCGAAGAGGCCCACGTAGGGCCCGCCGAAGCTGAGCGGCACCCCCAGCGGCTGCCCCTCGCCCACCACGATGTCGGCGCCGAAGTCGGCAGGCGGCCGGAGGAGCCCCAGGCTCACCGGGTCGGCGGAGACGGCGAAGAGGGCGCCGGCCTCGTGGGCCGCTCGTCCCAGGGATGCTAGCTCCTCCAGGTAGCCGAAGAAGTTGGGCTGCTGGGCGGCCAGGCAGGCCACGTCACCGGCGAGCGGGGCTGGGCCGGGCGGGATCACCTCCACCGTGAGGCCGCGCCCTCCCGCGTAGGTGCGCACGGTCTCGGTGGCGTGGGGGTGGACCGTGTCCAGCAGGACGATCCGTTCGCGGCCGGTGACGGAGCAGGCCATGAGGCAGGCCTCGGCCAGGGCGCTGGCGCCGTCGTACATGCCGGCGTTGGCCACGTCCATGCCCGTCAGCTCGCACACCAGTGACTGAAACTCGAAGATGGTCTGAAGAGTGCCCTGGCTGATCTCCGGCTGGTAGGGGGTGTAGGCGGTCAGGTACTCGCCGCGGCGGAGGATGTGGTCGACGACGCTGGGGATGTAGTGCCGGTAGGCGCCGGCGCCCAGGAAGCTGGGCAGCTCCCCGGTCGAACGGTTGCGGGCGGCCAACTCCTGGAGTTCGCGCAGCAGCTCCGCCTCCGAGAGGGCGGGCGGCAGATCGAGCGCAGGATCGCGGTGCTCAGCGGGTATCTCCGCGAAGAGATCGTCCACGGAGGCGACGCCGACGGTCGCCAGCATGGCGCGCCGGTCTTCGTCGGTCAGGGGGATGTAGGGGTGGGCCATGGAGGGCCTAGTCCGTGTTCTCCTCCATCTCTCTCGTGATGAGCTCATCGTACGCCTGGGACGAGAGGAGCGACTCCAGCTCGCCAGGGTCGCGCAGGCGCACCCTGAGGAGCCAGCCGCGGCCGTAGGGCGCCTGGTTCACCAGCTCCGGCGAGTCCACCGCCCCCTGGTTCACCTCCACCACCTCGCCGCTGATGGGGGAGAAGAGGTCGGAGACCGCCTTCACCGACTCGATCTCGCCCATCCGCTCGTGCTGGGCGACGGCGGCGCCGGCGGCGGGCAGGTCCAGGTAGACGATGTCGCCGAGCTGGTCCTGGGCGTAGTCGGTGATGCCCACGGTGGCGAGGTCGCCATCGATGCGCACCCACTCGTGCTCTTTGGAGTAGCGCAGCTCGGCGGGGATGTCCATACAGGAAGTTCTCAGTCCTGGCTCCCGGTAGTTCTCAGTGCGGTACGCAGCCTCACGTTCACGACGGAGGCCGACGCTCGCACCCTAAGGCAGGTCTTGTACCTCGCTCGCCCGGCCGATCCGCTCCTGCATGTCGTCCGGCCCGATGTGGGCGACTTCTCTTCCCTGCTCGTCCACGAACCGGATGAGACCCCACGCCGTGCCCTCCTCCTGCAGGGGATTGGGAAAATGGATCACCTGGTATCCGCGCTCGCGGCTGCGCGTCTCCACCGTCAGGGCGGCCGGGCCATCGCGCACAGCGACGGTCTCGTAGTTCAGCAGCCAGAGCTCCACCACCTCCCGCGCAGCCACGGGGTTCACGACGTCCGGTGGCTGGGCACAGGCTTCTTCGAACGCCGTTCTCTCGTCAGACCAGATGCCCGCCCAGCCGTACTTCCTGTCTTCGCTCGCGGAGCCGATGTCGCGGATGAAGTGGGCGTCGTACCAGGCCAGGACGTCCTCATCCACGGGGTAACGCGGGTCCTGCTCAAGCAGGGCGCGGTGCTCTTCGAGCGGTGGGCGCGTCCAGGTCGTGTTGTCCACGCAGATGTCGAACGCGATGCTCGTTCCGTCTCGACGCTCGCCGGCAGCGGTGGCCGACGGCGGGGGCGCATCGCCGTCATCGCAGGCCGCCATCAGCACTACAACGAGAGCAGAACCGGCGGCCCACCCGTAAGCTAGAGACCGAACCTTCGGACCTCCCACGTCAGCCTTTCGCCTTCCGGTAGAAGGGCCGCGGGACGACCACCGCCGGCAGCCGCTTGCCCCGCACCTCCACCTCCAGCTCCGTCCCCTCCTGCGCCAGCTCGACCGGCAGGTAGGCCAGGCCGATGCTGACCCCAAGCGTGGGCGAGAAGCCTCCGCTGCTCACTCTACCCGCGACCTGCCCCGCGTGCAAGACGGGACAACCCGCACGCATCACGCCCCGGCCTCTCGCCCGCAGGCAGACGAGACGGCGCGACGCACCAGCCTCCTTCGCCGCGACCAGGGCGGCCCGGCCGGCGAAGTCGGCCCCGTCGTCCAGGCTCACGGCGAAGCCCAGCCCGGCCTCCCAGGGGCTGGTGGTGGCGTCGATGTCGTTCCCGTAGAGGGGCAGCGCCGCCTCCAGGCGCAGCGTGTCGCGGGCGCCCAGGCCGCAGGGCGCCACGCCTTCGCCGGCCAGCCGCTCCAGTAGCCGCGCCCCTGCCTCCAGCGAGGTCACCAGCTCGAAGCCGTCCTCCCCGGTGTAGCCGGTGCGGGAGACGAAGAGCTTGTACCCGAGGTACGGGATCTCCGTGCAGTGATGCCGACGTAAGCCCTCCGGCGCCTCGGGGCCGATGATCCGCGCTAGGAAGGCGGGCGCCTCCGGGCCCTGGAGCGCCAGCATCGCCGTCGAGGCCTGCCGGTCCAGCAACTCCACCTCCATGCCCGGCTCGACGAAGGAGGAGATGCGCTCGCGGCCGCACTCCACGTTCACGGCGTTGTCCACCACCAGGAAGCGTGCCGCGTCCAGGCGGTAGACGAAGACGTCGTCCAGGATGCCGCCGTCGTCGGCGCAGAGGAGGGCGTAGTGGGCCTCGCCCTCGCCAAGCTGATCGACCTTGTAGGTGAGGGCGCGGCGTAGCAGGCGTCCGGCGTCCCTGCCGACGACGAAGAGGCGCCCCATGTGGGAGACGTCGAAGACGCCGGCGCGCTCGCGGACGGCTCGGTGCTCCTCGACGATGCCGGCGTACTGGACCGGCATCTCCCAGCCCGCGAAGGGGGCGAAGCGCGCCCCCAGCGCCCGGTGTTGCTCGACGAGGGGGAGCTGGCGGAGGGAGGTGGTGGTCACCCTACCGGCTCCCAGCGGCGCCTGTCGTCCTCGCCCTGGGTGAGGTGACCCACGCCGGGGTAGGGGCAGTGGACGCTCACCACCAGCGCCCGCTCGCGGATGGCCCGCTCCACGATGCGCTTCTTCGTCTCCATCGAGACCAGGGGCAGCACGTCGAAGGCGGAGACCCAGGCGGTGCGCTCCAGTTGTACGCCGTGCTGCACCATGTCGCCGATGTAGATGGCCGTCTCGCCTCCCGAGGTGATCACTACCGAGGCGTGGCCCTCCGTGTGCCCGGGCGTGGGGATGACGGTGACCTCCGGCGTGACCGCCCGCTCGCCGTCGATGAGCTCCAGCGCGCCCGCCTCCGCCAGCGGCAGCAGGTTCTCCTCCAGGTAGGTGGCGCGGGTGCGCTCGTTGGGGTGGGTGGCCGCCTCCCACTCGCCCCGCTGGATCAGGTAGCGGGCGCGGGGGAAGGTGGGCACCAGCCGCTCGTCCTCCAGCCGACGGGTGTTCCAGCCGCAGTGGTCGGCGTGGAGGTGGCTGTTGATCACGATGTCCACCTCCTCCGGCCGCACGCCCAGCGCCGCCAGCTCCGCCAGCAGGTTCCCCTCGTCGACCGGCGTCGACTGGCGGCGGGCGCCGTCCTTGTCGCCCACGCCGGTCTCGATGAGCACCAGCTTGTCGTGGGAGCGGAGGAGCAGGCAGTTGAGCCCCAGCGGCATGCGGTGCTCCCCGTCCAGCGGCGGGGCGGCGATCCGCTCCCACATGACACGCGGCACCACCCCGAAGACGGCGCCCGCGTCCTGGAAAAAGGTGCCGTCGCTCAGGATGTGCAGGTCCAGGTTGCCCAGGCGGTAGGTCTGCGGCGGGGCCATGCGGGTGTCCTCCGTGAACGAGGGCCTGTGGGCTCAAGATAGCCGGGCAGCAGGGGGTGGGTCAACGGCAGGCTCCCCAGGCAACTTGCTCATATTCAGTGAGTGGTTTCTCGACCCCCGCCTGAAGGCGGGGGCATCGAATCTGTTTGCTCATGCCCCAGCCTTGAGGCTGGGGTAGTGATCCCCCTTCACCCCGAGCCTCTCGATTTGACCCCCAGCCGGTGGCGATACGATAATGGGCCGTCGGAAGGAGGCCCCGCCATGCCACGATTCCTGCGCGTCTTCGCTTTCCTGGCCGGTCTGC
>MGOB01000052.1:13789-14138 GCA_001796995.1 Chloroflexi bacterium RBG_16_68_14 | reverse complement strand
CCCCCGAAGCCACGGAGGAGCGGGAGGCGACAGCCACCGAAGAGACGGAGACGCCGGAAGCCGAGTATCCGTTCGAAAGCTTCCACTACACCGTCGAGATGGACTTCACCGTCTCCGCGCCCGGCGAGGCGGAGGAGACGGCCATCAGCGGGCTTATCGAGGGCGACTACGTGGCGCCCGATTCCCACGCCTTCACCAGCAGGTTCGAGTTCGGTGGCCTCTCGGGGACGCAGGAGGTGGTCATCATCGGCGACGACGCCTGGATCCGGGAAGGGAGCGGTGAGTGGAGGGCGACCAGTCGTTCGGACCCGGACGTCCAGGGCGCTCTCGACCTCACCTCCGCCGACCC
>MGOB01000052.1:13344-13737 GCA_001796995.1 Chloroflexi bacterium RBG_16_68_14 | reverse complement strand
GCACGCCGGAGACCATCGAGGGCATCCAGACCCGCCGCTACCACATCCCCAAGGAGGCCGTGGATACGCTGGTCGAGCTCCTGGGAGAGGAGTTCCTGCAGGACGCCTCCGGCCTGGAGGAGTTCGAGATGACGGTCTGGCTGGAGGGGGAGAGCGGCACCCTCATCCGCGCTGAGCTCATCGCCACCGCCTCGCCTGAGCTGTTGGGCGGAGAGGAGACCTTCGACCTGCCGCCCGGTGCGATGATGAACATCGCCATGACCATCAACCTCACCCAGATCAACGACGAGAGCATCGAGATCGAGCCGCCCAGCTAGGGCGGGAGCCGCTGGCGGACCATACGAGGGAGGCTCGCTCCGGGCGGGCCTCCCCGCTATTATGTCCAGGCTTGCC
>MGOB01000052.1:11359-13335 GCA_001796995.1 Chloroflexi bacterium RBG_16_68_14 | reverse complement strand
AATGCAGAGAGACGGCCGACCACGACTAGCTGGCCTCGCCGCCTTCACAGGCGGCTTGCTGTTGTCGCTGCTCCTCGCTGGCTGCGGCGGTGACGGCGACTCCGGCCCGGCGCCACTCCCCACCGTCTCCGCTACGCCCACGGCGGAGGGCGTCGGCGCGCTCCGGCTGGAGCGCTTCCACTACGTCGCTGCGGTCACCCTGCGGGAGGGCGGAGGCGAGGCCAGCGAGATCGTCGTCTCCACCGAGGGCGACTTCCAGTCGCCCGGCCGCCATGCTTTCACCTACACCACGCGCATTGGTAGTGACACCATCCAGCGGAGCGTCGTGCTCATCGACGAGGAGGCATGGCTGCGGGAGGGCGATGAGCCCTGGCGCAAGGCGACCGCCGATGACCCTGAGCTGGCCGAGCTGCTAAGTGTCGCCTTCTCCACGGTCCGGCCCCACTTCCTGGGTGGCCCCGAGTTCGAGCGGGTGCGGGAGAGCGTCCGGCGCCTGCCCTCGACGGAGGAGTCGGTTAACGACGTCCCCACTGACTACTACCAGGTCGGTTCGCCGGGCAGGGAGTTCTTCGAGGCGTTCCTGGCGGAAGAGCAGCTGCTCCGCAACGCCCAGGACTTCCGCTGGGAGCTCTGGCTGGCCCGGGACGGCGCCTGGCCGGTGCGACTGCTCGCCTCGGCCGCCATCACTGCGGACCTGCCCATCCTGCAGGAGCTGGACCTCCAGCCGCCCACCTCCTGGGAGCTGCGCATCGATATCTCGCGCCCCAACGACCCGACGCTCACGGTGGCGCCGCCAGAGGAAGGCGGTTAGAGCGGCTGCCAGGCCCGCCGGCCGTTCGCCAGCACCAGCCGGCCGAAGCTGCCGGGGGTGAAGTGGCCCGCCGCTACCAGCGCCTGCTCCTGGATGAGCCGCTCCGCCAGCGCCCGCTTCGTCCGCCGCGACACCCGCGGCAGCTCGTCGATGGCCGCGATCCAGAGCCGGACCAGGTGGAGCGGGTGGTGGGCGACATCGCCCAGGATCACCGCCCGCTCGCCGGCGGAGGCCACCGCCAGCGAGCAGTGGCCGGGCGTGTGGCCCGGCGTGGGCAGCAGGCTCAGCTCGGGCGTGATGGCGGCCTCGCCCTCGGCCAGGCGGAGCTGGGGGCTGTCCTTCAGGGGCAGCACGTCCCGGACGATGTGCTCGCCCTCCTCGGCGACGATCTCCGGGTCCGTCCAGAACTCCCACTCAGTGCGCGAGACCCAGTACTGGGCGTTGGGGAAGGTGGGCAGGTAGGCGCCGTCGCGCTCGGTGCAGTTCCAGCCTACGTGATCGACATGGAGGTGGGTATTGACGACGACGTCGACGTCCTCCGGCCGCACGCCGAGGCGCCTCAGATTGATCAGGAGCTGGCCGCCGGGGCTCCCGGGGTTCTTGTTCCCCATGCCGGTATCGACCAGCACGGTGCGGCCGGAGGAGCGCACCAGGAAGCTGCCGAACTTCACGGCGAAGGTGCCGTCATCCGCCAGGTCATCGCCCAGGGCGGGCGTGTACATCTCCGGCGGGATGCCCGAGAATAGGAAGGCCGGCTGCGCCCGCATCACCCCGTCCGCCACGCTCACGATCTCCACGCTGCCCACGGTCACCCGTTCGGTCGTCATCGGCGCCTCCTGTCGTGCTTGCGAACGGCGGTGCTAGCATAGGTGGAGGGCGCATCGGCGTCAACCTGGCCGTTGACACCCCACGAGCCCGTTGCTACGCTGCACATCGCTCATGGCCTATCGAACGCTGACCCTGGAGACCAAGGGCCCGCTGGCCTTCCTCCGCCTGGCCCGGCCGGAGCTGGGCAACCCCATCGACCGGCTCTTCCTCCAGGAGCTGGAGGAAGCCTGCGCCGCCGTCAACGACAGCCGAGAGGTGCGGGTGGCGCTCCTCACCGCCCAGGGCGAGGTCTTCTCGTCGGGCTGGGGCCCGGCGGAGCTAGGCCCGGAAGCGTCGA
>MGOB01000052.1:6084-11350 GCA_001796995.1 Chloroflexi bacterium RBG_16_68_14 | reverse complement strand
GGCGAGGACCCCCGGCGCTGGGAAGGAGTGCCTCCCTTCGCCGGGCTGGAGACGATGGGCCAGCCGGTGGTCTGCGCCTTGAACGGCGACGCCACCAGCGCCGGGCTGGAGCTGGCCCTGGCTTGCGACGTGCGCCTGGCCGCCCGGGGCGCCCACTTCGCCCTGCCAGAGACGGCCCAGGGGCTGCTCCCCATGGCCGGGGGCACCCAGCGTCTCGCCCGGCTGGTCGGCCGGGCCCAGGCGCTGCGCCTCCTCCTCCTGGCCGAGGCCATCGACGCCCAGGAGGCGTGGCGCATCGGCCTGGTGAGCGCCGTCGTCCCCTCCGACCGGCTCCTCGCCGAGGCGGAGGCGCTGGCGCTGCGCATCGCCTCGCGCGGGCCCATCGCCGTGCGCTACGCCAAGGAGGCGGTGCGCCGGGGGCTGGAGCAGCCGCTAGACCAGGCGCTCCGCTTTGAGACGGATCTCACGGTCATCCTCCAGACCACGGAGGACCGGGCCGAGGGCGTGCGCGCCTTCCTGGAGAAACGAGAACCCAAGTTCAAGGGACGGTAGGATGCGGCTCATCCTGGAAGCCGACGAGGCGTGGTCGATCATGATGCTGGTGGTCTCCCAGGTGCTGGACGGCGTCGAGCTGTCCGACGAAGGCCGCGCCGCCGTCCGCAAGTGGCGTACCGACCACGCCGAAGGCACCGAGGCGATGGACCGCCTGGCCGAAGCGATGAACGAGGCGCTGGGCAACGTCATCGACGAGCGCACCCGGAAGCTGATCCGGCGCAAGGGCCGGTTCATCTCCAGCCTGGACAGGCCGTAGCGAGCCATTCCGGAGGAGGCACGCGGGCAGGATGAAGGTCGAGCTGGACGCCGACGAGACGTGGGAGCTGATGTCCTGCATCGTGGCCCGCCTGCTGGAGGAGGTGTCTCTGGCCCATAGCGACCGGGCCAAAGTGCGCCGCTGGCGGAGCCAGGCGATGCAGCCCGGCGGCGAGTCGGTGCGCCTCCTGGCGCGCAAGGTCAACGACGATCTGGCCGCCGCCTTCGAGCGCAAGAAGCGCAGCCAGGTCCGCAAGCCGGACTGGCGCTGATGCATCAGTCTTGTGGGACAGGCTTCAGCCTGTCGGCTGTCGGGCTAAAGCCCGACCTTCGGGAACAGGGTACGGACATGTACTCCTTCAACAGCTCAGTCGACATCGCAGCGGCGCCGGCTCGGGTCTGGCGCGCCCTCTGCGACCCGGCGGAGGTGGTGCAGTGGGACTCGGGTGTGGAGGCGGCGCTGGACGCCCCGGCGGACTATCCCCAGCCGGGGCAGCACGTCCGCTGGCGCTACTCCAACGGCCCGTTCCGCATGCTGCACGACCGGCCGCAGGAGGTGACGCCGGAGCGCACGCTGCGCTCGCTGATCTCCATCGGGCCGTTCCGGTTCGACGAGACGTACACGCTGGAGGAGCGCGGCGGCGGCTGCAGGCTGCGAGCGTCGATGTACGTGCGGGCGCCGCTTCCGCCATTCGGATACGTCATCGAGCGGCTGTACGTCGGCCCGCAGAGCCGCCGGACGGTGGAGGCTTCGCTGCGCGCGATCAAGCGCCACTGCGAGAGCTCATGAACGCCTTCGAGACGGTCATCTACGAGAAGGCCGGCGCCGGCGTCGTCCGCCTGACCCTCAACCGGCCGGGGGTGCTCAACGCGGTCAACCTCCAGATGCGGGACGAGCTCTGGTCGGCCTTCCACGCCTTCCGGGACGACCCGGACGCCCGCGTCCTCATCGTGCGGGGAGCCGGCCGCGCCTTCTCTTCCGGCGCCGACATCTCCGACTTCGGGACGGCGCCCTCCTATGTGGAGGCGCGCCGCGCACGCCACGAGCGCGACCTGTGGGGCCTGATCCTGCACCTGCCCAAGCCGCTCATCGCCGCCGTGCACGGCTACGCGCTGGGCGCCGGGCTGGAGATGAGCCTGCTCTGCGACCTGCGCGTCGCGTCGGAGGACGCCCGCTTCGGGCTGCCGGAGGTGAGCCTGGGCTACATCCCCTCGGCCGGTGGCACCCAGACGCTGCCGCGCACCATCCCGCCCGGCGTCGCCCTCGGCATGATCCTCTCCGGCGACCCCATCGACGCGAACGAGGCGTACCGGCTCGGCCTGGTGCACCGCGTCGTGCCCCGCGACGAGCTGGACGCCGCGGCGGACGCCTGGGCGCGCACGCTGGCGGAGCGCGACCCGCGAGCGCTCTCCTACGCCAAGGAGGCCGTCCTGCGCGGGCTGGATCTCTCGCTGCGGGAGGGCCTGGCGCTGGAGGCGAGGCTGGCGGCGGCGCTGCTCTTCCAGAGGTAGCGTTGCCCTATCCCCCACCATGCGCTAGATTAGGGCGCGATCCGGACCTCGAGGTTCGAGGCTCGAAGTTCGAGGTTCGAAGCTGAATGCTGACTGCTGACCGCTGAGCGCTCATGAACACCGCCGAGTTCCTCACCATCAGCGCCGCTGTCGTGCCCGACCGCGAGGCGCTCGTCTCCGGCGAGGCGCGCATCACCTACGCCGAGATGGCCTCGCGGGTGAACCGGCTGGCGAATGCGCTGCAATCGCTGGGCGTGCGGCGGGGCACGGCGGTAGCCGTGATGGCGGTCAACTCGCCCCAGTACGTAGAGACCTACTACGCCTGCGCAAAGCTGGGCGGCGTCTTCGTGCCCCTCAACTACCGGGCTAAGCGCGAGGAGCTGGACTACATGGTGAGCGCCTCGGAGGCGCAGCTCCTCTTCGTGGGCGAGCGCTACCTCGACCTCGTCGGCCAGCTCCGCCCCAAGCTCGGCGGCGTGCGCGAGTACGTCTGCTATGAGGGTAAGGCTGAGGGCATGCGCAGCTACGACGAGCTGCTCGCCGGCGCACCGGACGACGAGGTGTTCACCGAGATCGAGGAGAACGACACGGCGATCCTGATGTACACCAGCGGGACGACCGCGCTGCCCAAGGGCGTGGTGCTTACCCATCTTACCCTCTCCGTCTACGTCACCAACACCATGAACCCCGCCGACCCGTCGGTTGAGCCGGAGGTGACCCTGGTCTCCGTGCCCTTCCATCACGTGGCGGGCGCGACAGCGATGATGTCCAGCATCTGGGGCGGTCGCACGCTGGCCATCCTCCCCCAGTTCGACCCGGAGGCCTGGCTGGAGACGGTCCAGCGCGAGCGGGTGACCCATAGCTTCGTCGTGCCCACCATGCTCAAGCGCATCATGGAGCACCCCCGCTTCGACCAGCACGACCTGAGCTCTCTCAAGCTCATCACTTACGGCGCTGCCCCCATGCCCTACGAGGTGGCGCGCAGGGCGGTCGATGTCTTCCGGTGCGGGCTGATGAATGCCTACGGCCAGACGGAGAGCACCTCCACCCTCACCTTCCTGGGGCCGGAGGACCACCAGATCCCCAAAGAGGAGGGGCCGGAACGGGAGAAGAAGCTACGTCGCCTCCGCTCCGTCGGCCGGGCGATGGACGACGTCGCCATCGCCATCATGAACGATAAGAACGAGCCGCTGCCGCCGGGCGAGGAGGGCGAGATCTGCGTCGCCGGGGCGCGCATCATGCGCGAGTACCACAAGCAGGCCGACGAGACGGCCGAGGCCATCATCGATGGCTGGCTCCACACCGGCGACGTGGGCTACCTGGACGAGGACGGCTACCTCTTCATCACCGGCCGCAAGAAGGACCTGATCATCCGCGGCGGCGAGAACATCTCGTCGAGCGAGATCGAGGACGTGCTGGACTTGCACCCCAAGATCGACGAGTCGGCTGTGATCGGTGTGCCCGATCCCGACTGGGGCGAGGTGGTGAAGGCGATCTGCGTCCTCAACCCGGGCCAGCAAGCCACTCCAGACGAGATCATCGCCTACTGCAAGGAGCGCCTCGCCAGCTACAAGGCGCCCGCCTACATCGCCTTCGTGGACGAGCTCCCCCGTAACCCGCTAGGCAAAGTGCTGAAGACGGAGCTGCGCAAGCAGTACGGCGAGCCGAAGAACGGGTAGGGCCCTCACCCTGACCGTATGTCGGGGCGGGGGGCTTCAGTCAAACATCAGAACCGTGCGGGCCACCTCGCCCGCCTTCATCGCCCGGAAGGCCTCGTTCACGTCCTCCAGCCGGCCCCGACGGGTGATCATCTCGTCCAGGCGCAGGCGCCCCTGGAGGTAGAACTCGATGTAGCGCGGCATGTCCACCCGGAATCGGTTGGAGCCCATCGAGCTGCCCTGGAGCTTGCGCTCGCTCAGGAAGTGGCGCCCCTCGATCTCCACCTTGTCCCCCACCGGGATCATGCCGATGATGGTGGCCGTGCCGCCGGGGCGTAGGCACATGAAGGCCTGCACCGCTACGTCCTTGAGCCCGATCGCCTCGAAGGAGTAGTCCGCGCCGCCGTCGGTCAGCTCCTGGATCGCCTGCACCGGGTCGCGGGAGGAGGCGTCGACGATGTGCGTCGCGCCCAGCTCGCGGGCCAGGCCGAGCTTGCTCTCGACCACGTCCACAGCGATGATCTGGCGTGCCCCGGCGATGCGCGCGCCCTGGATCACGGCCAGGCCCACGCCGCCCGCGCCGAAGACCGCCACCGTAGAGCCGGGCTCCACCTTCGCCGTGTTCAGCGCCGCGCCCACCCCCGTCACCACGCCGCAGCCGATGAGGGCCGCCCGGTCCAAGGGCATGTCCTCGCGGATCTTGACTACGGCGTTCTCGTGCAGGAGCATCTTCTCGGCGAAGCTGGAGATGTTGGCGAACTGGTTCACCGGCGTCCCGTCCTTGGCCAGCCGGATCTTGGGCGGGTCTTCCGGCCCGCGACGGGTCTCCGAGCTGCGGCAGAGGTTGGGGTGGCCGGTCAGGCACGATTCGCAGGTGCCGCAGAAGACTGAGAGGCAGGCGATGACGTGGTCGCCCGGCTTGAGGTAGGTGACGTGCTCGCCCACCTCCTCGACGATGCCGGCCGCCTCGTGGCCCAGCACGGCCGGCGCCGGGAAGGGGTAGAGGCCGTCGACGAAGTGGAGGTCGCTGTGGCAGACGCCGGTGGCCGCCGTGCGGACGATGATCTCGCGGGCCATCGGCTTGTCCAGCTCGATCTCCTCGATGCTGAGGGGCTGGTGCGCTCCGTGGAACAGTGCCGCTTTCATGTCAAGCTCCTTCTCTAGGGGGTGCCCCCATCTAAACCGTTCGGAAAGGTGTTGTCAAACTCGACTCGCCACGCTCGTGTGCGAGCGGGGCGCAGAAGCTCTCCCGCGCCCCGTTCCTTGTTCCCGGTCCCCTGTTCCTT
>MGOB01000052.1:4732-5766 GCA_001796995.1 Chloroflexi bacterium RBG_16_68_14 | reverse complement strand
AAGATCTCCTCCTGGGCGATGGTCATGTCGTTGCGCACCGCATCGAAGATGGTGGGTTCGAAGAAGAAGCCTTGGTCCAGGCCGTCGCCCTTGGGCCGCGAGCCGCCAACGAGGATCTTCGCTCCCTCCTTCTTGCCCGCCTCCACGTAGCGCTCCACCGTGCTGAGCTGGTTCTGGTCGACGACGGGCCCCATGGTGGTGTTGGGGTCCAGCGGGTCGCCCAACTTCACCGTCTTGGTGAAGTTGATTAGCTTCTCCATGAACTCGTCCTTGATCGACTCGTGGATGGGCAGGCGCGAGCCCGCCTGGCAGACCTGGCCGGTGTTCAGGTAGATGCCGAAGAAGGCGCCGGCGACGGCGGCGTCGATGTTGGCGTCCGGGAAGATGACGTTGGGCGACTTGCCGCCCAGTTCGAGCGAGATCTTCTTCACGTTGCTGGCGGCGGCCCGCATCACCGACCGGCCCACCTCCGTCGAGCCGGTGAAGGCGATCTTGTCGATCTTCGGGTGCTCCGCCATGTGCTGGCCGATCTTGGAGCCCGGCCCGGTGACCACGTTCACCACGCCGTTGGGCGCGCCCGCCTCCAGGATGATGCGCCCCAACTCGATGGTGGTGCCGGGCGTGAGCTGGGCCGGCTTGGCCACCACGGTGCAGCCCGCCGCCAGCGCTGGCGCCAGCTTCCAGCTCACCAGCAGCACCGGGAAGTTCCAGGGCGTAATCACGCCCACCACGCCCACCGGCTCGTGGACGGTGAGGCCGACGGCGTCCGGGACGTACTGGGTGATCGACTCGCCCTTCATGTCCAGGGCCACGCCGGCGTAGTATTCGTACACGTCGGCCGCCATCGCCACCTCGGCCATCGCCATGGCGATGGGCTTGCCCACCTCCTGGGCCAGCAGCGCACTCATCGGGACGATCTGCGCGCGGATGCCGTCCGCCACTTTGCGCAGCACGTCGTGGCGCTGCTTGGCGGGGGCGTTGCTCCACGTCCCGGAATCGAAGGCGCGGCGGGCGGCGTCGACCGCGAGGTCGAC
>MGOB01000052.1:3856-4711 GCA_001796995.1 Chloroflexi bacterium RBG_16_68_14 | reverse complement strand
CAGGGGGTAGGTGCCGACGAGCCGGCCGTTGGCCGGGTTGAGCCGTTCGAAGGTCTTGCCGCTCTTGGCGTTGACCCACTGGCCGTCGATGAGCATTTGGAAGGTCTTGGCCTCTGTCGCAGGCTTGGTCTCGGTGGTCACAGGGCTACCTCCTCTCCTTGGGTGCTGTGGCGCTGCGGGCGCCCGTGCTATTAGGGGCGAGTGCAGCGTACCACCGTCGATTTTAGGAAGTCAATCCTTTCGTAACGTTCGCCTTCTTGATTCCCTTTCGAACCGGTTGCTAGACTGAATCGACCCCGTCCCTGGTGAGGCGTATCACACAAACGAGCGCCCCTATCCGTAACGATGGAGTCAATGAAGACGCTGGTACGAGGCAGCTAGAGATGGCGTACACCGTTCGTCGAGAGGAGCTGGCAGCGCTCCACGCTGAGTGGGCGGCGCTCTTGGAGCAACAGGCCGAGCCTGTGCCCTTCCTCCACCCTACCTGGCAGCGCGTCTGCCTGGAGGATTTCCAGGACAGCCGCGAGCTGCTCCTCCTCAGTGTGCGCGACGGAGAGTCGCTGGTCGGCATAGCTCCCTTGCTCCGAGGAGACGGCCACCTCTCCTTCATCGGCCACCACTCCTTCTGCGACTACATGGACTTCCTGGTGGCGCCGGGACGGAGCGGCGACTTCTTTCCGGCGCTCCTGGATGCGCTCCTGGCGGAGAGCTGGTCGGAGTTAGAGTTGCGCGGCCTGCGGGAGGGCTCACCCACGCTGGCCGAGCTGCTGCCCTTGGCCGAAGGCGCCGGCCTCGCCGTCGAGCGGGAGGTGGAGGCGGTGGCGCCCCGCGTCGCCCTGCCGGCGAGCTGGGAGG
>MGOB01000052.1:892-3825 GCA_001796995.1 Chloroflexi bacterium RBG_16_68_14 | reverse complement strand
CCACGAGCTGCGCCGCAAGCTGCGCCGCCTCCAGGCCGCCGGCGAGCTGGAGCTGCGCGCCTATACGGCGCTGGAGGATGTGGAGACGCATCTGCCGCTGCTCCTGCGTTTCATGGTGGAGAGCCGGATGGACAAGGCGGCCTTCATGTCGGAGCAGATGGGGCGGTTCTTCCACCGCATGGCCCGGGCCCTGGCGCAGGAGGGCCTGGTCCGGCTCTACGTGCTGGAGCTGGACACCAAGCCCATCGCCGCTGTCCTGTGCTTCGACCAGGGCGGGCAGCTCTTCATGTACAACAGCGGCTACGACCCGGAGTACGCGTCCCTGGCGGCGGGCCTCGCTTCCAAGGCGCTCTGCCTGCGCGACGCCATCGAGTCCGGCCGCCACTGCGTCGATTTCCTGCGCGGCGACGAGCCCTACAAGTACGACCTGGGAGGCAAGGCCCAGACGGTCTATCGCTGCCTGATCCGGCGCGCATGACCGGCAGAGATACCATGTACCGCATCGCCGTCCTGAGCTACCACACCTCCCCCCTAGCGCCCCTGGGTGGGCGCGATACGGGTGGACTCAACGTCTACGTGCGGGAGCTGACCCGCGAGCTGGCGGAGCGCGGCCACCACGTGGACGTCTTCACCCGCCGCACTGACCCCGACGCGCCGGAGATCGTGGCGATCGCGGCGCCTTCGGCGCGGCTGGTGCACATCGCCGCCGGCCCGCCGCGGGAGCTCGAGAAGGAGGCGCTGCCCACCCACCTGGACGCCTTCGAGGCGGGCGTCGCCGCCTTCGCCGAGCGGGAGCGGCTCGCCTACGACGTGCTGCACAGCCACTACTGGCTCTCGGGCGTCGTGGGGGAGCGGCTGAAAGTGCGCTGGGGCGTGCCCCACATCGCCATGTTCCACACGCTGGGCGAGGTGAAGAGCCGCGCCCGCATCAGCGAGCGGGAGCCCGCGCCGCGCATCGAAGCCGAGCGGGCCATCGTGCGGAACGCGGACCGCATCGTCGCCTGCGGCCGGGACGAGCGGCAACTGCTGATGCGCCTCTACGGCGCCGACCCGGGACGCATCTCCGTCGTGCCCTGCGGCGTGAACCTGGACCTGTTCCAGCCCATCGCCAAGGCGGAGGCGCGACACCAGTTGGGCCTGCGTGACGACGACCGCATCCTCCTCTTCGTCGGCCGCATCGAGCCGTTGAAGGGGGTCGATATCCTCCTCGGCGCCGCCGCCCAGTTGGAGGCGGAGCCGGACTGCTTCGTCCTGGTCATCGGAGGCGACAGCTCCGCCCGAGAGGGAGAGATGGCGCACCTGCGCGACCTCGCCTCGCAGCTTGGCATCGCCGAGCGGGTGAGCTTCCTGGGCGCCGTCGACCACGAGCGGCTGCCCCTCTTCTACAGCGCCGCCGACGTCTGTGTGGTGCCCTCATTCTACGAGAGCTTCGGTTTGGTGGCGCTGGAGGCGATGGCCTGCGGCACGCCGGTGGTCGCCTCCCGCGTCGGCGGCCTCATCGGCACCGTGCGCGACGGCGAGACCGGCTATCTCATTCCCTGGCGCTGCCCGGAGCCCTTCGCCGAGCGGCTGGACCTGCTCCTGGGCAACGAGGAGCTGCGCCGCGCCTTCGGCCAGTCCGCCCGCGAGGCCGTCCAGCGCTATCGCTGGGGCAACGTGGCCGAGGCGGTGCTCGCCATCTACCGCGAGCTCATCGAGGGCGCGCCGGCGAAGGGGAGGGCCGCCTTCCGCAACTGACCATGGCGCGCTTCGACCGAGTCTTCCGTTTCTGGCCCTGGCGGCGCTCGTCAGCGCCTGCGCCCAGCGAGGAGCTGGGCCAGGACGGCCCCCTCACCGCCATGGTCATCGTCGCCCACCCGGACGACGCCGAGTTCCTCTGCGGCGGCACCGTTGCCAAGTGGTGCGGCCGGGGCTGGACGGTGTACTACGTCCTCGCCACCAGCGGCGACAAGGGCACCCACGACTCGTCCTTCAGCTCCCAGGAGCTGGCGGCCATCCGGGAGCAGGAGCAGCGCGAGGCGTGCCGCGTCCTGGGCGTGAAGGAGGTCGTCTTCCTCGGCCACCCCGACGGCTTCCTCGAGGCCGATGTGGAGCTCCGGGGCGAGATCGTTCGCCTGCTGCGCCAGTACCGACCGGATGTGGTGCTCACCTGGGACGGCTTTCGACCGGGCTTCAACCACGCCGACCACCGGGCCATCGGCATCGCCGTGCGCGATGCCATCTACCCCGCGGTGCGCGACCACCTCTACTACCCCGAGCACGCCGAGGAGGGGCTGGAGGCCCACCAGGTGAACGAGCTGCTCCTCGCCGGCAGCGACGAGCCTGACTACCACGTGGACGTCGCCGCCCACATGGAGACGAAGCTGGAGGCGATCCTCTGCCACAGCAGCCAGCTTGGCGGCCGCAGCCGGGAGGAGCTCCGGCGACTATGGGAGGAGCGGATGCGCTCCTCTCGCAACGGCCGCCTCACGGAGTCCTTCAAGCGCGTGACCATCCGCCGGTCGATGCGCCAGGTGCAACCGCCGGGAGCTCCCGCCGAGGTGGGCCAGCAGCAGGCAGAACAAGGGGCGAAGGGTCAAGGGTCAGAGGGCAAGGAGAGGCAGGCTGGGGGCTGAGGATGTCACCCTGAGTCCGCCTGAGGCGGACGAAGGGTCTCGCCCAGTAAGATCACCCAGCCTTCGAGAGGGGCCAGATGCTTCGCTGCGCTCAGCATGACAGATAAGGACGAGCATGGACGCTGAGCAGTTCTCCTACGCCGCCTTCCTGGCGGGCTTCGCCCTGACGGCGCTCGCCTCGGTCTGCTACGTTGCCCTGCCCCTCTGGCCCCGAGTCGCCTATCGACAGGCCGCCACCGACGCCGGCACGACGGTGACCGTGGCGGCGAGAGGCCAGCCGCCGGCCTGGCTCGGTCCCATCGCCACGGCCAGCACCTG
>MGOB01000052.1:0-860 GCA_001796995.1 Chloroflexi bacterium RBG_16_68_14 | reverse complement strand
GTCGCTGGGGGCGCGCTGGGCCGACGCCGGCCGGCCGCCCCTCTCCAACATGTGGGAGTTCACCGTCGCCTTCGGCTGGGGCATCGTGCTCTGCTACGCCCTCTTCGAGTGGCGCTCTCGCATAGGAGGCGGGGAGCCTGCGGTGGGCCGGACGGTGGGGGCCATCCTGCTGCCGGTGGCGCTGGCGATGCTCGCCGTCTCGCTGGCGTTCTTCCCCTCAGACGTGCGGCCCGTCGTCCCGGCGCTCCAGTCGAACCGCATCCTGGGCGCCCACGTGGCGGCGATGGTGCTCTCCTACGCCGCCCTCTCCGTCTCCTTCGGCGCCGCGGTGGGCTACCTGGTGCAGACGGGCGGCCGCTCCTTCGTCCGACCAGGGCGGACTCAGGATAGGCGTTTCGCCAGCCTGCCCGCGGCCGAGGCGCTGGAGGAGCTCGCCAACCGCTCGGTGCTGGTGGGCTTCCCGATGCTGACGCTGGGCGTCGCCCTGGGCGCCTACTGGGCCTACTCGGCCTGGGGGCGCTACTGGGGCTGGGACCCGAAGGAGACCTCGGCGCTGGTCACCTGGCTCATCTACGCGGGCTACCTGCACGCCCGCAACCTGCGGGGCTGGAAGGGTCGGGGGGCGGCCTGGGTGCTGGTGGTTGGCTTCGCCGCCGTGCTCTTCACCTACTTCGCCGTCAACCTCTGGGTGGCCGGCCTCCACTCCTACGCGGGAGTGTGAGATCTCCCTCACCCCGACCTAACGGTCACCCCTCTCCCTCGACGAGTGTACAGACCGGAGACATGGGTTACAGATGTGCGGGGACATGGGTAACACTTCTTGTCGGCGGGGAGGCAAGGAGGTCCCATGCCCTGGAGGG
>MGOB01000051.1:93188-99570 GCA_001796995.1 Chloroflexi bacterium RBG_16_68_14 | reverse complement strand
GCCCGCCGGCAGGCGGGGGCAGGCTTCAGGCCTCCCGCGACCTCTCGTTGTTCGAGATGCTGTGGCGACCTAAAGGTCGCCGCTACGATGCCCCAGACCTGTAGCTGCAGGGCTTCAGCCCTGCTGGGATGCATTCGGGGAGGCAGGCTCCGGCTGACGAGTACAGAGGGTGCTGAAAATGGGGGTGTACAGAGGGGATAGGTCCCCTCTGTCGGGGGTCTGGGGGTGTCCCCCAGATTCAACAAACCTCTCTGGGCGGGCGGGTGGGGAAGAACCATCTATGTTATTCAGCACCCTCGTACACAAACTTGACCGCGCCTGAGCCATCGCATACACTTGTACCCGACAACTGAATACGGCTCACACTCTTATCCAGAGTGGTGGAGGGAACGGCCCTACGAAGCCCGGCAACCAGCCCCGACTTGTCGGGGCGCGGTGCCAACTCCGACCCCCGCCCTGGGCGGGGGAAAGATGAGAGTGAGGTTTCGTAAACTTCTCACACCACGAGAAGTTTTTTTTACCACTAGGGGTGGAACAAATGTCCGTGTCAGGACAGGCAGGTGGGTGACGGTGAGGCCATGAGCACCGCCCAGCTCGCCGTCATTGGCGGCTCCGGCTTCTACCGGATGGAGGGGCTGTCCGAGATCGAGGAGGTCCGGCCGCAGACGCCCTTCGGCCCGCCCAGCGACGCCATCGTGCTCGGCACCTTAGGGGGTGTGCGGGTGGCGTTCCTGCCCCGCCACGGCGTCGGCCATCGCATCCTGCCATCGGAGCTGCCCGCCCGTGCTAACATCTGGGCGCTCAAGCAGCTCGGCGTGGAGCGCATCATCGGGGTGAACGCCGTGGGCAGCCTGCGCGAGGAGATCGCGCCCCTCCACCTGGTGGTGCCCGACCAGCTCATCGACCGCACCCAGGGCCGGCCGAACAGCTTCTTCGGCCGGGGCCTGGTGGCCCACATCGCCTTCGATCAGCCCTTCTGTCCGGTACTGAGCGACCTGCTGGCCGGTTCCGCCCAGTCCACCGGTGCCACGGTGCACCGGGGCGGCACCTGCCTGGTGACCGAAGGCCCGTCCTTCTCCACCAAGGCGGAATCGCAGCTCTACCGCTCCTGGGGCGCTGACATCATCGGCATGACGTCGCTGCCGGAGGCGAAGCTGGCCCGCGAGGCGGCGATCTGCTACGTCAGCCTGGCCCTGGTGACCGACTACGACACCTGGCACGAGGATCACGACCCGGTCTCGGCGGAGATGATCCTGGAGAACCTAAGCCGCAACGTGGAGACGGCCAAGCGCGTGGTGGCGGAAACGGTGCGGACGCTGCCACAGTCGCGCGACTGCGCCTGCGCCTCGGCGCTGGCCACGGCGCTGGTGACGCCGCCGCACCTGGTGCCGGAGGAGACGAAGCGCGACCTGGCGCCCATCATCGGGCGCTACATGCCGGTGGAGGCGGCGAAGTAAGATGGCCGAGCGACCGCTGCCTCGACCCATCGCCGCCCGCGCCTACGTCGAGTACCTGGTGCGGCCGGAGCGGGACCAGGAGGAGCTGCGGCGCATCCTGGCGCCACACCGCGAGTGTGCCGCCTACGCCCTGGGGCAACTCCAGCCAGGACTCTTCGAGCGCAGCGATTGGTGGCTGGCGCGGGGCGCCCGCGGCCAGGCGCTGCTCCTCCACTCGCGGGGCGGGCTGGGGAGCGCCTTCTTCTCCCTGGGGGACGTGGATGCCCTGGAAGCGCTGCTCCAGCTCCACCCGGGCCCCCGGCACACCTTCCTCACCTGCCAGTTGCATCACCTGGAGACAGTGCTCCGCCACTACCAGCTCTCGAACCGGGCGGGCATGTCTCGAATGCTGGTCGACCGCGAGACCTTCCGGCCAGTCGAGGGTGAGGTGCGGCGCCTGGGCGGCCGCGACGTCCACCAGATCAACCAACTGTACCGCACCGACGGCACGCCGGCCTTCTACACCGCCGAGAACATCGCCGACGCCGTCTACTACGGTGCCTATGACGGCAAACGCCTGGTGGCGGTGGCCGGCACCCACGTCGCCTCACCTATCGAAGGTATCGCTGTGGCGGGGAACGTCTTCGTCCACCCCCTCTACCGCGGGCAGGGGCTGGGGGCGCTGGTGACCGGCGCGGTTACCCGCCACCTGCTATCGAGCTGCCGGGAGGCGGTGCTCACCGTCGATCCCCACAACGTGGCGGCGGTGCGCGCCTACCAGCGGCTGGGCTACCGAGAGGTGGGCCGGCTTATCGAGGGGGCGGCAGTCCGCCGCGATCTGGGACTGGTCGCCTTCCTGCGGCGACGCCTGGCGGCGCTGCGCGGCCGGCGCTACGGAGCAGAACTGATAAGGATGCCAGCATGAAAGGAATGGACTCTTGACGACCCAATCATCGATCCAGAGCGACATCCGGGACCCGCGCCTGGCCGAAGAGGGCGTACGGCGCATCGAGTGGGCGGCGCGGGAGATGCCGGTCATCCGGGCGATCCGCGAGCGCTTCTCGAAGGAGCAGCCGCTGCGGGGCGTGCGCATCTCCGCCTGCCTGCACATCACCACCGAGACGGCCAACCTTGCGCTGGCCCTGCGTGATGGCGGCGCCCAGCTCGTCCTCTGCGCCAGCAACCCGCTGAGCACCCAGGACGATGTAGCCGCCGCTCTGGTGACGGAGTACGGCATCCCTACCTTCGCCATCAAGGGTGAGGACAACGACACCTATTACCGCCACATCCACCAGGCGCTGGAGCAGCGGCCCCAGATCACTCTGGACGACGGCGCCGACCTGGTGGCCACCCTCCACCGGGAACGGCGCGAGCTGCTCGCGGAGGTCGTGGGTGGCACGGAGGAGACCACCACCGGCGTCATCCGCCTCCAAGCGATGGCCAAAGCCGGCGCCCTGACCTATCCCATCATCGCCGTCAACGAGGCGAACACCAAGCACCTCTTCGACAACCGCTACGGCACCGGCCAGAGCACCATCGATGGCATCACCCGCGCCACCAACATCCTCTGGGCGGGCAAGCAGGTAGTCGTCGTCGGTTACGGCTGGTGCGGCCGGGGCGTAGCGATGCGGGCGCGTGGCCTGGGCGCCCAGATCATCGTCTGCGAGGTCGATGCGCTGCGGGCGCTGGAGGCGGTGATGGACGGCTACCGGGTGCTGCCCATGGAGGAAGCGGCCGCCATCGGCGACATCTTCATCACCGTCACCGGCGACATCCACGCCATCGACCGGCACCACATGGAGGCGATGAAGGACGGGGCCATCATGGCCAACTCCGGCCACTTCAACGTGGAGCTCAACCTGGAGGCGCTGGCGGCTATGGCCGAGGGCCGCCGCCAGGTGCGTCCCTTTGTGGAGGAGTTCCGGCTGGCGGACGGACGCCGCCTCTTCCTGCTGGGTGAAGGCCGTCTGATCAACCTGGCCGCCGCCGAGGGCCATCCAGCCAGCGTGATGGACATGAGCTTCGCCAACCAGGCGCTCAGCGTCGAACACCTGGCGCTCCTGGAGCAGCGCCTTTCGCCGGACGTCTACCCGGTGCCCCGCGAGATCGACGAGGAGATCGCGCGCCTGAAGCTGGCCTCCATGGGCGTGCGCATCGATGAGCTGACGGAAGAGCAGCGCAAGTACCTCTCCAGTTGGGAGGAGGGAACGTGATGGAGGCGGGAAACGGGAAGCGAGAGGCGGGACCGCCTCAGAGGCGTTGGACGATGAACCGTAGGGACAGAGCCCCGCCTGCCGGCGGGCAGGTAAAGCTCTGTCCTGGGCCCCCACCTGTCGGGGCCCCTACGGGATGACCAAGCATCCAGCTAGCAAGGAGTAACACATGAGCGACACGACCTTCATGACTTCGCCATCCCTGTTCCTCACCTCGGAGTCGGTGACGGAAGGCCATCCCGACAAGCTCTGCGATCAGATCTCGGACGCCATCCTGGACGCTATCATCGCCCAGGACCCCACCGCGCGGGTGGCCTGCGAGACGGCCGTCACCACCGGCCTGGTGGTGGTGATGGGCGAGATCACAACGGTATGCTACGTGGACATGCCCGGCATCATCCGCGACGCGGTACGAGACGTGGGCTACACCCGCGCCAAGTACGGCTTCGACTACGAGACGTGTGGGGTCACCGTCTCCATCAAGGAGCAGTCGGGGGACATCGCGCAGGGGGTAGACCGCTCGCTGGAGGCGCGCGAAGGGGAGGTGCCGGAGGAGGAGTTGGCGCTGGAGCGGGGCGCGGGCGACCAGGGGATGATGATCGGCTTCGCCTGTCGGGAGACGCCGGAGCTCATGCCGCTCACGATATCGCTGGCACACAAGCTGTGCCGCCGGCTGGCCCAGGTGCGCAGGGAGGGCATCCTGGACTACCTCCGTCCGGACGGCAAGTCCCAGGTGACGGTGGAGTACGAGTACGGCCGGCCGAAGCGCGTGGACGCGGTGGTGCTCTCCGCCCAGCACGACCCGGTGGTATCGCACGACCAGCTCCAGCAGGACCTCATCGACGTGGTGGTCCACGAGGTGATCCCGCCGGAGCTGCTGGACGAGCGGGTGCGCTACTTCATCAACCCCACCGGGCGCTTCGTCGTGGGCGGGCCGATGGGCGACGCCGGGCTCACCGGCCGCAAGATTATCGTCGATACCTACGGCGGCATCGCCCGGCACGGCGGCGGCGCCTTCTCCGGCAAGGACCCGACCAAGGTCGACCGCTCCGGCGCCTACGCCGCGCGCTACGTGGCGAAGAACATCGTGGCGGCCGGGCTGGCCGACCGGGTGGAGTTCCAGCTCTCCTACGCCATCGGCGTCGCCCGGCCCACCTCGATGGCCATCGAGACCTTCGGCACGGCGCGGGTGGACGACGAGACGATCCTGCGGCTGGTGCGGGAGCACTTCGACCTGCGGCCGGCGGCGATCATCCGCGACCTGGACCTGCTCCGGCCCATCTACCGCGCGACGGCGGCCTACGGCCACTTCGGGCGCGACGACATCGATGCGCCGTGGGAGCGGACGGATCGGGCGGCGCTGCTGCGCCAGGCGGCCGGGCTGAGCAAGAACGAGCAGCCCGCCCCCGCCGAGGCGTCGGTGGAGGCGGGGAGCTAGGGGCTGGGGACGAGAGGCTCGACCGTTCGTGTTCGCCATCATCCTGGCCGGTGGGAAGGGGGAGCGGCTGCGGCCGCTCACCAGCGATAAGCCCAAGTCGATGGTGCCGCTCCTGGGCAAGCCGATCATGGAGCACCAGGTGGAGTGGCTGCGCGAGAGCGGCGTGACGGACATCGTCGTCGCCTGCGGCTACCTGCACGAGGTGATCGAGGAGTACTTCCAGGACGGGGGCCGCTGGGGCGTGCGCATCCGCTACTCCGTGGAGGACGAGCCCCTGGGCCGGGGCGGCGCCCTGAAGCTGGCCTATCGCCAGGTGCCGCCCGAGGAGCCCTCCGTCATCGCCACCAACGGCGATAACGTGAACACGCAGCCCCTGGCGCCCATGGTGCGCCAGCACCGGCGCACCGGTGCCGTGGGGACGCTGCTCCTCACCCAGCTCCGCAGCCCCTACGGCATCGTCCAGCAGCGGGGGAAGCGCATCGTGGGCTTCCGGGAGAAGCCGCTGCTGCCCCACTGGCTGAGCGCCGGCATGTACGTGCTGAGCGCCGAGTTCTTCGCCCTCCTGCCAGACGTGGGCGACCATGAGGACGAGCTCTTCCCCCGGCTGGCGGCGGAAGGACGCCTCTACGCCTTCCGCTCTCGCGTCTACTGGAAGGCCATCGACACGGTGAAAGACCTGAACGAGGCGGCGGCGCAGCTCCAGGCCCGGACATCAGGGGTCGAAGCTGCGAGCTAGGGCGGGAGCACGATGCAGAACCCAGAACCTAGAACCCAGAACCCTGGTTCCCCGGCGGTCGCCAGCCTGGACGACCGGGCGACGGTGGAGCGGCTGGACCCCCACGGGCTGCTGGGACGCATCGAGGCGCTGCCGGAGCAGTGCGAGGAGGCCTGGCGTGACGCCAGTCGGCAACTGGAGTTGCCATCCGGCTACGCAGCGGCGCGAGAGGTGGTGGTGCTGGGGATGGGTGGCTCCGCCATCGCCGGCGACATCCTGCGCTCGCTGGGGGCGCTCTCGGGTCGCAAGCCGGTCTACGTGGTTCGTGGCTATGACCTGCCCTCTTTCGCCGGCGAGTCGACGCTGGTGGTGGCCTGCAGCCACAGCGGGAACACCGAGGAGACGCTCTCGACGTTCGAGCAGGCGCTGGCGGCGGGAGCGCGCATCCTGGCGGTGACCACCGGCGGCCGGCTGGGGGATCTGGCCCGGGAGCGGGGCATCCCGGCCTTCGCATACGAGTACGAGGGCGAACCCCGCTCGGCGCTGGGACACCAGCTCATGGCGCTGCTGGCGCTGGGCG
>MGOB01000051.1:90390-93111 GCA_001796995.1 Chloroflexi bacterium RBG_16_68_14 | reverse complement strand
GCGCCCGCCGAGAGCAACGCGGCCAAGCAGTTGGCGGGCCGGCTGCGCGAGCGATTGCCCGCCGTCGTCGGCGCCGGCGCCCTCACCGAGGCGGCGTACCGATGGAAGACGCAACTGAACGAGAACAGCAAGTGCTGGGCCATCTCCGAGCAGTTGCCGGAGCTGGACCACAACACCATCGTCGGCTTCGGCCTGCCCGTAGAGCTTGTCTCGCGGCTGCGCGTGGTGTTCCTCTGGCACCCGGCCCTCCACCCGCGCCTGCTGCTGCGCTACGAGGCGACGGCGGAGGCGCTTTCGGAGGCGGGCGTCAGCCACGAGCGGGTGGAGGTGCGGGGGGCGAGCGCGCTGGCGCAGGTGCTGAGCGCCATCTACCTGGGCGACCTGGTGAGCTATTACCTGGCGCTGCTCCAGGGGGTGGAGCCGTCGCCGGTGGCGGCCCTCGACCGGCTGAAGGCGAAGCTGGCGGGCGGTTAGGGCTGAGCTTGCTCCGCGCGCCTGCGTGCCACCCGCAGGAACTCGCGGCGGATGAGGGCGCTGAATGGGCCGACGACGAGCCAGTACGCTCGGAACCTCCAGGACGCCCGCCGGCCGTACGTCTGCACCCAAGTCTCAGTCGACATCAGTGAGCCGCCTTCGACCGCATCGACGCGGAAGTTCGCGATAACCTTGATCGTGCCCGCTTCTGCGTAGTCGCGGAGCTCTGCCGGGCTCGAAAAAGCGCGCGGGCGCAAGAGCCGCCCGGCCGTGCCGATGACGACTTCTCGCGTCGGCTCATCCTCAAGGATGTAGAAGGGAGGCGTACTGAAGAAATCGCGAAAGGTCTGTTGTCCCGAATGGCGGATGCCACGCAGCCAGAACAGCAGCCGCACGGCGGGCATCTCGGCCAGCGTGACCTGCTGGATCGCCTCGGCAGCGGCTTCTTGCGGCACGGCGACGAATGTCTCGTGTCGCTCGAGCAGACGCGCCCCCTGCCCGAGCCAGCAGTCGATGAGCCAGCCGGGGCGCTCGCGTTTCATGGCCCCAGTATAGGGGAGGGTACCACCGTCCAGGCTAGCGCTTGGTGTACTGCGGGGCCTTGCGGGCGCGCTTCAGGCCGTACTTCTTGCGCTCCTTCTCCCGCGGGTCGCGGGTGAGGAGGCCGTTGCGGCGCAGCGGCTTCCGGACGCTCTCGTCGGCGACAACCAGGGCGCGGGCGATGCCGAGGGCGGTGGCGGCGGCCCAGCCGCTGATGCCGCCGCCGGCTACCTTCACCTGCGCGTGAAACTTCTCCTGCAAGTCGGTCGCCTCCAAAGGCTGGAGGATGACGTGGCGGTGTTCGACGCGCGTAAAGACCTCCTCCAGGGGCTTATCGTTGATGGTGTGGGGCCCCTGGCCCGGGTACAGCCGCACCCGAGCGACGGCGGTCTTGCGTCGGCCGGTGCCGTAGTAGTAGTGCTCGCTGGTCATGCGGACTCCTCGCTCGCTTCATCCTGAGACGGCTGGGCCGGGCCCTTGCCACGGCGGCCGGCGTTCACCTGCGCCTGGTGGGGATGTTCCGGGCCGCCGTACACCTTCAGGTGGCGCAGCAACTGGCGGCTCAGCCGGTTGTGGGGCAGCATCCCCTTCACCGCCCGCTGGATCACCCGATCCGGGTGCTGGTCCAGCATGCGGGCGAGTGTGGTCTCCTTGAGACCGCCGGGATAGCCCGAGTGCCGGTAGTAGAGCTTCTGCTGCGTCTTGCTGCCCGTCACCTTCACCTTGGCCGCGTTGACAATGACCACGAAGTCGCCGTTGTCCAGGTGGGGGGTGAAGGTGGGGCGATACTTCCCGCGCAGCAGTTGCGCCACCTCCGAGGCCAGCCGCCCCAGCGGCCGTCCCTCCGCGTCCAGGACGTGCCAGCGCGGTTCGATCTCCTTCGCCTTCAGCGTGTACGTCTTCATGCCTTTCCGTTCACCCTGCAACGAAGCGGGCGCCGGAGCGCCCACAACGCTCTATAATAGCGCGTCCCCCTCACCTAAGTCGAGGTCTGGATAGGAGACCCGCAGGAGGCAGAGGCCGTGGGCGGGGGCCAGCGGCCCCGCCGAGCCCGCCTCGGCGGGGCGCAGGAGCCGGCGGAAGCCGGCCAGGCTGAGCCGGCCGCTGCCCACCTGCACCAGGGCGCCCACCGTACGCCGCACCTGCTGGCGCAGGAAAGCGTTGGCCTCTATCTCCACCGTCACCAGATGGCCCCGGTGCGCCACCTGGCAGCGGCGTACGCAGCGGACGGTGCGCACGCCCTCACGACGGCTGAAGGCGGCGAAGTCGTGCTCGCCGACGAGCTCGGTTGCCGCCGCCCGCATCGCCGCCGCGTCGAGGGGCTCGGCGACGTGCCAGGCCCAGGCGCGCCAGAGGGGCGAGCGCGCCGGCCCGTTGTAGATGGTGTAGCGGTAGGTGCGGCTGGCGGCGTGCCGCCGGGGGTCGAACCCCTCGGCCACCTCCAGCGCCCGGCGCACGGCGATCTCCGCCGGCAGCCAGGCGTTGAGCCCGCGCACGAAGACGTCCGTCGCAAGCGTCGACGCGGTGGTGAAAGCGGCCACCTGTCCGCGGGCGTGGACGCCGGCATCGGTGCGGCCGGCGAAGGCGACCCGCGGGCGCTCGCCTGTAAGCTTGTAGAGGGCGGTCTCCAGCTCTCGCTGGATGCTGGGGGCGTTTTTCTGGAGCTGGGAGCCCGCCAGAGGCGGGCTGCCGTCGTACTCCAGCACC
>MGOB01000051.1:87747-90326 GCA_001796995.1 Chloroflexi bacterium RBG_16_68_14 | reverse complement strand
GGCCATGGGAGCGCCGTCACCGGCGCGGGGGCCGAGCTTGATGACGCGGGTGTAGCCGCCGGAGCGGCCGATGAAGCGGGGGGCGATCTCGTCGAACACTTTGGAGACGATAGCCGTATCGTTGAGGAAGCGCAGCGCCTGGCGACGGGCGTGCAGGCTGCCGTCCTTGCCCAGCGTGATCATCGTCTCCGCCGAACGGCGCGCTTCCTTCGCCCTCGGCTCCGTGGTGCGGATGGACTCGTAGGAGAGCAAGTCCTTCACCAGGTTGCGGAGCATCGCCTTCCGGTGTGCCGTCGGCCGGTTAAGCTTCTTGCCAGTTAGGCGGTGTCTCATGGTTCGTCTCTCTTGAGGACGGGGCCCGCGCCCCGTCCCGGGTCATGTCGCCGTAGCGTCGGAGGAGTGGCGACGGCTGGCTACTGCTTCCGTTCCCCTCCCTTTCCGAGCAGCTCGGAGGCGTCCTCTCCCGCCTCCTGGAGGGCCTGGATGAGGGCAACGCCCAACGGGCTGACCGGCTCCTCTCCCTCGATGCCCAGGTCCTCTTCCAGCTCCTCCGGTTCCGGCTGGAGGTAGCCGAACTCGATGAGGCGTCTCTTCAGCTCATCGTAGGACTTCTGGCCGAAGTTGCGCAGCGTGAGCAGCTCGTCCTCGCTCTTCTCCAGCACCTGGCCCACGGTCATGAGGCCGCTCCGCTTGAGGCAGTTGTAGGCCCGCACAGAGAGGTTCAGGTCCTCGATGGGCGTGTTGTACTTGTCCACCGGCAGCGCAAGCCCCCGGCCGACCCCGTGCTCGACGACGGCCGGCTCCGGCTTGCCTAGTTGGGCAAAGATGAGCAGCTCATCCCGCATGATGTCGGCGCTCTGGCCGATGGCATCCACGGCGCTCATGGTGCCGTCGGTCCAGACCTCCAGGATCAGCTTGTCGAAGTTGGTCATCTGGCCGACGCGGGTGTGCTCCACCTGGTAGTTCACCTTCTGCACCGGGGTGAAGATGGCGTCGACAGGGATGACGCCGATGGGCAGGCCGTCCGACTGGTCGGCAGGTAGGTAGCCGCGCCCGCGCTCCACCGTGAACTCCACCGTTAGGTGCGCCTTGTTGGAGTCCAGGGACGCTAGGTGGAGATCCGGGTTGACGATCTCGTAGTCCGCCGCGACCTGGATGTCGCCAGCGTGCACCTCGGCCGGTCCAGTGGCTTCCAGGTACAGCTTGCCCGGCCGGTCGGAGAGGGGACGGAGGCGGATCTCCTTGAAGTTGAGGAGCAGCTCCATGCTGTCCTCTTTCACGCCCGGAACGTTGGAGAACTCATGGACCACCTCCTCGATGCGAAGAGAGGTGATGGCGGCGCCGGGCAGCGAGCCGAGCAGGACCCGGCGCAGAGAGTTGCCCAGCGTGATGCCGAAGCCAGGCGCGAGCGGCTCCGCCACGATGCGGGCGTAGGTCTCCGACTCCTCCTCGACGGTGATGCGTGGGGGCTCAGGTTCCATGACCTGGAACCCCGGCGCTACGTTGGTCTCAAAACTGGCGACGTTCATAGACTGCCTTCCCTACCGAGAGTAGTACTCTACGATGACCGCAGGGTCGAACTTGGCGCCCACTTGCGCCACGTCCGGCTGGGTGACGACGCGGCCGGCCATGGTGGCCGCATCGATGCCGAGCCAGTCCGGGACCTCTTTGGCCTGGAGGCCTTCCTGCATGAACTTGAACAGTTCGGTCTGCCTTCCCTTGGTGGACCAGGTAATCTCATCACCTATCTTTACCGAGCAGGACGGGATGTCCGTGACGCGACCGTTGAGCTGGATGTGGCCGTGCCGGACGATCTGGCGGGCCTGAGGACGCGAGTCGGCGAAGCCGAGCCGGTACACCACGTTGTCCAGCCGCTGCTCCAAAAGGCGGAGCAGGGTTTCGCCGGTTACTCCGGTGCGGCGCACCGCATCCCGGTAGTAGCGGCGGAACTGGCGCTCCATAAGGCCGTAGGTGAAGCGGGCGCGCTGCTTCTCCCGCAGCTGGAGCGCGCGGTCGGAGACCCTTCGTCTCCTGGCGAACTTCTGCTGGCCGGGGGCGCTGGGCCTGCGCTCGAAGGCGCACTTAGGGCTCAGGCAGCGGTCGCCCTTCAGGTAGAGCTTATCGCCGTAGCGGCGGCAGAGTCGGCAGACGGCTCCGGTGTAACGTGCCAAGGGCTCCTCCTCTCTTAGACCCGCCGTCGCTTGCGCGGCCGGCAGCCGTTGTGGGGCATGGGGGTGACGTCGCGGATGCTCAGGATAGAGAGGCCGGCGCTCTCCAGCGAGCGGATGGCCGCCTCCCGGCCGGAGCCGGGGCCCTTCACCAGCACGTCCACCTGGCGCATGCCGTGCTCCATGGCCCGTCTGGCCACCTGCTCGGCGGACTGTCCGGCGGCGAAGGGGGTGGACTTCCGCGACCCCTTGAAGCCGACAGTGCCGGCGCTGCCCGCAGCGATGACGTTGCCGTTGGGGTCGGTCACGGTGACCTGGGTGTTGTTGAAGGTGGACTGGATATAGGCCAGCCCCCTGGGGACGGACTTGCGCTCCTTCCGGCGCGATCGACCCTTGCGTTCTGCCATGGAT
>MGOB01000051.1:85925-87643 GCA_001796995.1 Chloroflexi bacterium RBG_16_68_14 | reverse complement strand
TGCCCCCGCACCGGCAGGCCGCGCCGGTGGCGGGGGCCGCGGTAGCAGTTGATCTCGATGAGGCGCTGGATGTGCTGGCGCACCTCGCGGCGCAGGTCGCCCTCCACCGTGCAGGTGCGGTCGATCACCTCACGGATGCGGGTGACCTGCTCGTCGGTGAGGTCGCGGGTCTTGGTGGCGCCGTCCACCTGGGCCTGCTGGCAGATGCGCTGGGCCAGGCCGGTGCCGATGCCGTAGATGTAGCGGAGGGAGATCTCGATTCGCTTGTCTCGGGGGACATCGATGCCAGCGATGCGTGCCATCTACCCTTCTCCTTAGCCCTGGCGCTGCTTGTGCTTCGGGTTCTCACAGATCACCCGCACCACGCCGTGGCGGCGGATGATCTGGCACTTCTCGCAGCGACGCTTGACGGACGCCTGGACTTTCATGGAAACACGCTAACCTTACCTGAACCGATAGGTGATCCGGCCGCGACTCAGGTCATAGGGCGAGAGCTCCACCAGCACCCGGTCGCCCGGCACGATCTTAATGTAGTGGAGACGCATCTTCCCGGAGATGTGGGCGAGCACCTCGTGCCCGTTGGCCAGGTCAACCCTGAACATCGCGTTGGGCAACGGCGTCCGCACTACCCCTTCTACCTCGATTGCATCCTTCTTCGGCATAGACTCTGCTTAACTAACTCCGACGCTCAGCGGCGGTTGCGGCGGTGCGGGCCAGGAGCGGCTGCTCATCGCTGCGTAACGTCAGCACCTCCGGCTCGCCATCGGTGATGGCGATGGTGTGCTCGAAGTGGGCGGAGAGGCTGCCGTCCAGGGTGCTGACAGTCCACTGGTCGTCATGCTTCTTGGTGCGCCAGTCGCCGATGTTCACCATCGGTTCCAGCGCCAGGACCATGCCCTTGCGCAGGATAGGGCCGCGCTCCGGCGGGCCGAAGTTGGGCACCTGCGGCTCCTCGTGCATCTCGCGCCCCACGCCGTGGCCCACGTATTCCCGTACGACGGAGTAGCCGTGGGCCTCGGCGCAAGTCTGGATGGCGTGCGAGATCTCGCCCAGCCGCGCTCCGGGCCGCGCCGCGCGGATCCCCTCCCAGAGCGCTTGGTAGGTCACGTCGATGAGTCGCTGCCCCTCCGCTCTGATCCGGCCTACACCCACCGTCAACGCTGAGTCCGCCACGAATCCCTTGTGGGTGGCTCCCAGGTCGATGCTGACGATGTCGCCTTCCCGGAGCACGCGATCGCCAGGGATGCCGTGGACGATCTCATCGTTGACGGAAACACAAACACGCGCCGGATAGCCGAGATACCCGAGAAAGGTGGGTATCACCTTCCGCCGCTCAAATTGGTCTTGGACTATTCTATCAAGTTTCTTCACGATAAGGCCAGGCCTCACCCCAGCGACCAGGATCTCCAGCACCTCAGCCACGATGCGCCCCGCCTCGCGCATGATCGCGATCTCGTCATCGGATTTAATGATTATCGGCATATGCGCCTTACTGCTCCCTCCCGGACACGTCGAAAGCGAGGTCTATCGCTATGGGGCTTGCGCCGCCGGCCTTCCGCCCGGCTCCTCGCGCCGGCGCGCCCGGACCTCCTCGATGGCAGCCAACAGGTCGCGGGTGACGTGGGCCATCTCCTGCTCCCCGTTGATCTCCACCAGCTTGCCCTGGGCGCGGTAGTAGGCGAGCAGCTCCTCGGGAGGTCGCTGCCGCCGCAGGCGCT
>MGOB01000051.1:85005-85845 GCA_001796995.1 Chloroflexi bacterium RBG_16_68_14 | reverse complement strand
GGGCGGTGCAGCTCGTGGTAGATCTCACCGCAGGCGCTGCACAGCCAGCGCCCGCCCAGGCGCCGCACGATCTCATCGTCCGAGGCGGTAACGTGCAGGGCGGCGGCCACCGCTCGGCCCTGGCGTGCCAAAGCCTGGGTCAGCGCCTGGGCTTGCTGGAGCGTACGCGGGTAGCCGTCCAGGACTACGCCTCCCTGGGCGTCGGGCTGCCGGATCCGTTCCTCCAGCATGGCGATGGTCAGCCCGTCCGGGACCAGCTCGCCCCGGTCCATGTATTCCTTCGCGCGCTGGCCCAGCTCGCTCCCCTGCTGCACCGCTTCCCGAAACATATCGCCCGTGGCGATGTGGGCCAGGCCCAATCGCTCGGCGATGAGCTTGGCCTGGGTGCCTTTGCCGGTGCCCGGCGGGCCGAGCAGGATCAGGTACACGGTTCTCTTCTCGTCTCCCCCACAAGTGGGTCTCTTCGTGATCGTACGGGGCGAGTGGCGCGCCGCCCCGCTCCAGCGGGCCTAGCGGATAAAGCCCTCATAGTTGCGCATCATCAGCTGGGACTCCAGCTGGCGCATGGTATCGAGGACGACGCCAACGACGATGATCAGTCCTGTGCTGCTGATGGTGAGCGAGTTGACGTTCCGGAAGCCAGTGAAGACGTAAGGAAGCAGGTAGGGCACGATGGCGACGAGGCCGAGGAAGATGGCGCCCCCCCAGGTAATGCGCACCAGCACCCGCATGATGTACTCGGCGGTGGGGCGGCCCGGCCGGATGCCGGGGATGAAGCCGCCGTTCTTCTGCAGGTTCTCCGCCAGGTTCTGCTGCTGGAAGATCACCAGCGTGTAGAAG
>MGOB01000051.1:84549-84690 GCA_001796995.1 Chloroflexi bacterium RBG_16_68_14 | reverse complement strand
GAAGACGATGGAGGCCAGGACGGCGATGGCCAGGACGAACAGCACGCCGATGCCGAAGAAACCGACCTCCGAGCTGGCGATGCTGGGCAGGAGGGTGGGCAGGCCGGCCACGATGCCCCCGAAGATGATGAGCGAGATGCC
>MGOB01000051.1:83923-84393 GCA_001796995.1 Chloroflexi bacterium RBG_16_68_14 | reverse complement strand
AGCCCTGCACCAGGGCCATGGGCACGGCCAGGTAGTGGGTGTAGAGCTGGATCCGCCTCCTGCCCTGCTCGCCCTCGCGGGCCATCGACTGCAGGCTGGGGACGATGGGTACCAGCAGCTGCATGACGATGGAGGCGGTGATGTACGGGTAGACGCCCTGGGCGGCGACGCTCAGGTTGCGGAGCGCGCCGCCGCTGAAGAGGTTGAGGAACCCCAGGATGGCATTGCCCTCGAAGGCCGCTTCCAGGGCGGCCGGGTTCACGCCCGGGATGGGGATGTGGGCGACGAAGCGGAAGACGACCAGCAGGCCGATGGTATAGAGCAGCTTCCGGCGGATGTCCGGCTGCTGGAAGGCGTCGAGGACCGCCTGCAACAGGCGCGGCCTAGTCGGCGCTTGGGCTCTCGCTGGTCTCGCTACCGCTGTCATCTTGCTCCTCGTCGGCGGGCTCGGCGGCGGCTAGCGCCTCCTC
>MGOB01000051.1:83575-83915 GCA_001796995.1 Chloroflexi bacterium RBG_16_68_14 | reverse complement strand
GGGCTTCCGCGCGGGCTCGCTCGGCCCGGCGGCGTCTGCGCTTCTCCTCGGGCGGCGGGCGCGGGGTCAACTCCTCGACGGTGCCGCCGGCGGCCTCGATCTTGGCCCGCGCCGTGGAGGAGACGCGGTGCACCCGTACGGTAAGGGCGCCGCTCAAGTCGCCGTTGGCCAGGATCTTGATCGGACGGCGGAGGGAGCGCACCACCCCCGCCTCGCGCAGCGATTCCGGCGTCACCTCCCTATCTTGGGGGAAGGCGGCGAGGTCCCTCAGGTTCACCGGCGTGTAGGCGACCCGAAACGGGTTGTGGAACCCCCGGCGGCGGGGAAGACGCCGGACGAG
>MGOB01000051.1:83172-83547 GCA_001796995.1 Chloroflexi bacterium RBG_16_68_14 | reverse complement strand
CTGCCCGCCCTCGAACTGGGCTGGCACGCCCCCGCCGGCGCGGGCCTTCTGGCCCTTCACCCCGCGGCCCGCGTACGTCCCGTGGCCACTGGCGTTGCCGCGACCGACCCGCTTGCGCCGCTTCTTGGCACCACGAGGGGGCCGCAGCTCGTGTTGCCGCACGGCTATTCCTCCCCCTCCTCCACGGTCACCAAGTGCTGCACTTTGCTGATCATACCACGCAGGGAAGGCGAGTCGCTATGCTCGACGGCCTGGCCCAGTCGGCGCAGGCCCAGCGCGCGGATGGTCCGCTTCTGATCGACCTTGTGGCCGGAGGCGCTGCGCACCCACCGAATGCGGAGCCTACTCATCGGCAGCTTCCTCCGCCGCCGGAGG
>MGOB01000051.1:77764-83135 GCA_001796995.1 Chloroflexi bacterium RBG_16_68_14 | reverse complement strand
ACCACCTCTTCAGGCATGCGCAGGCTGGACAGGCCCTTCAAGGTAGCCTTCACCACGTTGATCGGGTTGTTGCTCCCCAGCGACTTGGTGAGCACATCGCGGATGCCCGCCGCCTCCAGCACGGCGCGGACGCCGCCGCCGGCGATGACGCCGGTGCCCGGCGAGGCAGGCTTGAGCAGCACCTTGGCCGCGCCGTACTCCGAGAGCACCGTGTGGGGGATGGTGCTGTCCCGCATCGGCACCTGGATCAGGTTCCGCCGGGCGATGGCGGCGCCCTTGCGGATCGCCTCCGGCACCTCGTGGGCTTTGCCCAGGCCGGCACCCACGCGCCCCTGCCCATCGCCGACGACGACGACGGCGCTGAAGTTGAAGCGCCGGCCGCCCTTCACCACCTTGGCGATGCGGTTGATGTAGAGCACCTTCTCGGTGAGTTCCAGCCCTCGCTCTTCGGGTTGATACGCCGATGTAGTGGTTACCATAACACTCCTCAGAAGGTGAGGCCGGCCTCGCGGGCGCCCTCGGCCAGGGCCTTCACCCGGCCCTGGAACCGGTAGCCGCCCCGGTCGAAGACCACCTGCTGCACACCGCGCTCGCCGGCGCGCTGGGCTACCAGCCCGCCCACCAGCTTCGCTACCTCTGTCTTGCGCTTGCCGTTGACCTGGCTCCGCACTGCCGCCTCCAGGTCCGAGGCGGCGGCCAGGGTGCAGCCCGCGTCATCGTCGATGACCTGGGCGTAGATGTGGGAGAGGCTGCGGTAGACGGAGAGGCGCGGTCGCTCTTGGGTGCCGCGCACCTTCTTCCGCACCCGCAGGTGTCGGCGCAATCGAGCGGCGTAGGCGGTCTCCTGGCGCTTCATGTCCGTATGTCTCTAGTGTAGCGTCTTGCCGGCCTTGCCGGCCTTGCGCCGCACGTGTTCGCCCGCATAGCGGATGCCCTTGCCCTTGTAGGGCTCCGGCGGCCGGATGTGGCGGATCTCTGCCGCTACCTGCCCTACCAGCTCCTTATCGATACCGCGGACGTGGATTCGGCTGGTGCCCTCCACCTCCAGGGTGATGTCCGGCGGGGCTTTTACGTCCACGGGGTGGGAGAAGCCGATGGCGATCTGGATGTTCTTCCCCATCTGCTGGGCCCGATAGCCCACGCCCTGCAGCTCCAGCGTCTTGGCGAAGCCGCTCTCCACGCCCGCCACCATGTTGGCCAGCAGGGCCCGGGTAAGGCCGTGGAGCGCTCGATGGCGGGGCGCATCGCTGGGGCGGGTGACGATGAGCCGCCCGTCGTCCAGGTGCAGCCCCATGTCGGGGTGGACCTCCCGCCGGAGCTCCCCCTTGGGCCCGCGCACGGTGACCGAGCTCCCCTCGATCTGTACCTGCACCGAGGGCGGGATGGGGATGGGCTGCTTGCCTATGCGCGACATCGTACCTTCACCTACCAGACGTAGCAGAGCACCTCGCCGCCGATCTGCTGGCGCCAGGCCTGCTGCCCGGCCATGATCCCCTTGGGCGTGGAGAGGATGGCGATGCCCAGGCCGTTGTAGACGCGGGGGATCTCCCGCTTCTGGACGTAGACGCGCAGGCCGGGGCGGCTCACCCGCTTGAGGCCGTTGAGCAGCGGCTCCTTGTTTTCCGTGTAGCTGAGATGGACGCGGAGGAAGTGGCGGGGACCCTCCTCGAAGGTCTCGAAGTCGCGGACGAAGCCTTCCTCCTTCAGCACCTTGGCGATGGCGACCTTCATCTTGGAGGCGGGGATGTTGACGTAGTCGTGCCGGACCGTCACCGCGTTCCGGATGCGGGTCAGCATGTCGGCGATCGGGTCGGTCATCGTCATCGCTGCGTACCCCCTACCAACTGGACTTCTTCACTCCGGGCAGCTTGCCCTGTAGGGCGAGCAGTCGGAAGCAGATACGACAGAGCGCGAAGTAGCGCATGAACGCGCGGGGCCGGCCGCAGAGCTGGCAGCGCCGTATCACCCGGGTGGAGTACTTGGGCGGCCGCTTGGCCTTCTCGATCAGCGCCTTCTTCGCCATCGATGCCTCCTGCTAGCTCCGGCTGAAGGGCATCCCCAGCAGCTCCAGCAGCCGGGTACCCTCCTCGTCGCTCCGGGCGGTGGTGATGATGTTCACCTGGAACCCCCGGACGCGGTCTACCTTGTCGTACTCGATCTCCGGGAAGATGAGCTGCTCCCGTATGCCCAGGCTGAAGTTGCCGCGCCCATCGAAGGCCTTGCGCGAGACGCCCCGGAAGTCGCGGATGCGGGGCAGCGCTGCGTTCAGCAAGCGGTCCAGGAACTCCCACATGCGGTCGCCCCGCACGGTCACCATCAGGCCGATGGTGTTGCCCTGGCGGATCTTGAAGTTGGCGATGGAGCGCTTGGCACGGGTGATGACCGGCTTCTGACCGGTGATGGTGGCCAGGTCCTCCGAGGCGGCGTCCAGCGCCTTGGCGTTCTGGATCGCTTCGCCCAGGCCGATGTTGAGGACCATCTTCTCCAGGCGGGGCGCCTGCATCACGTTGCGGTAGCCGAACTCCCGCATCAGCGCCGGCAGCACCTCATCCTGGTAGCGTTGCTTCATTCGCGCTGGCATCAGTGCATTCCTAGTCGATGTCCTGGCCGCACTTGCGGCACACGCGCACCTTCACGCCGTCGGAGCGGACGCGAGAGCCAACCCGGGTCGGCTTCTGGCAGGCGCGGCAGATGAGCTTGACGTTGGAGACGTGGATAGGCGCCTCCTTCTCGATGATGCCGGCCTGGGTCCGCTCTGACCGCTGGCGCTGGTGCCGCTTCACCAGGTTCAGACCCTGGATGACCACCCGCTGCTTGTGGGGCAGCACCTGATGCACCTGGCCCTGCTTGCCCCGTTCCTTGCCCGTGATGACCAGCACCAGGTCGTCCCGCCTGATCCGCTCCATCACACCACCTCCGGTGCCAGCGAGATGATCTTCATGAAGCGATGCTCCCGCAGCTCGCGGGCGACGGGCCCGAAGATGCGGGTGCCGCGCGGGTTCTCCTTATCGGCCAGGACGACGGCGGCGTTGTCATCGAACTTGATGGAGGAGCCGTCGCTGCGCTGCCAGCCCTTGGCGGTGCGCACGATGACGGCGCGCACCACCTCGCCCTTCTTGATGGGGGCGCCGGGCTGGGCCTGCTTGACGGAGGCGACGACCACATCGCCCACATGGGCGTAGCGGCGCCGGGTGCCGCCCAGCACCTGGATGCACATGATCTGGCGGGCGCCCGAGTTGTCGGCCACCTTGAGGCGCGTGTACTTCTGGATCACGGCTCCTCCGGTTCCTCCGGACGCTCCTCCTGCTCTTCGGTATCGGCTGGCTCCTCAGCGTCCACCGCCGCCTGTGGCTCTTCCTCCTCCGCCGGCTCTTCGGCTTCGACCACCTCCTCGGACGGAGCGCCGACCTCCGCCGTCGGCTCGCCGGCCGGTGCCTCGGCAACGGCAGCGGACGCCTCCGGCTCCTCGGCCTCCGCCTCCGCCTCCGCCTTTATGTGGGCCTCCGCGGCCGATGCCCTCGCGGCGGCGGCCGCTTCCGCCTGCCGCTCCCGCCGCTCTTCCAGGTACTCCGCGCCTATCTCCTGGGGCGCGATCTCGGCTTCCTCGCCTCGCTGGATGATCTCGGCGACGCGCCAGCGCTTGTGGCGGGAGAGGGGGCGCGTCTCCATGATGCGCACCAGGTCGCCCGGCTTGGCGTTCAGCCGGTCGTCATGGGCCAGGAAGCGCTTGCTGCGCTTAACGATCTTGTGATAGAGGGGATGGCGCGAGGTGGTCTCGACCAGGACGACCACCGTCTTCTCCATCTTATCGCTGACTACGGTGCCGGTGAGGCTCTTCCGCTGTCCTGCCATGGCTTACGACTCGTCTCCTGCGGCCGCCTGGTGGAGGGCAGCCAGCTCTCGCTCTCGTTGGATGGTCTTGATGCGGGCGAGCTGGCGTCGAGTCTGGCGCGCCAGCGAGGTGTTGGCGAGCTGGCGGGTGGAGAGCTGGAGGCGGGCGGTGAAGATCTGCCGGTAGGTCTCCTCCAGCTCTTTCGCCAGGTCTTGGTCCGAGAGCCCGCGCAACTCGTCTACCCGCTGCTTAGACTTGCGTGCCATGGCTAGAACTCCTGCTCGCGATGGACGACGCGGGTCTGCACCGGCAGCTTGTGGGAGGCCAGGCGCAGCGCCTCCCGCGCCAGCTCTTCCCGCACGCCGGCGATCTCGAAGAGCATGCGGCCGCGCCGGACGACGGCCACCCAGAACTCCGGCGGCCCCTTGCCGCTCCCCATGCGCGTTTCGGCCGGCTTCTTGGAGACCGGCTTGTCCGGGAAGACGCGAATCCATACCTTGCCGCCTCGCCGGACCGAGTGGGTGATAGCGCGGCGGGCGGCCTCGATCTGGCGGGCAGTCACCCAGGCGTTGCTGATGGCCTGCAGTCCGAACTCACCGAAGGTGACCTGGTTGCCCCCGCTGGCCTGTCCCCTTCGCCTGCCGCGATGGGCCTTACGCCACGTGACACGCTTGGGTTGTAGCATACTCCGCTACCCTTGTTCCTCTGTTCCTTCTACCGCAGGCGCCCCCGCCGACGGCGCATCGGCAGCGGCTGGGGGCTGCTCCACCGCCGCCTCCGGCCCTGGAGGCGCGGCCGGCGCCTGGGAGCCAGCCTGGGCCGCAGGTTCCGCCTGCGTAGCGCCGATAGGCGCGGCCGAGGCGGCAGGGGCCTCCGCTGGCGCCGACTCCTGCGAGGGGCGCTTCTCCGGCAGCGTCTCGCCCTTGTAGATCCAGACCTTGACGCCGATGCGGCCGAAGGTGGTGTGCGCCTCCGCCTGGCCGAAATCGATGTCGGCGCGGATGGTGTGCAGGGGGACGCGCCCATCCATCACACTCTCCTTGCGCGACATCTCGATGCCGCCCAGGCGGCCGGCCACCATCGCCTTGCAGCCCTGGGCGCCGCGGCCCATGGTGCGCTGGACGGTCTGCCTGAGGGCGCGCCGGAAGGCGACCCGCCGCTCTAGCTGGTCGGCGATGCTGCGGGCGACCAGATGGGCGTCCAGCTCCGGCATGCGGATCTCCTGGATGTTCACTCGGATGCGCTTGCCGGTGAGGGCCTCCAACCGGTTGCGCAGCTCGTCCACCTTCTGGCCGCTGCGGCCGATGACGATGCCGGGCTTGGCGGTGTGGATGGTCACGGTCACGATGTTGGCATTCCGCTCGATCTCGACCTGCGAGACGCCGGCGTCCCGCATACTCTCAGTGAGGTAGCGGCGGACGACGAGGTCCTCTTGCAGGAGCGCACGGTAGTCGTGATCGGAAAACCACTTGCTCTGCCAGTCGTAGAGGATGCCGAGCCGGAAACCGGTAGGGTGTACTTTCTGGCCCACGTTAGCTC
>MGOB01000051.1:75820-77728 GCA_001796995.1 Chloroflexi bacterium RBG_16_68_14 | reverse complement strand
CGCTTGTAACGGTGGATTCGCCCCCGGGGCGCCGGCCGGAAGCGAGGGAGGCGGCGCCCGTCGCCGGCGACGGCGCGCTTGATGTAGAGGTTGTCCAGATCGAGGGCGAAGTTGTTCTCCGCGTTGCTGGCCGCCGACTTCACGATCTTGGCTACCAGCCGAGCGTGGGGCGTGGGCATGAACTTCAGCATGCTCAGCGCCTCCTCCACCGAGCGGCCCGGCAGATGCTCCAGCACCTGCCGCACCTTGCGGGGTGACACGCCGGCGTATCGGTTGGTCGCGCTCACTTCCATGACGCTGCTCCGCCCCTCGCTCCCCTTACGTTCTCCGCACCTGGGTGGTGCGCTCCGAGCGGCTGGTGTGGCCGCGGAAGTGGCGGGTGAGAGCGAATTCGCCCAGCTTGTGGCCCACCATGTTCTCCGTAATGAAGATGGGCACGTGACGGCGGCCGTCGTGGACGGCGATATTGAGCCCCACCATCTGGGGCATGATGGTGCTCGCCCGCGACCAGGTGCGGATCACGGTGCGCTCGCCGCTCCGGCGTACCGCCTCCACCTTCTTCAGGAGCTTCGGGTCGATGTACGGTCCCTTCTTCGTCGAACGCGACACGTCTATCTCCTCGTACGCATCAGCATTGTCGTTCGGTTACCCATGCCTGCGCCGCACGATGTACTTGTCCGATGGCTTCTTCCCCCTGGTACGCCGGCCCAGGGCCGGCTTGCCCCAGGGCGTCTTGGGGCCGGGCATGCCGATGGGCGCCTTGCCCTCGCCGCCGCCGTGGGGGTGGTGGCGAGGACTCATGGCGGAGCCCCGGGTGGTGGGACGGCGGCCCTTCCAGCGGACGCGCCCCGCCTTGCCCAGCTTGACCAGGCTGTGCTCCGCGTTGCCCATCTGGCCGATGGTGGCCAGGCAGGCGGACGATACCCGTCGCGTCTCACCGGAGGGGAGCCGCAGCAGGCAGGTGGCGCCCTCCTTAGCCATGAGCTGGGCGGCGGCACCGGCGCCCCGCGCCAGTTGCCCGCCCCGGCCGGGCTGTAGCTCGATGTTGTGCACCATCATGCCGGGGGGGATGTTGGCCAGGGGGAGGGCGTTACCCGTCCGCGGCTCAGCCTCTGGGCCGGACGAGACGACGTCGCCCACTCGGAGCCCCTGCGGCGCCAGGATGTAGCGCTTATCGCCGTCGCGGTAGTGGATGAGGGCGATGCGGGCGGTGCGGTTAGGATCGTACTCGATGGCGGCCACCGTGCCCGGCACGCCGAACTTGTCGCGCTTGAAGTCGATGATGCGCAGGCGCCGCTTGGCGCCGCCGCCCCGGTGGCGGACGGTGATGCGGCCCTGCTGGTTGCGCCCAGCCTTCTGCCTCTTGGCCGCCACCAGCCGGCGCTCCGGCTTCCTCTTGGTGATCTCCTCAAAGGTGAAGCCGGTCATGCCGCGGCGTCCGGGGGAGGTGGGCTTGAACTGCTTTGTCGGCATCGGTCGTTTCGCTCCCCTAGACGCCCTCGAAGATCTGGATAGTGTCGCCCTCGGCCAGGGTGACGATGGCCTTCTTCCAGTCGCGGGTGTGGGTGTAGCGGCGACCGGTCCGGCGGCTCTTGCCCCGCACGTTCATGGTGTTCACCTTCATCACCCTCACGCTGAAGGCCGTCTCGACGGCCTCCTGGACCTGCCTTTTGTTGGCCCGACGGTCGACCTCGAAGGCGTACTTGCCCTCGCCGGCCAGGATCGTCGCCTTCTCCGTGATCAGGGGCCGGACGATGACCCGGTACGGGTGGAGTGCCTTAGCCACTGGTCGCCACCTCCGGGAGCGGGGCCCGGCGCTTGGCGGCCCGCTCGCCGCCCCAGAGCGCCTCGGTGGCCCGCACTGCCTCCTCGGTCATGAGCAGGCCGCGGTGGGAGAGGAGGTCCAGC
>MGOB01000051.1:72217-75568 GCA_001796995.1 Chloroflexi bacterium RBG_16_68_14 | reverse complement strand
GCCGCGGCCCGAAGACAACGCCGCCTCCGCGCCGGTGGGGCGCGCGGCTGGCGCCCTGCCGGGCGCGGCCGGTGCCCCTCTGCCGGTAGAGCTTGGCGGTGCTGCCCCGCACCTCGCCCCGGGTCTTGGTCTTGTGGGTGCCCCGGTGCTGGTTGGCCCGCTGGGCGAGCATGGCCTGGTGCACCACGGCGCGGTGCGGCTTGAGGCCGAACACCTGCTCGTCCACCTTAATGGACTTGACCTTCTTGCCCTCGCGATCGCGTACGTCCAGCTTCATCACGCTGTCTCTTCTTCGGTGGAGCCCTCAGCTTCCTGCCCAGAGGTCTCCTCCTCGGCGGGCTGAAGCTTGCGGGTGCGGGCCTCCTCCAGCGTCTGCCGCGAGTAGCGGATCTTCAGCAGGCCGTTGCGGGCTCCGGGCACCGCCCCGGCCACGAGGAGCATGCCTCGGGCTGGGTCGCTCTCCAGCACCTTCAGGTTGCGGACGGTGACCTGCTCCGCTCCCATGTGCCCGGCCATCCGCAGCCCCTTGAAGACCCGGCCCGGGGTGTTGCCGGCGCCGATGGAGCCCGGCGCCCGGTGCCGGTCGGACTGGCCGTGGGTGCGGGGGCCGCCGCGGAAGCCGTAGCGCTTGACGACACCCTGGAAGCCGCGGCCCTTGCTGATGCCGGTGATGTCCACCTGGTCGCCCTCGTGGAAGATCTCCACCCCGATCCGCTCGCCTATGTGGTGCTGGGAGGGGTCGTCCACGGGGAACTCCCGCAGGTAGCGCAGGTCGCCCAGGCGCTGGAGGTGGCCGCGCATCGGCTTGTTCCTGCGCTTGGCCGTGCCGAAGCCGATCTGGACGGCGCGATAGCCGTCCCTCTCTTCGCTCTTGACCTGGGAGATGAGGCAGGGCCCGGCCTCGATGACCGTGGCGCCACGCAGCCGGCCCTCCTTATCGATGACCTGGATCATCCCCCGCTTGCGCCCCAGCAGCCCCTGGATCACAGCTTCACCTCAATGTCCACGCCGGCCGGCAGCTGGAGGCGCATCAGCGTGTCCACCGTCCTGGAGGTGGGGTTCTGGATGTCGATGAGCCGCTTGTGGGTGCGGATCTCGAACTGCTCCCGCGAGTCCTTGTGGATGAAGGGCGAGCGGACGACGGTGAACTTCTTGATGTGGGTGGGCAAAGGAATAGGCCCGGCGACGACCGCCCCCGTCCGCTCAGCCGCCTCCACGATCTGCGCGGCGGACTGGTCCAGGATGCGGTGGTCGTAGGACTTCAAGCGGATGCGGATCTTCTGCTGTGGCATCGCTATGCCCTCGCCGGCTTCTTGACGCGACCTCCGGTGATGCGGTCGGCCAGCTCGGCCGGCACCTCATCGTAGTGGTCGAACTCCATGCTGTGGGTGGCGCGCCCCTGGGTGAGGGAGCGCAGGTCGGTGGCGTAACCGAACGCCTCGGCCAGGGGCACCACCGCCCGGATCACCTGGAGCTTGCCCCGTGGCTCCACACCGATGACGTGGCCGCGCCGGCCGTTGACGTTGGCCAGGACATCGCCGAAGAACTCCTCCGGCGCATTGATCTCCAGCTTCATGATGGGCTCCAGCAGGACGGGATCGGCCCGGTCCAGGGCCTCCCGTATGGCGAGGATGCCGGCGTTGCGGAAGGCGAGCTCCGAGGAGTCGACGGGGTGGTACTGGCCGTCGAGCAGGGTGACCGCCACGTCGACGACCGGATAGCCGGCCAGGAGGCCGCTCTCCAGCGCCTGCTTCACGCCCGTCTTCACCGCTGGGATGAACTCCTTGGGGATGGAGCCGCCCTTGGTGGCGTCGGTGAACTGGAAGCCAGCACCCCGTTCTTGGGGCGCGACCTCGATGTCGACGACGCCGTACTGGCCATGCCCGCCGGTCTGGCGGACGAAGCGGCCCTCGGCGCGGGCACTCCGCGTGATCGTCTCCTTGAAGGCCACCTCCGGCCGGCCCACGTTGGCCTCCACCCGGAACTCCCGCAGCATCCGGTCGACGATCACCTCCAGGTGCAGCTCGCCCATGCCGGAGATGATAGTCTGGCCGGTCTCCTCGTCGTAGCGGGTGCGGAAGGTGGGGTCCTCCTCCGCCAGGCGGCGCAGGCTCTCCCCCATGCGGTCCTGGTCTTCCATCGTCTTCGGTTCGATGGAGACGGCGATGACGGGCTCCGGGAAGCGGATGGACTCGAGGAGGATGGGGCGGGCGGGATCGCAGAGGGTGTCGCCGGTGAAGGTGTTCTTGAGGCCGATGGCGGCGGCGATGTCCCCGGCGAAGACCTCCGCCACCTCCTCTCGGTGGTTGGCGTGCATGCGCAGCAGGCGGCCGAACCGCTCCTTCTTCCCCTGGGCCGTGTTCAGGACGGCGGTGCCCTCCGTCGCATGGCCGGAGTACACCCGGAAGTAGGCCAGGCGCCCCACGTAGGGGTCGCTGACGATCTTGAAGGCAAGGGCGCAGAAGGGCGCCTCGTCGTCGGCGGAACGCTCCGCCAGCTCGCCGCTCTCGGGATGCGTCCCCACGATGGGCGGCACGTCGACGGGCGAGGGCAGGTAGTCCACCGTCGCGTCCAGGAGCAGCTGGATGCCCTTGTTGCGGAGGGCGGCGCCACAGAGCACCGGCGTGGCCTGGGTGGCCAGCGTGGCGCGGCGCAGCGCCTTCTTCAGCTCCATGGTGGTGACCTCGTGGCCCTCCACGTAGCTGATCATGAGCTGGTCGTCCACCTCCGCCAGCCGCTCGAACAGCCGCTCCCGGTGCGCGGCCGCCTCCGCCGCTAGCTCCGGCGGGATCTCCTTGACGATGGGTGCCTGCTCCCGGTCCGCCGGGAAGCTCCAGGCCTTCTGCTCGATGAGATCGATGACGCCCGCGAAGTCGGCCTCGCTGCCGATGGGGATCTGGATAGGGATGGGCCGGGCCTCCAGCCGCTCCGCGATCATATCGATGGTGCGCCAGTAGTCGGCACCCACCCGGTCCATCTTGTTGACCAAGCAGATGCGCGGCACCCGGTAGCGGTCGGCCTGGCGCCAGACCGTCTCCGACTGGGGCTCCACGCCGTGGACGGCGTCAAAGACGACGATGCCGCCGTCCAGCACCCGCAGGCTGCGCTCGACCTCGACGGTGAAGTCCACGTGGCCGGGGGTGTCGATGATGTTGATGCGGTAGTCGCGCCAGTGGCAGGTAGTGGCGGCGGCGGTGATGGTGATGCCGCGCTCCCGTTCCTGGGCCATCCAGTCCATGACGGCGGTGCCCTCGTGCACCTCCCCCATCTTGTAGGTGCGGCCGGTATAGAAGAGTACCCGCTCGGTGACCGTGGTCTTGCCGGCGTCGATGTGGGCGATGATGCCGATGT
>MGOB01000051.1:71787-72166 GCA_001796995.1 Chloroflexi bacterium RBG_16_68_14 | reverse complement strand
TTCATCAAAGTTCGGGGCCGCCCAGACTGTGTGGGGTGGCCCCCATATCCTCTCTACCAGCGATAGTGAGCGAAGGCGCGGTTGGCCTCCGCCATCCGGTGGGTGTCCGCCTTCAGCTTAATGGTGGCGCCCTGGTTGTGGGCGGCGTCGATGATCTCCGCCGCCAGCCGCTCGGACATGGTGCGGCCGCGGCGGGCCTGGGCCGAGTGCAGCAGCCAGCGCAGGGCCAGGGCCAGCCGCCGCTCGGCGCGGATGTCTACCGGCACCTGGTAGGTGGCGCCGCCCACCCGTCGCGGCTTCACCTCCACGACAGGTGTGGCGTTCTGCACCGCCTGCTCAAACACCTCGACGGGAGCCCGCTGCTCCTGGCGTTCGATCT
>MGOB01000051.1:56378-71691 GCA_001796995.1 Chloroflexi bacterium RBG_16_68_14 | reverse complement strand
TGGCATCCGGCGGTATCGTTCGTCGCACCACGCGCGCTCGTCTCGGCATCTGCTTGTTCCTCTAATGCGCAACGTCGCCCCGATGAGCCGGGGCGCCGTCACGGGATCCTTGACGCTCCCGTTCGTTTATGTCCCGCCGCCGGGGGTGCCTCCCTTGCGCGTCCCGTACTTGCTGCGTCCGCGCTGCCGGTTGGCGACGCCCTGGGAGTCCAGGGCGCCCCGGACGATGTGGTAGCGCACGCCCGGCAGGTCGCGCACCCGGCCGCCTCTGATGAGGACCACCGAGTGCTCCTGGAGGCTGTGCCCCTCGCCCGGAATGTAGGCAGTCACTTCAATGCCGTTGGTGAGCCGGACGCGGGCGATCTTCCGCAGGGCGGAGTTGGGCTTCGTCGGGGTCATGGTGCGCACCTGGGTGCACACGCCTCGCTTCTGGGGCGACCCCTTCCCCCGCTCCAGCCGGTTCTTCAGCGCGTTATAGGTGAAGCGCAGGGCCGGCGCTTTGGTCTTCCGTACGCCTGCTTTGCGTCCCTTCCGGACGAGCTGGTTGGTGGTAGGCAACGAACCTCCTCAGCGGCGCCTCAAAATCACAATGCGAGGCCAAAAGCCGACATCCGGAGCCTGACCCGGCGTAGGGCGGTCTCACTGCGTTGGACAGCCCTACCCTTGCCGGCGGTCATCACGGTCGGGGCCTTTGGCCTTCCGACTGACGCTCTCGGTTTAGGCGCCGACAGCTTAGTCTAGCTAGAGCGGCATCCCGTGTCAAGCGCACGCGTGGGGCTGGGCGGGCCGCCGAACTCGCGGCGCGTCAGGGTCGCGCCTCAAGTTTTCCGTCCATCACGCCGATATTTCCTCCGGAAGGCCCTTAAGGGATTCCCCCTAGTGCTGGGCCCCTACAGAGCAGGATGAAGTTCTCTCTAAGTTCCTTGCGATCTGCGCTGGCTCATGGCCGGCACTGGCGACTGCTACAGGCGGCGCTGCTGACCGGCGGCATCGGTCTGCTCCTCGTCTCGTCCACCTTCTTCCTGGGAGATGGATGGGACGCGCCGCTGCCGTCCAGCGCCGCCGCTCTTCCGGCGGAACCCTCGGCCCGGGCCTCCGGTGGGCAGCTTCAGGTGGAACATCCCGCGTCTAGCGGGGGTGAAGCCCTATCGAGGCCGGAGGCGCTGGCCGTCGGTCGGGCGCTCACGGGCATCGATCCGGCTGTCCTCCTTGGCGGCCTCGACTGGCTGAAGGCCGCCCTCCAAGCGGTGTCGACGGCAGAGCCCAGGTTGGGCGCAGCGCCTACATCCACGCCCGGATGGGCGCCGGAGCAGCCCGTCGCTCCTCTTGGCCTGGTGGAAGCGCCGCCCGCGCCAGCGGCGCCAGCGGCACCTCCGACCTCTCCGCCGGTGGCTCCGCCTTCGCCGACGGCGCCCAGTTGCCCCACCGCGTCCATGTCCGGCTTCGCCCTGGACCTCTTCAACGCCATCAACAACGCGCGGGTGGGTGAGGGGCTCCCCGTCCTGGCCGCCCACGGGTGCGTGGTGTACGTGGCCCAGCTCCGCTCCAATGACATGGCCAGCCGCGGCTACTTCTCCCACAGCAGCCCGGAGGGGGAGACGGCCTTCTCCCTGATGGACAGCTATGGGGTGCCCTACGGCTGGGCGGGCGAGAACCTGGCCCGTAACAACTACCCCGACGACGAGACCGTCCAGGTCGCCATCGACGCGTTGATGGCGAGCGAGGGCCACCGGGCGAACATCCTGAGCGAGAACTACACCCACCTGGGCGTGGGGATAGCCATCGATTCCGAGGGCATCAAGTACTACACCATGGTCTTCATCGGGCCGGCCTAGCGGCCGCCCCGGAAGAACTCGAAGGGCCCACCCCGAGTGCCGGAGTGGGCCTCGTGCTAGTCGCGGCCGCGGGCGCGCTAGGCGGCTTGCAAGTCTACGAAGTAGGAGGAGCAGACCAGGTCAAGGGGCTCCGGGGAGAGCGTTGGCTCCTCCCCGTAGAACCTGCTGACGTCGATGAGGAGCTCCACTAAGTCCCGAGGGTGGCAGGCCTTGAGCTCGCGGCCGGGGCGTTCATAGTGCGCCGTGATGAGGTGCTGAGCTCCTTCCTCCGCATAGGCGACGCCGTACTCCGCGCAGGCCCGGCGCAGGATCTCCAGGAAGTCCTCCAGCGTAGGGTTGGGGATCTCCACCTTGTGCCGGATGCGGCGGAAGAAGGCTTCATCGCCCAGACGGCCCGGCGGGATGTTCGATGAGAAGATGAGCAGGATATCGAAGGGCAGCTCCAGCGTCTCGCCGGACTGGAGCGAGAGGTGGTCCACCCCTTGCTCCATCGGCGCGATCCAGCGGTTCAACAGCTCCTGCGGCTGGATCAGTTGCCGGCCGAAGTCATCGATGATCAGGAGTCCGCTGTTCGCCTTCCACTGGAGGGGAGCGATGTAGAAGCGGGAGACGGGCGAGTAGCGCAGCTCCAGATCTTCCAGGGTCAGCTCCCCCCCTGCGCTCACCACCGGACGCTTCGTCAGCGCCCAGCGTCGGTCTCGCCGGCGCTCCTTCCCGGTGGTCTGCGTACCCGCATCCTCTTGGCGGCGCTCCGCCAGTGCCGTTGGCGCGATCTGTTGGTGCAGGCGCGGGTCAAAGACCCGAACGATCTGTCCCTGCACCTCCACTGCGTAGGGGACGAGCACCTCCCCCGGCAGCATGCGACCGATGGCCGTGGCGATAGAGGTCTTCCCGTTGCCGGCGCCCCCGTAGATGAGGATGGAGCGACCGGAGTTGACGGCCGGTCCCAGCGTCGCCAGGACTTTTCGGTTGAGCACCAGATGGGAGAGCTCCCTGACGAAGGTCTCGTGGTCGATGCGGATCTCCCTCACAGACTGTCGTTGGAGCACTTCCGTGTAGAGCTGGAAGGGCACCGGCGCCGGGCCGACGTACTGGCTCCGTGCCAACGCCTCTTCCGCCTTTCGCCTCCCCAGGTCCGTGAGCGCGTACTGATACCCCTGCTCACCGATGCCCGCGCTGCCGACGATTTCGACGGCCTGCTGCTGGCGGAGGAAGGTGATGATCTCCTCCGTAATCGAGTAGGGCAGGGCCAGTTGCTCCGCCACCTGGCGCCCGGAGGGCCGGCCGGAGAAGTGGATGACCCTGAATGTCAGGTCAGCCAGCAGCGAGAGCTCCACCCCCGTCTCTTCGATACTCGCCGGCTGGGGTACGAAGGGTGCCATGCCCGCTGCGGGCGGGGATGGCTCCGTCTCGGTGGTCAGCGGGGAAGCCTTAACGGTCATCGTGCAACTTCTCGCGCCGCCAGGCAGCGATGGCCAGGTGCGCAGGCTCCTACCTGATTATCGCGCCGGAACGTCGGGGCGGAACGACGCGCCATCAGCCTGCCAGCAACAGCTCCCCGGTGAGGTCGCCCCAACTGAAGAGCACCAGGGAGACGCAGGCGCCGCTCCGGGCAAAGACCCGGTCCTCGGCCCAGCGCCGGAGGGCCTCTCGGGCCTGCGCCTCCACCGAGCCGCAGCCGTAGAAGTCAACGGGACGGAGCAGGCCGAAGTTGACGCTGGCCAGGGGGTGGCCGTCTTCGTCCCGGACCGCCATCGCCAGCGTGACCTGGTCCAGCCCATACGGTCGATGGGTCTGGCGCAGAACCTCGCGGCACCAAGCCATCACCTCCGCAGCGAGCTGTTCGCTGGCTCCCGCCGTCGCGTCCGGCTCCGTGCGCCAGGTCGTGTGGTACGTGCCTACGCCGGACTCCAGGGCGCGGCGGACGCTGCCGCGCAGCGATGGGCGGAGCAGCAATCGCTGGATCGCGTTGGGCACACGGGCCTCCTGAGAGGCGGGCTGGAGCCAGCCTCTGGAGGAGTATCGGCAGGGCGGAGGTGAGGTTGGAGCGGGCCTATGAGGTGCGGTGGGGGCGCAGCGTCAGCGCTGTGTGGATGAGCAGTGCGCCCAGGAGGGCCAGGCCCAGCCCTGCCATCTTAGGCCAGGGGACGGCCTGGGCGACGCCGGCACCGGTCGATGGCAGGCCAGCGGGCTCCCGGGGAGGCTGCATTACGGCCGGCGCGAGCTCCGAGATGTAGGTAGGCGTGGGCTGCGGCGCGGCGGCGATGGCGGAAGTCTGGCTCACCGGGTCAGAGGAGGGGCCGAAGAGGCCCAGTCCGGTGCCGACGAGGAGGACAGCCAGGAGAAGGCCGATGGGCCAGACCCTCATCACCACGCGCCGCACCGTTCGTCCTCCTCTGAAACGAAAGCCGCCGTCTTCAGCGCGAAGACGGCGGCTGAAGACCCTCCGAATGGTTCCTCTTCGGCAGCTCGGCCGTCGTCCCTTGGGCAGGGGATCGACCCGGAGCTTTGCGCCCCGACGAGTCGGGGGGCCTTGCGGCCTGGCCCCGACTGGTCGGGGCCGTGCTCTTTCGGAGGACTCTCTTCAGTTGTTCACGGGTGGGGCCAGGGGACGCCTACCAGGCCCCGCCTCCTGAATTCGCGTCCCCTGGGCCCGTAGCCCGATCTCGCAGCCCACCCCAGCAGGGAGGACTGTAGACCGCACCGGAAACGGTGGGGGCTCCCACAGGAACACCCCGTTGGCCGCCGGTTCGCCTCCTGCGGCCCGGCGCCCTCTCGACGTTCCGGCATCCCTGCCCTGAACGGGACGGTGAATCGTCCGATACTACCTTCGGATACCAGATCCGACAGCCACCACGAGCGCCTGTGCGCTTTTGCCGGATCGCGCCGCATTCTGGCACAGGCGCAAGCATATGTCAAGTCGGATCGACCGTCTCCTTTGGGATAAACGGGAGGATTCCTGGGCATGTTACAGCGGCAGCGACGTGGATCCCGCCCGGGTCGGCCGTGGCGCGGCCGGGGGTGGGCGCTTGTTGTGCTGGCGGCGGCGCTGCTCCCCTCCCTTGCCGTGTCGGCCCAGGAGCCGGGCCTCACCGTGCAGCTTACCGGCTTCACCGCCGATAGCTGGCCCCAGGCGCAGGCGCTGGTAACGGTGCTGGACAGCGGGGGTCGCCCCGTGGCCGCCCTCACCGAGACGCACTTTCAGGCGCAGCTCAATGGCTCGCCGGTGCCGGTCGTCGATGCCACCACGGGGGTCGATAGCAGCCTCCCCATCGCCGTGGTGCTGGGGTTGGATGTGAGCGGCAGCATGAAGGAAGGGGGCGCGCTGGAACAGGCGAAGGTGGCGGCGCGTCGCTTTCTGGAGGGGCTGGCGCCCCAGGACAGCGTTGCCATCCTTACCTTCCACGATACCGTTGATCTGGTCCAACCCTTCACCGTGGATCTGGCGGCGGCCGGCGCCGCCATCGATGGCCTGACGGCGGCCGGCGCCACCGCCCTCTACCAGGCGACGGCGGAGAGTGTGCGCCTGGCGGCGGAGGCGGAGGGCAGCCGTCGCCTGGTGGTGCTGCTGAGCGACGGCCTTGACCACGGCAGCGTCCTCTCCCGGACCGACGCGCTGACGACAGCGGAGACGCTGGGCGTGCCCGTCTTCGCCATCGGGCTCGGCGCCGATATCGACCGCGACTATCTCCAGGAGCTGGCAGAGAAGAGCGGCGGCCGGTTCGCTGAGACGCCCTCACCAGAAGGGCTGGCCCAGCTCTATCAGGAGGTGGGCGAGCTGCTGCGTGGCCAGTACATCCTGACCCTGGACGCTTCCGGCCTCGGCCTGGCCAAGCAGGAGGCGGCCACGCTCCGGGTGGACGCGACGGTGGACGAGCGGACGGGCGGCGATGAACGGATCGTCTGCCCCCAGAGGCTCTGCGTGGCGCTGAGCGGGCTGGAGGCGGGCGAACGGCTGGAGGAGACGCGTACCCTCACCGCCCAGGTGGTCGCTGAGGACCCGGTGGTCTCCGTCACCTTCCTGGTGGACGGCGCGGCCGTGCTGGAGCTGGCCGAACCGCCTTACCAGTTCACCTTCGACCCCGCCTCCTTCTCCAAGGGCGAGCATGTCGTGACGGTCGAGGCCGCCACCCTTGCCGACAAGGTGAGAACGAACGAGGTCACGCTGCGCATCGGCGCGGCCCCGGGCGGCCTCAGCGGCAACCTCTTCGCGATCGGCGTCATCCTCATGGCTGCCATCGGCGGGGCGCTGCTCTTCCTCCTCTACCTGCGAGGGCGACGCCGTGGCGGGCAGGAGCGGGTGGCCTCGCCCTGGCAGCCTGAGCCGCCTCCAGCGCACCACGCCGCGCAGCAGCCAGGCCGGTCGCTGCGGAAGGAAGAGCCGCTGCCGCCACCGACGGCGTCCCAGGAGCCACTGGGGCACCTCCGTGTCATCAGCGCGCCCTTGGCTGGAGAGACCTTCCCGGTGGGCAGCGCGCCCGTCAGCATCGGCACCGGATATCGCTGCCTCATCCGATTGAGGGAAGCGGGAGAAGGCGAGCAGGAGATCGCGTCGGAGCACGCCCGGGTCTGGATTCGAGAAGGGCAGCTCATGGTGCACGAGGTGCGCCGGCTGACCGAGACAGGTGCCTTGGGCGGCGGCTGGCAGATCCTGACTCCCGGCGATGTGTTCGTCGTCGGCCCGCACACTTTTCGGTTCGAGCTGGCTGCGGACGGTTCCACCGAGCCGGCGGGTGAAGAGACGGCGTTCGTTGACGTGCCCGACATCCTCCGCGACCGATCTGACCGAAGGGGTGCGCAGATGGCTGCGGACGCTGCTGTCCCATCCGCGGCTTCCGTGCCGGAGGAGGCGCGGGAGGGAGGACCGACGCTGGCGACTTGGGGCGGCGCTTCGCAGGACGCATCGCCGGATCGCCCCGGGCCCGCGCGTCTGGAGCCTGAGGAATAGCGGAGCTGGCCTCCTTCTTTTCGGCCAACCCTCTCTAGTCTGCCCCTCTCCCTGCCGATCCTAACTATCAGGGAGTGCTCCCCGACTGGTCGGGGGGCCCGTTCCCCTCACAAGGCATCCTGCTCGATGGTAGCTGTCCCTTCAGACGTTGAGGAACGCATCCTGGTGAAGCGGGCAATCGCCCGCGACCGGGAAGCCTTCGGCGCCCTCTATGACCGACACGTCATTCGCGTCTATCGCCACATCTACTACCTGGTGGGCAACGCGGCGGAAGCGGAGGACCTGACCGCTCAGGCGTTCCTCCAGGCCTGGGAGGCGATCCATCGCTACCAGCAGCGGGGCGCGCCTTTCGTGTCCTGGTTGCTGCGCATCGCCCACAACTTGGGCGTCAGTCACCTGCGCTCGCGCAAGCCTGGCACGGAGCTGCCGGAGACCCTGGTGGATCACAGCCGCGATGGTGATCCAGAGGAGACTCTCCAGCGGCAGGCGGAACGGGAGCGGGTGCGGGAGGCGATCCTGCGGCTGCGGGGCGAGCAGCGTCAGGTGATCATCCTCCGCTTCGTGGAGGACCTGGAATATCCAGAGGTGGCGGAGATCGTGGGCAAGAGCGTGGCGGCGGTGCGCGTGATCCAGCATCGGGCCTTGAACGCGCTGCGCAAGCAGATGCGGCCCGAGGACCTGAAGGGCGCGGCGGCCCACGGCTGATCCTGAGACCCAACTGAATAACACTGCGGGTCGGGCTCCAGCCCGACCGCGTATGGGGACCGTAGGGGCGACCTTCAGGTCGCCACCCACGTCCCATAACGACAAGCCCGTGGCGACCTAAAGGTCGCCGCTACACGCCGGCATGCCATCAATTTCCTCATGGCCTTCAGGCTGGGGTCATGATCCCCCTTCATCTTCCTCCCACTCCCCCTACGGCGTGCCCCTTAGGAAGAATTTCACCAAAAGATGCGGGCCACCCCTTCAGGGGTCTAGTGCTTTTTCCGATGATGATTACGGAACGCACCTAGGTGATCCGCCCGGCCCCGCGCCGGAGCCTGTAAGGGAGGAGAGCGACAGATGAGATTGGTGAACGAAGCGCTCCTGCGCGTGCTCACCGGCTGGCACGAGCTCCAGGCTCGGGCCAAGGATGAGGAAGGGCAGACGTTGGCGGAGTACGGCCTGATCATGGCCGTCATCGCGATTGCTGTGGTGGTGACTGCGGTCATCGCCTTCCGCACCGCGATCATTACCGCCTTCGAAGGCGCCGTCGACTGTCTCGACGGGTCCTGCTAGGGAGCCTGACGAGAGCGACGAGTGGGGGCCCCGACTGGTCGGGGCCCCCTTTTTCTGGGGGAGCTAGTGCCTATCCAACTTTCTTCCGCGCTGAGTATGCGGCTGATATTGACACTCCCTCACCCCGGCCTTCGGCCACCCCTCTCCCTCGTTGACGAGGGAGAGGGGCCGGGGGTGAGGGAGAAGGGGCAGGTTTCAAACCTGTCCCTTCAGACAGCCGCCCGCCAGCTCGCCATCAGCATGCGGGAGGATCAAGTTGGAGGGGAGCTAGCGTGGGCGGAACGGCCGCCGCTCCTCTTGCCATCACCCATCTGGCCGCTGGAAGGCGACCGGCACGTAAACCTCGACGGCCACCAACCGATACATAAGATAGATGCCCGCCCGGGCCGCTCCCGTTCTGCTCCGTCAGGGCGCGACGGCCATTCCGCGAGATAATGAGGAAGTCGCCATGGCTCAACCAATGACAAGCATCGCTGCCAGTCACGTAAACCGCCGCTTTCTCTTCCTGGCCCTCATCCTGGCCATCCTTAGCGCGGTTCTCGTGTATGCCGCCATCTCCCGTTCCGACTCCGGCGGGGGGACCGCCTCCGCCGCGGACGTGCCGGTGGTGGTAGCGAAAGCCGCCATCCCGGCAGGCACCACCATCACGGCGGGCATGCTGGAGGTCCGGCAAGTCCCCCAGTCGGCGGTGGGTGACGGGGCGCTGACCAGCCTGGACGAGGCGGTCGGGAAGGTGGCCCGCTTCCCCATCGCCATCAACGAGCAGATGCTGGCGTCCAAGTTTGTGAGCGGGGTAGAGGCCGTCAGCAACGATGTGCTGAGCAACATCTTGGAGGAGGGGAAGCGGGGCATGGCCATCACCGTGGACGCTGTCGTCGGCGCGGGCGGCCTGGTGCTGCCGGGCGATTATGTGGACGTGTTCGCCGTGCCAGACAAGCTGGTCGGTCAGAGCCATCCGGGCGCCTTCCTGCTGGCCGAGAACGTCGAGGTCATCGCGGTGGAGCAGACGCTGGTGGAGCTACCGCCCAGCGCCCCTGGGCTGCGCGAGGGAGAGGAAGCGTCTAGCGCGGGATCAGAGGGCGACCAGCGCGTCCGCGGCGCCGAGGCGGAGCCGAATCCGGAAGCGATGACCGTCACGCTGATGCTGACGCCTGAGCAGGCATCTAACCTGTTCTGCGGCGACCAGTTGGGCACGCTGCGGCTCGCCGTGCGAGCATTTGGCGATTCCGGCCCTTCCGGGCTGCCTGTCGAAATCTGCGTGATCAACGCGGAGGAGGCATAGGAAACAGCGCCGCAGTAGCGGCGAGCTCGAGAGAGGCAGGTCACGGTGCCGCGCAACCCTGAGATCATCATCGTCGATCCCGATCCGGACGCCCGGTCGGACGCGAAGCACGTGCTCACGTCGAGCCAGCTCACGGTGGTGGGCGAGGCCGACTATGGCATCGAGGCGGTCACCGTCGCGAGGGAGCACCCCCCGGACATCTTCCTGGTGAGCATGGAGGAGCCGGTGGTCCGGGCGATCCGGACCATCCAGATGCTGGAAGGAATCGCCCCCAAGGCGGCCGTCATCGCCTACTCCTCCCTGGCCGACGCCGGGTCCGTGCGACGCGCCATGGTGGCCGGCGCCCGCGACTACCTTATCAAGCCGCTCAAGCCGGAGGACGTGACCCGCGCCATCTACGGCATCCTGGAGCAGGAGGAACGGCGGCGCCTTCAACTGGAAGGCGAGGCGAACGAGCCGGTGGCCCGCGGGACGGTGGTCACCGTCTTCGGGGCTAAGGGCGGCATCGGCAAGACCACCATCGCCACCAACCTCGCCACCGCCATGGTGCAGGCCACCAACGCCAACGTGGCGCTGGTGGACATGGACACCCGCTTTGGCGACGTAGCCATCATGATGGACATCGCAGTGGAGCGGAGCATCGCCGACGTGGCCCGGCGCATCGATGAGCTGAACCGGGAGTCGATCAAGGACAGCCTGGTGCGCCACCACACGGGCATCAGCATCCTGCCGGCGCCGCTCCATCCCACGGAGTGGCGGGACCTGACGCCCCAGCACATCGAGAAGATCGTGGACCTGCTGGCGCAGGGCCACGACTACGTCGTCATCGACACGCCGGGCACCTTCAACGAGATCATCGCCACCACGCTGGAGCTGAGCGACATCATCCTGCTGGTCACCAGCATGGACATCACCAGCATCAAGGACACGGCGCTGGCGCTGGAGATGCTGCGGACCGCGGACGTGCCAGAGGAGAAGGTGAAGCTCATCGTCAACCATTCGACGTCGTCCAACAGCTTGCGCGAGGAGGACGTGGAACGGGTCTTGGAGTACACGGTGACCTGGCGCATCCCCCACGATTACAACGTGGCAAGCGCCAACCAGTTGGGCGTCCCCATCGTGGTGGCCAAGCCGTACGCTCGCGTCTCGCGCGCCGTCACCGACATGGCCTGCGCGCTGGCTGGGCTGCCCAGGGAGCGGAAGGGTTTCCTGGAGCGCTTCGTTGGGCGAGCGAGCTGATCCAGAAAGAACTAGAGGAGTACCGCCTAGATGAGTCAGTTTTCCTGGCAATTCCGATCCTCCGCCGATGCGCAAACGCCGGACCGGCCGTCTCTGCGGCGGGGCCAGAGCGCCCAGGCCATCGACGAGCTCAAGTTCACCCTCCACCAGCGGCTGATTGAGGAGCTGGACCCCACCAAGCTGCGGGGCCTGGAGCCGGAGCGGGCGCGGGAGGCGGTCGTGGTCGCCGCCCGCTCCCTCATCGCCCAGGAGATGCCGGGCATCGTCGGCGCCATCCGCGACGAGCTGGTCAGCGCGGTGACGGATGAGGTGCTGGGGTTGGGCCCCATCGAGCCACTCATCGGTGACCCCTCCATCTCCGAGATCATGGTGAACGCGCCCGATCAGGTCTTCTATGAGCGAGAAGGGCGGCTGTATCTGAGCTCTATTCGCTTCCGCGATCACGCGCACATCATGCGCATCGTGGAGCGCATCGTGGCGCCGCTGGGCCGCCGGGTCGACGAGTCCTCTCCCATGGTGGACGCCCGGCTGCCGGATGGCTCCCGCGTCAACGTCATCATCCCGCCCGTCGCCCCGAAGAGCCCCACAATTACCATCCGGAAGTTCCAGGCGGACAAGATGACCATTGAGGACCTGATCATGGTGGGCTCGATGACGCGGGAGCTGGCGGAGTTCTTCCGCGCCTGCGTTCAGGTGCGCCTCAACATCATCGTCTCCGGTGGGACGGGCACCGGCAAGACGACGCTGCTCAACGCCCTCTCCTCCTTCATCCCCGATACGGAGCGGATCGTCACCATTGAGGACCCCACCGAGCTGATGCTCCAGCAGGGCCATGTGGTGAGCCTGGAGGCCCGCCCGCCAAGCCTGGAGGGGAAGGGTGAGGTCACCCAGCGGGACCTGGTGCGCAACGCCCTGCGCATGCGGCCCGACCGCATCATCGTGGGCGAGGTGCGCGGGCCGGAGGCATTTGACATGATGCAGGCGATGAACACCGGCCACGAGGGCTCGCTGGGCACGGTGCACGCCAACTCACCCCGTGACGCCCTGGCCCGCATCGAGAACATGATCCTGATGGCCGGGTTGGACCTGCCGGTGCGGGCCATCCGGGAGCAGATGACCTCCGCCATTCACGTGATCGTGCAGATCGCCCGCCTGCCGGACGGGAGCCGCAAGATTACCCGCGTCTCGGAGATCACCGGCATGGAGGGTGACATCGTGTCGATGCAGGACCTCTTCCGCTTTGAGCAGCGGGGCATCGATAGTGACGGCCGGGTGGTAGGCGAGTTCCGGGGCACCGGCATCCGGCCCAGGTTCACCGAGAAGTTTGAGGTCGCCGGCATCCATCTGCCGCCAGATCTCTTCATGCCGGTGGGAGTGTGACGATGGATCTGCTGGCGTTGGGCGCCGCCGGTTCGCTTATGGTCACGGTCATGGCCTTTGCGCTGGCCTTCTTCTCGGGGGCCGCCGCCAGCTCCCAGATCCGGGGCCGGCTGGAGGGGGCGCTGGGTGGCACCTCGGTGGTGCAGGGTGCCTCCGTCGTTACCCTGCGGAAGAGTCGCAGCCCCCTGGGCGCCTACCAGTCCATCATCTCCGGCGCCTGGCTCCAACGGATGGAGCGAGAGCTGCGCCTGGCCGATAGCCAGTTGCAGCCCATCGACCTCGTCGCCATGCGGGTCGCGCTGGCCGGACTGGGCCTTGCGCTCCCGTATCTGTTCCTCGACGGCGTGCTGGGCATGCTGGGCGCAATGGCAGCGGCGCTGGTGGGCTTTCAGCTACCACAGATCTGGCTGGGCCGGCGGCGGGCGTCGCGCCAGAAGAAGCTGGAGGAGCAGCTTCCGGACGCCCTTACCTACGTCGCCAACTCTCTCAAGGCGGGCTTCGGGCTGATGCAGAGCCTTTCCATGGCGGCCGATCAGCTTGAACACCCTATTGCGACGGAGCTGGCGCAGGTGGTACATGAGACTAACGTGGGTTCGAGCATGGAGGAGGCCTTCCTGGCCCTGAGCGAGCGCAACGGCAACTACGACCTGGATCTGGTGGTAACGGCTGTCCTGGTGCAGCGGTCAGCGGGTGGCAACCTGGCGGAGATCCTGGGGACCGTTACCGAGACGATGCGGGAGCGAACGCGCATCCGCGGCGAGATCAGCACCCTCACGGCGCAACAGAGTCTCACCGGCGTCGTGATCGGCCTGTTGCCGGTGGGGGTAGGCGCTATGTTCCTGCTGGTCAGCCCGGACTACATCATGCTGCTCTTCAAGGAGACGATCGGGCAGGTGCTGCTGGGCGTGGCCGCCCTCCTGGAGGCGGTGGGTATTTTCATCATCCGGCGCATTCTCGATATTGAGGTCTAGGGATGATACCGTTCCTTGCCGCGGTCGCCGTCTTCGCCACCATCCTGTTCTTCCTGCTGGCGCTAACAGGGACGGATACCAGGATGCGCACGCGGCTGGAGGCCTTGCGGGGGCGATCGAGAGTCGAAGCTCAGGAAGAACAACGGCTATCGCTGGCGGACAGGATGCTGCTCCCCGTGGCGCAGGTGCCGGCGCAGCTCGCGAGATGGCTCATGCCCACCGCAATGCTCGATCGCATTCGGGTGCGCCTGGTGCTGGCCGGAGAGCCGATGACGCTGAACGCCTTCCTCACTTTTCAGCTGGTGACCACCGGCACCTTCCTGTTCCTCCCGCTCCTGCTCATTGCGGGGGGCAGGCTTACGCTGAGTCCTGCCATGTTGCTTGTCCTCCTGGGGTTGGTGGCAGTGGGCTTCCTGTTTCCCAGCATGTGGCTCCGGCAGCGTGTGACCCAGCGTCAAGCGCAGATCATCAAGAGCCTGCCGGACTCCTTCGACCTGATCACTACCTGCGTCGAAGCGGGCCTAGGGCTGGACGCCTCCCTCGCCCGCGTTGCCGAGAAGGTGGAGGGCCCCTTCGCCGAGGAGCTCTCGCGTACCCTGCGGGAGATCGCCCTTGGTAAGATGCGGCGGGATGCGCTACGCGAGCTGGGAGAAAGGACGGGCGTGCCCGACTTGGTGACCTTCGTGAACGCGGTGATCCAGGCGGAGCAGATGGGCTCCAGCGTAGGCGCGGTGCTTCGCGTCCAGTCGGAGCAGCTCCGGGTGCGGCGGCGGCAGCGGGCGGAGGCGCAGGCTTATAGGGCGCCCGTCAAGATGATCTTCCCCCTGGTCCTGTGCATCTTCCCCACCCTGTTCATCGTGATCCTGGGCCCGGCGGTGATCACGATCATGAGGGATTTCCCTGGCCTCAAGTAACGGTCCCCCCGTGCGCATCCGGAACAGCACCCGCAGCACCCAACTGGCCAGCGACGCCCGCCCCGCCCGCGGGTTCTGGTCTCGCCTGGTCGGCCTGCTGGGACGTGCTTCTCTCCAGCCGGGCGAGGCGCTGGTGCTGGACCCGTGCAACTCCGTCCACACCGTCTTCATGCGGTTTCCCATCGACGTCGTGTACGTCGACCGCTCCCGCCAGGTGCTCAAGGTCGTCCCGGACCTCAAGCCGTTCCGGGTGAGCGGCGTGCTCCGAGGCGTCTGCGCCGTCATCGAACTGCCCAGCGGCACCATCGCCAACACCGGCACCGCGCCGGGCGATCAATTGGTCTTCGAGCCCTGAGGTTCTAGCTCCGAGCTGCAGCTTCTCTCGGCCTCCCACGTGGAGGTCTCCGCGTGCCGCGAGGACTCTGTCGGCTTAGGGCGGGGCCGCGCAGCTGTGCTGGTACTGGTACTTGACCGACAGGATGTCGTTCGGCGCGTCTATCCTGCCGTCCGGCCCGCTTCGGCTCCAAGGATACGATCCGACCACCGGGCCACGGTCGTAGGTTGAGGCATAGCCTGGATCACCTGTCCGCAGTCGGTACCTCAGCATGACCTGGAGGATATCGTTAGGCGCGTCGATTTTCTTGTCCCCGTTGGTGTCGAAGAAGTCCCAGGGGTTGAGGGGGTCGCGTAGGCCGCCCAGCTTCTCGTCCGGGCCCACCTCCTCGCCGTCGGCGCAGCTGTCACCATCGGTGTCCGGGTTATTGGGATCGGTGCCTAGGATGGCTTCCTGACTGTCCGGCAGGCCATCGGCGTCCGCATCGGGCAGGGGCGTGAGGGTGACCGTCGGCGTGTTCGTGATGGTGGGGGTGAGCGTGATGGTGGGGGTTTCCGTGGGCGTGGGCGTGTCGGTCGGTGTGGGGGTGAGAGTAGCGGTGAAAGTAGGCGTTGGGGTGGGCAGGATCACGCTGGTCCTCTCCGTGTCGACGTTGTTCGCGACTTCAACGAGCTCCGGGATATCGCTGATGGGGAGGTCAACCAGGGCCACGTTCTCCACGGTGGTCGCCGTCGCCCTGGTCATGGTGCCGGTGATGGTGACGGTGGCGATGTCTCCCGGGTCGAACGCTCTCACGAAGTCGCAGTGCACTTCGCTTCCGCCCACGACGAAGCAGGTCCCGCCGAAGGTCGCCGAGAAGCCCGAGATGGTGAAGCCCGCAGGTAGCTGGTCGATCACCTCCACGGGGATCACTATTCCGGTAATCGGGTCTCGTTGCCCGCCGGCGGGGAACCCCCCAACGTTGGTCACCACAATCGTATAGGTAAGCGCTTCGCCGCTGACCACCGGGTCGACGCTGTCCGTCTTGCTAATGGCGAAGTCACCCGGGATGGGCGTGGCCGTCGACGTCGGGGTTGACGTGGAGGTCGGCGTGTATGGCGGCGTGATGCTGGTGGTCGCCTGGGCCTCGTTG
>MGOB01000051.1:55271-56324 GCA_001796995.1 Chloroflexi bacterium RBG_16_68_14 | reverse complement strand
GTCACGATGCCCACGACGGGCACGAAGCCGACGATGGTGACCGTCACCGTGCCGCCCGGTGCGATAGTACCAAGGTCACAGTCGAGCTCGCCGCCGGTGACGGAGCCAACGACGGTGCAGTCTCCGCTGGTGGCGCTGAAGTTCGTGTAGGTGAAGGTGGCCGGCGGCGTATCGATGAGGCGCACGGGGCTGGCTGCCTGTCCACCCAGGTTGCGCACCTGGATGGTGTAGGTCAACGGCAGACCTCCAACCACCGGGTCCGGCGAGTCCACCTTGGTCACCGTCAGGTCCGGGATCAGCGGCGTGGGTGTGGGCGTCAAGGTCGGCGTGTCCGTGGCCGTGGGCGTGCTCGTTTCTGTGAAAGTGGGCGCGACGGCTGGCGTGTCCGTTGGTGTGCCGGTGGCCGTGGGCGTGAGCGTTTGGGTCGGCGTCCGAGTAATGGTGGAGGTGGCTGTCACGGTGGGCGTCGCCGTGGGCGGCGCAGCTAGGATCGTGGTGCCGATGGTGATGGCGTTGTTGGCTTCGTTCGACTCGACCACTACGTTGTCCGGGTCGACGGTGGCCGTGTTGTTGACCGTCACGTTGGTGCTGGTGGCCACGTAGCCGGTGATAGTGATAGTGGCGATGGCGCTGGGGCCGGTGCCCAAGGAGCCGAGGTCGCAATCGAGGGTGCCGCCCGTGACGGAATGTAGAAGCGAGCAGGTGCCGCGGGTGGTGCTGAATCCGGTGTAGGTGAAGTTCGCGTCTGGCTGGTCCACCAGGCGCACGGAGCTGGCGAGGGCGCTCCCAATGTTCCGGACGCTCACGGTGTAGGTGAAGCTCTCCCCGCTGGCGACGGGGTCAGCCGAGTCCGTCTTCGTGACCACCAGGTCGGGCAGTTGCGCCGTAGGCGTGCTCGTGGCCGTCAGCGTTGGGGTCCTGGTGGACGTGACGGTGGCCGTGAGCGTGAAGGTTGGCGTACTGGTCGGCGTCGACGTGTTGGTGGGCGTTGGGGTGACGGTCGGCGTATTCGTGGGCGTCGGCGTGACCGTGGGGGTGTTGGTGGGCGTATCG
>MGOB01000051.1:54351-55260 GCA_001796995.1 Chloroflexi bacterium RBG_16_68_14 | reverse complement strand
CGTGCTGGTGGGCGTATCGGTCGGTGTGGGCGTGTTGGTCGACGTGGCGGTCGGTGTGGGCGTGCTGGTCGGCGTGTTGGTGGGCGTAGCAGTGTCCGTGGGCGTGGGTGTGCTGGTCGGCGTATCGGTTGGCGTAGGCGTGCTCGTTGGGGTCTCTGTGGGCGTACGAGTGGGCGTGTCGGTCGGTGTGCTGGTGGGCGTGTCCGTCGGCGTACTGGTGACGGTGGGTGTGCTCGTGGGGGTGCTCGTCGCGGTGGCCGTCGCTGTGTTGGTCGGTGTCGACGTTGGGGTGCTGGTGTCGGTCGGCGTGGGCGTAGCGGTGGGCCCGATGACGGTCGTACTGATGGTGACCGAGTTGTTGGTCTCGTCGTACTCGACCACGACGTTGTTTGGATCGACGGTGGCGGTGTTGTCGGCGCTGACGGTGGCAGCGCTGGTGATGTAGCCGTTGATGGTGATGGTCGCGACGGCGGCGGGGCCGGTGCCGAAGGAGCCGAGGTCGCAGTCCAACGTACCGCCCGTGATGGAACCGACGAGGGCACAGGAGCCTCTGGTGGTGGAGAAGCCGGTGTAGGTGAAGGTGCTGGCTGGCGTATCGATGAGGCGGACGAAGGAGGCGCCGGCGGAGCCGGTGTTCCTGACCTCAATCGTGTAGGTGAGCGGCGCCTCGCTGTCGACGGGGTCGGGGGAGTCGGACTTGGTGACGACTAGCTCCGGTAGTTGTGGCGTCGGCGTGGAGGTGACCGTGGGCGTATCGGTTGGTGTCGGAGTGACGGTGGGCGTGTCGGTGGGTGTAGGCGTACGAGTGGGCGTGTCGGTGGGTGTCGGGGTGGCGGTGGGCGTGTCGGTGGGTGTGGGCGTCTGAGTGGGCGTGTCTGTCGGCGTCGAGGTGTCGGTTGGTGTCGGGGT
>MGOB01000051.1:54085-54309 GCA_001796995.1 Chloroflexi bacterium RBG_16_68_14 | reverse complement strand
GTGTCGGTTGGTGTCGGGGGGACGGTTGGGGTGTCGGTGGGGGTGGGCGTCTGAGTGGGCGTGTCTGTCGGCGTCGGGGTCACCGTCGGCGTGTCCGTGGGCGTTGGGGTGACCGTCGGCGTGTTGGTGGAGGTGGGTACGGGTGTGGGCGTGTCGGTTGGTGTCGGGGTGGTCGTGGGCGTATCGGTGGGGGTGGGCGTCTGAGTGGGCGTGTCGGTATCGGT
>MGOB01000051.1:45812-54079 GCA_001796995.1 Chloroflexi bacterium RBG_16_68_14 | reverse complement strand
CGCCGTGGGCGTGGCCGTCGGCGACTGGAAAGTGATCGAGCCGCCGGTCGTCGTCACAGGGATGCCGGCGCCGGACGTGTCGGCCAGGGTCACGCCGGAGAGGGCGAGGGCGGAGGTGCCGTCGCTGACGGTGGTAAATTGGACGGTGGCGAGGACGCCGGAGCCGGTGGGGCCGGGGTTGGCGCCGGTGGTGGTGCAGCCGAAGGTGACGCTGTTGGTGCCGGTGACCGGCGCCGGGCAGTCCACGGTACGACCGGTGGAGCCGAGGAACGTGCCGTTGGTGACGCTGACGAACGAGAGGATGGGTGCGTTCCAGGTCAGCGTGAAGTTGTAGCTGCCCAGGTCGTTCACGCCCGAGACCGCGATGTCAACCGAGGCGCTGGAGGTGGAGACGGTCTGAGAGGGCGGGTTCACGAAGACCGATGGCAGCGGCGTAGGCGTCGCCGTGGCCGTCGCCGTGGCGGTGTCGGTAGGCGTTGGTGTAGGCGTGTTGGTGGCGGTGGGCACCGTCGTGGGTGTGTTGGTAGGTGTGGCGGTGTCGGTTGGCGTCGGAGTGATGGTAGGCGTATCAGTAGGCGTGGCGGTCGGTATCGGCGTGTCCGTTGGCGTGGGCGTGATCGTGGGCGTATCGGTTGGTGTCGGGGTGACGGTGGGGGTGTCGGTGGGTGTCGAGGTACTGGTAGGCGTGGCGGTCGGCGTTGCTGTGTGGGTGGGGGTAGTCGTGGCGGTGTCGGTGGGTGTCGGCGTTACCGTCGGAGCCGGGCCAAACGTGATCCGGACAGGCACCCAGTCCAGGAAGAAGTCGCGAAAAGCGCTGGTACTGTTCGAGGTGATGCGCACCCGGAAATTAGCATTGCTGAGTTCAGCCGGCGTCCAGGTGCGACCCCAGGTGTTAGCGGGGCCACCTAAGACGGCGCTGTGTTCAGCGGTGGTTTCCTGTGTGTCGGTTTGGGCAGCTGTCCAGGAGGTGCCGCCGTTCCAGGACAGCTCCACGCTCATGCTGCTGGTCCCGGCGGTACTGTCCAGCCACCAGTCCAGCCGGACTTCGATGCCGTTGATGGCGTCTTCGGCGGGGATGGTGATGTTGTAGTCGAAGTAGCGGTGGCGGTCGCCGGCGCCGTTGGTGTTGGTGGCGTTGCCGGCGCCGTCAGTGAAGGCGTTGGTGGGGTTGGTTTCAAAGCCGTTGCCGTCACCGCCGGTGTCGGCCGCCTGGGCGGAGGGATTCAGGAAGCCGGTATCGGCAGCCCGCACCTGCGTGTGCTTGAGGGTAGCGAACAGAAGGGCAACCGCGACGACGAGCAGAGCAATGGCGATCAGCGGAAGGCTCCCCGCTCGCCCCCAGCTTTGGGGGACAAGCTTCGCCCAGTTAGGCCCTACCTGCCGCAGCAGCCGCTGGAATCGATACCGGATCCGACCCACGACGCTCCTGTTATCCGCTAGGCCCAAGCGCCCTCGACTGGCTCACCGCACCTGCGCAGCCACGCCCGGAGTCTGCCGCAGAGCACAGTGGCCAGCATTCAGGCTCTTCTGCCTAGATAAACCCAACGGCTAGCCTGATATTGCACATCTGCCGTGAGCTAAGGCGGGGATGATCCAGCAAAAGAAAACCACCTGGGTACCAGCTCCCCCAGGCGGCCTATGGACAACTCCGTTGCGGTCCTTCGCAACGAGTCTTACGTCTTATGTACTGCATTTAGGAGGGCCCGTCAAGGGGTAGAGCGGTGTAGGGGGCGAATAGATCGGTTTCTTTTCCAAAGGTTTACGGTTTCTTAACGTTTGCCATACGATATACTCGTGCGAGTTTACCGGAGCAGGATGAGCAGTCGCGGGAGGCGATGCCGTGGAGCACAAGAGCCTGGGCCGTTCGGGGCTGCAGGTGTCGGTGGTTGGGCTGGGATGCAACAACTTCGGCCGGCGCTGCGACCGGGAGCAGACGGCGGCCGTGGTGCACAAGGCGCTGGAGCTGGGGGTGACCTTCTTCGATACGGCGGATATCTATGGCCCCCGTGGCCTCTCCGAAGAATATCTGGGCGCCGCCCTCCAGGGACACCGGCGGGAAGCCATCATCGCCACCAAGTTCGTCGGGCCCATGGGCGAGGGGTCACTCTGGGGCGGTGCCTCGCGCCGCTACATCTTCGAGGCGGTGGGGGCGAGCCTGCGGCGGCTGGGCACCGACTACATCGATCTCTACCAGATCCACTTTCCCGACATCCGCACGCCCGTCGAGGAAACGCTGCGCGCCCTGGACGACCTGGTGCGGCAGGGGAAGGTGCGCTACATCGGCTGCTCCAACTTCGCTGGCTGGCAGGTGGTGGAGGCGCAGTGGACCGCGCGCAACCAGCACCTGTCGCCCCTCGTCTCCGCCCAGAACCTGTACAACCTGCTGGACCGCCGCATCGAGCGAGAGTTGGTGCCCGCCTGCAACGCCTACGGGCTGAGCGTCCTGCCCTACTTTCCCCTGGCCAGCGGCTTCCTCAGCGGGAAGTACCGTTCGGGCCAGGCGCTGCCGGAGGGCACCCGGCTGGCGGAAGCCGGCCCCATGGCGGAACGGGTCCTCACAGAAGAGAACTTCGGGACGCTCGCCAAGCTGGAGGCCTTCGCGGAGTCGCGGGGGCGGAGCGTGCTGGACTTGGCTATCGGCTGGCTGGCGAGCCAGCCCTACGTGGCCTGCGTCATCGCCGGCGCGACCAAGCCGGAGCAGGTGGAGCAGAATGTCCGCGCCGCCGAGTGGAAGCTGACGAGCGACGAGCTGGCAGAGGTGGACGCCATCACCCGCCCCGACCAGTCGGGGCGCTAGCCCTGTCGTCACCTAGGGCGGGAGCCGTCGCCCTCCGCACGTATTGGCAGCTCGGCGCCCCGCGCGGTGTCGAGACTGCTGAATAACACCGCGGGTCGGGCTTCAGCCCGACGGCGGCGACATGCCTAGCAGATCCTTCATTCAGCAGTCTCGTGTCGGCACTTGCTGGCGGCCAACCTCGCACTTTAGAATAGCAAGTACTATCCAGCAGCCTCCGGCCTAGAAAGAGGTTATTCGTGACCACGAGCCAGCAGCTACCTATCCCGCCTGAGTTTCAGTTCGAATGGGATGCGCCCGAGGAGGCCATGCGCTTCTGGACGGCCGACCTGATGCACTGGCCCAACGGCATCTCGCTCCTGAGCGCGACGATGGATGCGCCGGCCTTTGGCCGCGGGCTGAACAAGGCGGGGCAGCAGCTCTGCATGCCCTTCGGCCAGGTCGACTTCAAGCACATCCGGGGCTACGTCTACAGCAGCTTCCCGCCCTACTCCACCGACCCGGTCGAGATGGCCAAGCGCATGGAGGAGATGCAGGCCCAGATGATGCAGCACGTGCCGGGCCTGCTCCAGCGCTGGTACAAGGAGTACGAACCCGAGGTGCGCTCCATCAACGAGGAGACGCTGAAGGGCGACTACGCCAAGCTGGGCGACGCCGACCTCAGCGACCTGTTGCAGGCGCTCGTCGACAAGCGCGAGCGGGAGGGCGAGCTGCACTTCCTGGCCGTCTTTCCCGCCATGGGCGCCGTCATGTTCTACGAGCAGCTCTACAGCGAGCTGATAGGAACGCCCAGGGCGGGAGAGCACCTCCAACTCCTGCAGGGCTTCGCCAACAAGAGCACAGAGACCGACGCGGGCATCTGGCGCCTGGCGGTGGAGGCCCGCAAGCGGCCGGCGGTGCTCGAGATCCTCCGGCAGGTGGGGCCGGCCCGGGCCCACACAGCGCTCGCCGAGAGCGACGAGGGGAAGGTCTTCCGGGGCGCGGTGGAGGAGTTTCTGGACACCTACGGCTGGCGCAGCAACGAGCTGGACATCGGCGAGCCGACCTGGAAGGAAGACCCGTCCACCGCCTACAGCCTCATCCGGCAGTACGCCTCGCTGGACGGCTACGATCCCGAGCAGGAGATGAAGTCGCTCCGGGCGGCTCGAGAGGCGCGGCAGAAGCTGGTGCTAGAGCGGGTGCCCGGGGAGCAGGCGGCTATGTTCCAGCAGGTGCTGGCCGGCGCCCAGCAGTACCTGCCCATCCAGGAGGACCACAACTTCTGGATCGACCAGCAGGGGGTGGCCGTGCAGCGGGTGCCCGTCTTGGAGGCGGGCCGACGGCTGGTCTCAGCAGGCCGGCTGGAACAGGCTGGGGATGTCTTCTTCCTTAGGTATGAGGAGCTGCAAGATGCGCTGCGCGGCGAGAAGGGCGGCTTGAAAGATCTGGTGCAGCAGCGCCGCCGGGAGCGGGAGGAGGACCGGAAGCTGACGCCGCCTCCCGTGCTGGGGACTCCTCCTCCTGCGGAGGCCGGGCTGGAAGACAACCCCATGGTGACGAAGTTCTGGGGCGCGCCGCCGGAGGAGAGCCCGGACCCGCGCATCATCAACGGTAACGCCGCCTCCGCTGGCAAAGCGACGGGCGTCGCCCGCGTGATCCTCTCGCTGGACGCCAGCGACCGGCTCCAGCCGGGGGAGATCCTGGTCTGCCCCGCGACGAACCCGCCGTGGACGCCCCTCTTTGGAATTGCATCTGCAGTGGTAACGGATCACGGAGGCATCCTCTCGCACACGGCCATCGTGGCTCGGGAGTACCAGATCCCGGCGGTGGTCGGCGCCAAGGTGGCGACAGCGCTCATCAAGGACGGCCAGACGATCACGGTCGACGGCGAGGCGGGAACGGTAAGGCTGGAGGGAGCGTGAGGCGGGGCACCGAGGCCGCTGGCCTCAGTTACGCTCTGCTGCTCGTCACGGTATCGCTGGGCGGTGTCCTGGCGCCGCTGAACTCGACGATGCTCGCGGTGGCCCTGCCCGAGCTGCGCCGGGACTTCTCGATGGGCCACGGCGAGATCGGCTGGTTGATTTCGGCCTACCTGATCGCGATGGCGGTCGCCCAGCCGCTGGGCGGCCGGATCGGGGACCAACTAGGCCGGGCGCGGGTCTTCCGCGCTGGGCTGGTGGCGTTCCTGGCCTTCTCTCTGGCGGCCTCCTTCTCCCCTGTCTTCCCTGTCCTGGTCATCCTGCGGACTGGTCAGGCGCTGGTCGGAGCGGCCGTGATCCCCAACGGCATGGCGATGCTGCGGGAGAGCCTGCCGGCCGACCGGCTGGGCCGGTCGATGGGCTTCATCGGCGCAATGTTCTCCTTTGCGGCGGCCGTCGGCCCGCTCATCGGCAGCGGCCTCCTCGCCGTGGGCTCCTGGCGGCTGCTCTTCCTGATGAACGCGCCGCTGGTGCTGCTGGCGCTGGCCAGCCAGAGCCTGCTGGCGTATCCTCACGCGCCTGAGCGGAGGAAGTTTGAGCTCGACTGGGCGGGGGCGCTGGTCTTCGGGGCGTTGCTGACGGCGCTTACCTTCGTCTTGAATTCACTGCGCGGCGACGTGGGCGGTCTCGCGCTGGGGGCGGGCGCAGCCGGCTTTCTGGGGCTCTTCGCCTTGTTCGTGCAGAGCCAGCGCTCCAGCGCGCTGCCCATCGTTGAGTGGCGGCTGTTTCGCAACCGGTCCTACGCCGCCGCGACCGGCTACGTGTTGCTCAACAACCTGGTGATGTACACGACCCTGCTCACGATCCCGTTCTTCATCGAAGAGGTGCAGGGGAAAGGGAACAGTGCCTCGGGGACGCTGCTGGGTGTGATGTCGATCCTGGTGGTGGCGATCGCTCCCATCGGCGGGCGCATCTCGGACGCCTACGGCAGGCGGCTGCTGGCGCTGACGGGTGCCCTGGTCATGGTGGGCGGGGTGGCTGCGCTGCTGGCGGGCCTGAGCAAGGACGTATCGTACGGCTATCTGGCCGCATGCCTGGCGACGCTCGGCCTTGGCATCGGCCTGAGCTTCAATGCGGCGTCCACCGCCGCTCTCGAATCGACGTCCAGGGAGCTGGCCGGCACCGCCGCCGGCACGAACTCGATGATGCGCTACCTCGGCAGTATCGTGGGCGTGGCCATCCTGGGCGCCGTGCTGAGCGGCGATGGGGCACCCGACGTCGGGCTCTTCCGGCTCATCTTTGTCGTGCTGCTGGCGATGGCGGCGCTGGCTGCGGGCACGACGCTCTTCATCCACCGCTTCCCGGCGGAGGTGCAGGAACTGCGCCGAGCGGAGTCCGACGCGGTGGCAGCGGTCGCCAGCTCGCCGTTCCCATCGGCGGGGTAGGACGCATGGCCGGCGAGGTCATTGTCTGGTTGGAGGAGATCGGCAAACAGGATGTCGCCCTTGCGGGCGGGAAGGGCGCGAACCTCGGTGAGCTGGTCCGAGCGGGCATTCCCGTCCCGCCCGGGTTCGTCGTCACCTCGCGCTGCTACGAGGAGTACCTGGAGTGCACCGGTCTGCGGGGCGAGCTGGCCGACGTCCTTGCCGGGCTCGATCATCGTGCCTCGCAGGCGCTGCAGCAAGCGTCCCACGCCGCCAAGAGGAGGATCGAGGCGACGCCGATGCCGGAGGAGTTCGCGGAGGCGATCCGGCAGTCGTACGACCGGCTGGGCGGCGGCCGCGTGGCCGTCCGCAGCTCGGCCACGGCGGAAGACCTGGCCGAGGCGTCGTTCGCGGGACAGCAGAGCAGCTTTCTGAACGTGGTCGGCGCCGAGTGGGTGGTGGAGGCGGTCAGGGCGTGCTGGGCCTCGCTGTTCGAGCCGCAGGCGATCTTCTACCGGGCCGAGAACGGCTTCGAGCACCTGTCGGTGGCGATCGCGGTGCCCGTGCAGTCGATGGTGCAGTCGGAGCGCTCCGGCGTGATGTTCACGGTCAACCCCGTCACCCATGACGCCGGGCGGATCGTCATCGAGGCGGTGTACGGCCTGGGCGAGGCCGCCGTCTCCGGCCAGGTGACACCGGACATGTATATCGTGGACAAGGCTTCCCTCGCGATCCTGGAGCGCAGCATCTCCGAGCAGGAGCAGAAGCTCGCCTACGATCCAGCGGCGGGTGGCCTCCACCCCAACGTCTGGCGTAGCGTCCCCCCGGACCGCGCCGGTCTGCCCAAGCTCTCGGACGACGAGGTGGCCGCGCTTGCGCGGCTCGGACTGCAGGTGGAGGCACACTACGGGTCGCCGCAGGACATCGAGTGGGCTATGGAGGGGGACCGTCTCTTCCTCCTCCAGGCCCGGCCTGTGACCACGCTCTAGGGAATCCCTCCAAGTCGCACGAGGGCCAGGCGATTCGGGAGGACGGCCGGTAAGCTGGCGGCGTGGCTGTACGTGAATCCCATGCAGGTGTGCACGTTACGCTTCGCCGGGGCAGTGTTGGATGAGGAATAGGGGGCTTCGCGCTAGGCGCGACGCGCTAACCGGCGGGTGCGGCCGCTCCGTTCGCTCCCAGCCAAAAGTGGCACACGACATCGGCGAGCTCTGGCGACGAGAGGTAGCCGTACCAGTCGTGCGGGTCACGAAAGCCGTGCTTGTTGTAGTTGTCCCGCGCCTGCTGGTCGGTGATCTTCCGCTCGCCGTTGGTGGTTGGGAAGTCGTCCCGGAGCTGGCGGTCCCAGACCGCCACGTTGTCCATCTGATCGTAGAAGTTGTACCAGCGCCGGACGTTGGGCGGGAAGGCCGGCTGGCCCCAGAGCTTCTCGCGGAAGAACTGAATGCCGAGGGGCGAGCCAAGCGTGATCAGCGTCTCGACCTCACCTTCCGTCCAGTGATAGATGGCGTCCAGCGCCACGATGGTGCCCATGCTCTGACTGATGACGCAGATAGGGCCACCTTTCGCCGCGCGCAGCCGCTCGATGACCCGGTCGATGATCTGCCAGCGCGTGATCCCCTCCAGGTAGGGCTGGGCATCTCGGTAGAGGTACATGATGGCTTGGAGCGTGCGCCGCTGCGTGCGCCACGAGACACGCCTGCGAAGCATCTGGAGCATATTGCCGGTCGCCTCCGCGGCATTGAAGGCGAGGAGGTGCGGGCGCCCCACGTAGTCCCGCAGGCTTCGCGCGGTCCGGAGGAGCCCCGCCCGTTGTGGAACGACCAGCAACGTGTCCTGGAACCGGGCCTCGCGGTTGGAGTCCACCAAGTCCGTGACGAAGGCGAAGTCCAGAGCGGCTCGATGCCGGGCCGGCAAGACGCGGAGCAGCTCTCCGCTCGGTCTTGCACCCGGCGCGCCGCCCTCCGGCGGTCTTCGTAGGTCGGCCCAGTACGCTACTTCAAACGCCTCGTAGGGAATGCGGATCCAGAGGTTGCTCTGAAGCGCTTCCCACGCCTCCTGGCGCTCCCTCTCCGGCTCCGGCTTTTCGCCCATGCCGTGCACCCAGATGAAACGCGCCCCAGCCATCGTTCATGCCCTCGAACTCAGTGA
>MGOB01000051.1:42399-45754 GCA_001796995.1 Chloroflexi bacterium RBG_16_68_14 | reverse complement strand
GGCTCGCGCCACGTCGTCAAGCGGCGACGAGGCGGGTTTTCGTGGACGGAGAGGGGCGCGGCGGACATGAGCCCGAGCCTTGATTATCCTGAGCTCCTGAGACGGCACAACCCTATCCTGGTGCTCTTTCCCCAGGATCCCGGCTCCCGCCTCCGGCCCGGCGCGCTTCGTCTCTTCACGAGCCGACTCTGGGGCGACTATCACCCATGCTCGGCCGCGTTCTTCCTTGCCCGCGTGTGCCAACGGGACCGGCCCAAGCCCTACAACCCCCTTGCCATGCTCCTCTTCTTCGACGACGACTCCTCGGCCACCGGGTACGACAGTCTGCAACAGAAGGTGCAAGGCAGGGTCATCGCCGGCAAGCAAGAGGAGACTGGGGGCTGGGAGCTTGACCTGGCGAAGATCCCCTCCCAGAGCGAGCGGCGGGCCTGGAAGGTGTGCGGGACGTTCCTCAAGGAACCCCAGCATCGCTACGAGAGCGTCGTCTACGGCCGCTGGTGTGAAGGCCGGTCAGGGATCGCCTTGCAGTACTGGTACTTGTACATCTACAACGATTTCTCCAATAACCACGAAGGCGACTGGGAGATGGTCACCATCGAGATTACGAACCAGGGTCAACCCAAGCGCATCGCCGTCTCCTCTCACCAGGGCGGCTACGTGCTTCCCTGGGACGTAGCTCCCAGACAGGGGGACCGACCGATCGTTCGTGTCGCGCGCGGATCGCACGGTGGCTACTTCGCCTACCAAGAACGCGGCCATGACGCCGTAGAGGTAGTGCGGAGACTCAACCTGCCTGCCAACATCCGATTCCTCCAGCCGCTGTTCGGCAAGCTGCCTCCGCTGCCGTGGATGAAGGACCATGCCCCTGCGGACCCCGAGAACCCGGCCGAACGGGGTGCACCCCGCCAAAACATGGGAGAACGGCGCACTCCGGAGCTGCGGATCCTGCCCAATGAGCCTCCGGCGATCGGCTCCCCCCAATGGGCCGACTGGTGGTGGTTGCACTATCTTGGCAAGTGGGGCTCCTGGCACACGCGCCTCATGGGCACCATCGGTGTAGATAGCCCCTGGGGCCGCACCGGCCACACGGTGCGCTGGAGAGATCCCGTCAGCTGGATAGAAGAGATCGAGTAGCGCCCGTCTGGCCCCTCCTCCGCGAGGTATAATTGCCTTACCTCAAGCCGGGGCGGGAACTCTCGCCATGAGACCGAGCCGTACGCTCACTGTGCTCTTCACCGACCTCGTCGGGTCGACCCGGCTGCAAGAGGAGCTGGGGGACGACGAGGCGCAGCGCCTGCGTCGCGCCCACTTTCGGCTGCTTCGACGGGCCGTCGCCGCCCATGGCGGACAGGAGGTCAAGAGCTTGGGCGATGGCCTGATGGTGGTCTACCCCAGCGTCGTCGACGCCCTCGACTGCGCCGTGGCGATGCAGCAGGCAGTGCGCCGCGACAACCGGGCACGGAAGACCAGCCGTCCCCTGGCAGTCCGCGTCGGCCTGCACGCCGGCGAGCCGATCCAAGACGAGGATGACTATTTCGGCTCCGCTGTCGTGGGGGCAAGAAGGCTCTGCGATATCGGCGGAGGCGACCAGATTACCGTCTCCAGCGTGGGGCGCGGGTTGGTGGGGTCGAGACGCGGATACGCCTTTCGGGCGCTGGGGGCGCAGACGCTGAGAGGAATGGCCGAGCCGGTTCCGGTCTTCGAGCTCGCCTGGCAGCCGGACGCGAAGGAGCTGTCCCCTCCAGCCGAGGAGAAGCCGCTGCAGCCCCCTCTGCCCGCGGTGCTCCGAAGTTACGAGCACACGAAGTTCGTGGGCCGGCATGAGGAGCTGTCGCAGTTGCAGGAGGTGTGGGGCCGCGTGCGCGCTGGACAGCGGCGGCTGGTCTTCCTGACGGGCGATGCCGGCATTGGGAAGACGCGGCTAGCGGCCGAGTTCGCCCTTGCCGCCCACGCAGAGGGAGCGGCGATCCTCTTCGGGCGCTCAGACGAAGAGCCTTCTGTCCCCTACCACCCCTTCATTCACGCGCTGCGCGACCATGTGCTGGCGTATGCGCCTGCCCAGTGGCGCGGCCAGCTCGGCTGGGCCGAGGAGGAGCTGGCGAGACTGATCCCTGAGCTGGCGGCCCACCTGCCCGATCGGTCGCGAGCCGTCGCCCAAGGCCCGCGGGAGCAGCTCCCCGGTGAACGCGAGGGCGAGCGCTACCGGCTCTTTGAGGCGGCCGCGTCGCTCCTCATCAAGCTGGCCGAGACCAGCCCCGTCATCCTCATCCTTGACGACCTGCACTGGGCCGACAAGCCGACCCTGGCGCTGCTCAAGCACATCGTCCGCTGGCCAGCGGAGGCGCGGCTGCTCATGCTTGGCACGTATCGGGAGGCGGAGCTGACCAGAAGTCATCCCCTCGCCGACACGCTGGCGGACCTGCGCCGGGACCGCGCGTTCGAGCGCATTTCCCTCAAGGGCTTGACGGAAGAGGAAGTGCGGGCACTCATCGTCGACCGAACGGGACACGAAGCGACGCCCTCCTTCGTCCGCGCCGTCTATGAGCAGACGGAGGGTAACCCCTTCTTCGTCGAAGAAGTCCTGAGCCACCTCACAGAGGCGGGCATCATCGACCGGGACGGTCGGTGGTTGAGCGAGACGCAGTCCATAGCGGAGCTCGGCATCCCGGAGGGGATAAAGGAGGTCATCGGATGGCGGCTTTCCAGGCTCTCCGACGCATGTAACAGAACGCTCCTTGTCGCGTCGGTTATCGGCCCCCAGTTCGACCTGCAAGTCCTGGAAAGGGTGAGTGATCTCTCCGGAGACGCTCTGCTGGACGTCCTCGACGAGGCGATCGCGGCACGCCTGATCGCCGAACTGCCCGCCGCAGGCGAGAGCTACGGCTTCTCCCACACCCTGGTGAGGCGCGCGCTGTACGACGAGCTGAGCACAACCCGACGCGTGCGCCTGCACCAGCGCGTCGCGGCTGCCATCGAGGAGGCTGCCGGCACAGAGGTCGAGCGGTACCTGCCGGAGCTGGCGCACCATTTCCTGGAAGGTGGGATCGCAAGCAAGGCGATCGACTACGCGACGAGAGCCGGCGACCACGCTGCATCTCTCCTCGCCTACGAAGAAGCGGCGGACCATTACGAGCATGCCCTGCAGGCCCTGGAGCTCCTCGAGCAGCCGGACGAGCGCCGGCGCTGCCAACTGCTGCTCGTCCTCGGCGATGCGCAGATGAAGGCGGGATACACGACCGCAGCGAAGGAGACCTTTCTGAGGGCAGCCGACGTCGGCCGCGCACTTGGCTGGGGCGAGACGCTCGCCCGCGCCGCTCTGGGCTTCGCCGGACCCTGGGTGGGCGCGGGCTTCGCC
>MGOB01000051.1:40047-42390 GCA_001796995.1 Chloroflexi bacterium RBG_16_68_14 | reverse complement strand
GCCGTCGCCCTCCTGGAGGAAGCCCTCCAACGGCTGAACGACGGTCACCACGGGCTCCGCGCCAGGCTGCTGGCCCGGCTGGCCGTCGAGGAGTATTACTTGTCGCCGCTAGAGGTTCGGGCCGCCCTGAGCAAGCAAGCGGTCGACGCGGCGCGGCGCAGCGGCGAGGCGACGGCGCTCGCCTATGCACTGAACGCCAGATACTACGCCATCTGGGCTCCAGGAAGCGTGGACGAGCGGCTTGCCGTTGCCACCGAGATGCTGCAGTTCGCCGAAGAGGCAGGCGACGTCGAGCTCGCCTTGCAGGCGCGGCACTTCCGGGCACTGGGCTTGCTGGAGCAGGGAGACGTTTCCGCCCTGGACCAGGAGATGGAGGCCTACGCCCGGCTGGCAGAGGACCTGCGTCAGCCCCGGTACCTTTATCGCAGGGCCACACGACAGGCGATGCGCGCGCTGCTGGACGGCCGGTTCGAAGATACTGAACGCTTTGCGCTGGAAGCCCAGGCGATCGGGCAGCGCGCGCAGGATCCGAACGCGGCGCAGGAGTTTGCCGTGCAGATGGTGGTGCTGCGCAGGGAACAGGGGCGGCTGGGCGAGCTCGTGGAGGCAGCTACGGCCCTGGCCGACCGCTACCCAGCCATCCCGGGCTGGCGCTGCGCCCTCGCGCTCATCTACACCGAGCTGGGACGCGCGGAGGAGGCCCGTGCGGAACTCAAGCGACTGGCGGCGAACGACTTCAGCGACCTTCCTCAGGATGCTAACTGGCTGGCATCGGTCGCGATGGTCGCCGAGGTTTGCGCCTTCCTCGGTGACACCGACCGCGCGGCCGCGGTCTACCGAATGCTGCTGCCCCACGCGGGCTACAATGTCATCCTGGGCGCGGGAGCCGCCTTCAGCGGCTCGTCGTCGCACTACCTCGCCTTGCTGGCCGGCGCGATGTCTCGCTATGAGGCGGCCGTGCGGCATTTCGAGGAAGCCCTGCGCATGCACGAGAAGATCGGGGCGCGGCCCTGGACTGCCCGCACACAAGTGGCCTACGCTCGCATGCTCTTGGCGCGTGGCCAGGAAGGTGACCCGGAGCAGGCGGAGGCGCTGCTTACGGAGGCCCTTGCGGTCGCTGGGGCGCTGGGGATGCCAGGTCTCAGGGACACAGCGCTCGCCCTCAAGAGGGCCGTGTAGCCCACATCACGCACGTCCGCCGTGCGATTCGGAACCGGCTCCGGGGCCCAACTCAGGGAACCCAATCGAGCCGGATGAACAGGCCGAATGAGTCTAGGCACCGCGTGGCGGAAGGCCCCATTCTGGAAGCGGCAGTCGGCCTGGTAACGGAGCCTTCTGCGCGGTGACCTGAAGCGCGTCGGCAGGGGTACTACCTTTCAGCGAGGCAGCAGCCTGGCGGCGTGACCGACGGAGGGGTAATGTGCGCGGGCGAGACCTGATGGTTTCCATGCCAGCAACCAGAGCCCGTCGCCTGGACGGTGGGCAGGTGATGGGTCCCAGCGCGTTCGATGCGGTGGCGCGCTACCGCCAGGCAGGCATGAGCGTCACCGCCGCCTGGTCGGAGCCGCCGGATCACATCGGCGTCGAGCTCGAGTTCATGTCCCACCTGGCCGCAAAGTACATTGCGGCGCTGAGTGCGTATCCCAACGATGAGATGGAGCGCCTGCTGGAGGCGCAACAGGCCTTCCTCCGCGATCACCTGGGCCGCTGGGGGCCCGCCTTTGCGGAGAGAGTAAGGGAGGCTGCCTCTTGCCATCTCTACCGCTTTCTTGGCGTGTTCCTGCCGGAGTGGCTCGCCTTCGATCGCGCCCTGCTCGACGCGTTGGCGAGGGCCGGGGCCCAAATGGAGTCGCCCAATGCGCATCGGCGTCATCATTGACAGCCAGGGGCTGAAGGGACAGCTGGACCTGGCGGCCCTGGCTGACGGACGCTGGGACAAAGAGACCCTGGTTCTCGTCGCCGACGGCCTGAGTGCCAGCTACCTCCGCGCCCTGGTCCAGCCCAACCGGCTGGAAGGGCTGGTGCTCGTGGGTCGGGACGAGGACCGCCTCCGTCGGATGGCGGAGGGAGCCCTGCATGAGGCCGGGGCGAACCGCTTCGCCCTCAAAGTCGTCAACCTGCGCGACTTGTGCGCTCTGGTCCATTCCTACGACGACGCTACCGAGAAGGCGCGCCTGCTGTTGGCGGCGGCCATCCACGTCGACCGCGCCATCGCCCAGATCGAGAGGGAACTCTGCCGCGACTGCGGCCTGTGCCTGGCCGAGTGCCCCGTGGGCGCCATTGACCACCCGTTCTACCGCCGGCGCATCATGGACGCTGGGCTGGCGGCCCTCTTGGCGGCCG
>MGOB01000051.1:30958-40001 GCA_001796995.1 Chloroflexi bacterium RBG_16_68_14 | reverse complement strand
GGGGCCATGGAGCTGCTCCGAGAGGCCGGCCGCCAGCGGCTCACCTATCCGGCGGCGATCCTGCCGCTGGAGGTGCCGTGCGCGGGATCTGTTGACTGGTATCTGGCCTTGCGCGCCTTTGATCTGGGCGCTGCGGGTGTGGCCCTTCTGAGCTGCGGGGGGCGCTGTCGGAACGGCTGCCCCCTGCCGGAGGCGACCGCCCGGTTCCAGGCCATAGGAGCACTGCTAGACGCCTGGGGTATTGGCAGCCTCCGCTTGGCCGTCGTAGCAGAGGACTCTGCCCGGCGACTGGTCTCCGAGCTGAACGGTCTTGTCGAGCGTGTCGCCGGCCTGCCCAGGCAACCCTTGACCCAGGGATCGCGCACCCCGATCGAGGTCCATCGCTACCTTCTGGCGAGGCTCATCACCGCCGTCAACCAGCGCCTCGGCTCGCGGGAGAGCGTCTCGCTAGCGGACGACCGTCTGCCCTTCGGTCAGGTGAGGCTCAACGGAGACACGTGCTCCCTGTGCGGCCTCTGCGCTGATCGCTGCCCTACGAGGGCCCTTGCCTTTGTCGAAAGCGAAGACGGCGCCCGCCTGCTGTTTACGGCTCGCGATTGCACGGGCTGCGGCTTGTGCGCCGAGGCCTGCCCGGAGGGCGTCCTCCGCATCGAGCGGCGGCTTGACCTTGCCTCAGTAGAAGGCGAGGCCCTGGCGTTGAAGGCCGCCGAGATGGTGCGCTGCCGGCGCTGTCGATACCCCTTTGCTCCTGAGGCCATGCTGAGCCGCGTGCTATCCCAACTGGGCGACAAGGCACCACCGATCGTAGCCAGCTACTGCCCCGATTGCCGCGTGATCGCCGCGCCGGGGCGCCTAGAGCTGCCGGGTTCAAGGGTGCGGCAACCTCCGCGCGACGGATCGCGTCGGTGAGTTCCACCGCAAGGTCATTCCTTGCGCAAAGATGACCCTCTCCGTCAACCCCGAGCCAATGAAAGAGAGGGATTGACCTTCGGCCTGACCAGGACGCGGTATTGACGGTAATTTCACGGCGGAGCCTTGCCGCCCCAACCCGATCGCTTGATGATTTGCTGAGCCCCGGGGGAGCACCAGAGTGGAAGTCCGACGAGGGCTGGCAAAAGGCGCCTTCGGAAGGAAACCAGGCGCCAGACGCTCGCGTTCAAACAGCGAGGGACCATCTCACAGGGTCCCTCGTTGGTACACATCAACTGGTGGAGACGGGGGAAGCCCCATCTCTCCTCTTGTCCTAGCGCACAGAACTTGACCATCGGACTTGTCCCCACGATCGCGGTTCACGGGACCGAAATGAATCCGGCCTCGGCTGCTGAAGCCCGGCTCCGGAGCGTCGGGCTTCTAGTCCGATGGTCTCCTCAAGATCCTGAGCATTTTCGCGCGACTGGCGATGCCGGGTGACCTGGGTTCCTATCGCCGAGCCCGTGCGCAGCGTACGAGATGGTGCATCGCCGCGCCCGTAGTGCTACCTTATCAGGCGCAATCCTCTCAGCGGACGGAAGAAACGTGCGCGTTCTCGGTGTTGTAGCGCACAAGCACCGGTTTGGCAACTGGCCGCGGAGGAGCTAGTCTGTCTCATGGCCGGAGACCTGATAACCAAACCAACGACAAGTCCGACTATGCTCTCTGTGCCCCCTTGCCACAATAGACGCTAGCCACCAGGAGGTCTGACATGCTGGAACTGACTGAAGAGGAGCAGCTCATCAAGCAATTCGTGGGCGCCCTGGCGGAGAAGTACGGCCGCTCGTACTGGCTGGCCTGCTCCCGCGAGGGGAGGTTCACCGAGGAGCTGTGGGCGGAACTGGCCGCCGGCGGCTATCTGGGTATGCTGGTTCCCCAGGAGTACGGCGGCGCCGGCCTGGGCATGAAAGAGATGGCCGTACTGCTGGAGGAGATGGGCAACCAGGGCATCCCCCTGCTCTTGCTGGTGGTGAGTAGCGTCATGGACGTCACACTCATCGCCAAGCACGGAACCGAGGAGCAGAAGAAGAGATACCTGCCGGCCCTGGCCACCGGTCGCGAGCGCGCCTGCTTCGCCATCACCGAGCCGACCGCTGGCTCCAACAGCTTTCGCATCGAAACGCTGGCCCGAAGGGACGGCGACTCCTACCTCCTGAGCGGCCAGAAGGCATTCATCACCGGCGCCAACGAGGTTGATTACATCATGATGGTAACGCGCACCACGCCCTTCGACGAGGCGGAGGACAAGCGCGAGGGCCTATCGTTGTTCCTGGTCGACCCGCGCTCGGCAGGAGTGGAGCTCACGCAGCAGGACACGCAGATCCTCCACCCCGAGCGGCAGTTCACTATCTTCTTGGACGACGTCCGCGTGCCTCGCGAGAGCCTGGTGGGCCGCGAGGGGATGGGGGCTCGCTACCTGTTCGACGCCCTGAACCCGGAGCGGATCAGCGCCGCCGCCTTGGGAGTGGGTCTGGGGCGATACGTGCTGGGCAAGGCGGTCTCCTACGCCCGCGAGCGGGTGGTGTTCGATGTCCCCATCGGGGCACACCAGGGTTTGCAGCACCCCATGGCCATCGCCAAGACGCACCTGGAGCTGGCGGCGCTGATGGCTCGACAGGCGGCGACGACGTTCGACAAGGGCGGCAGCGCCGGGCCCTATTCGAACATGGCCAAGTTCGCCGCCGCCGAGGCCGCCATCGAGGCCTGCGACCTGGCCATCGAAGTGCACGGCGGCGCAGGCTTCACCGGCGAGATGGATATCATCACCCTCTGGCCTCTCATTCGCATGCTGCGGACGGCCCCCGTATCGAGGGAGATGATCCTCAACTACATCGGCGAGCACGTCCTCGGCCTGCCCAGGTCGTACTAGCTCGCGCGCCGCGCAGCTAGAGCAGCTCGATCTCCTTCACGCCTGAGAAGGCGGGGTCTCCCTTTTGAAGGGCGATAAGAAGCCCAGAAGGGCCTGCAGGTTGAAACTGGACCTGTATCTGAATCAGGATTCCGCCGTCGGGCGGGCGGGCGCATCCGCAAGCAGCGCCACCGGCAGATCAACCAGTTTCGCGCGCACATATTCGCCCAAGCTCTTGGCCTGCGCATCCGTCCGCGTGGAGGAAGCGACGCCCTCCCCGAGCAGCCCGACGACCACGAAGTTGAGCGCCCGCAGGTTCGGGAGCTGGTAGCGCCGTACTTCGAGGTCCCGCGCCTCGCCCACGAGTTCCTTGAAACGTTCGACTGTGAGGTAGTCCGCCAGCCAGGCGTACCCGGCGTCGCTGCGCGCCCACAGGCCGACATTGGCGTTGCCGCCCTTGTCGCCCGAGCGGGCGCCAAAGATGGTGCCCAGCGGCACACGTGTGGTCCGCCCGCCCGCCGCCCGCACGGAAGGCCCCACAACAGGCTCTACCGATACGCTTACCTCCGGCTTCACCGGCGGGACCTGGATCCGCGAACCGTCGTGCGCCACGACCACCTGGTCGATGGCATCGACAGGGACGAGCGCCGGCCAGTACACGCCATACGAGACTTCCGAGGAAGGCCCCGACGTCATGTAGAAGCCCGGGTAATTCGCGAGCGCCATCTCGACGACCGCGCCGGAGAACGCGCGGCCGACCTTGCGCGGGTCTCTATCCTTCACCGTTACCCGCAGGAAGGCGCTGGCCTCCTCGTTCGACCCGGGATTCTCCCGGTCCGAGCGGGTGAGCTTCACGGTCACCTCGTCGAAGCGATCCCTGCCACCCAGTTCCGCGAACAGCGTCTCCTCGGCGAGCCTCGCCTTCCCTTCGATATCCAGCCCGGTGAGGACGAAAGTCATCGTGTTGCGGAAGCCGCCGAGGTAGTTGATGCACACCTTCGTTGCCTCCGGGGCCGGTTCGCCACGCACGCCGGTCACCAACACCCGGTCAGGGCCTTGCTGCTCCAGGTGGATGGTGTCGAATCGCGCCACCACGTCCGGGTTCATGTAGCGCTCGCCGCCGATCTCGTAGAGCAACTGCGCCGTGACGGTGCCGAGAGAGACCAGACCACCCGTGCCCTCATGCTTCGTCACGACGAACGATCCGTCCTGGTGCATCTCGGCGATCGGGAAGCCAGGATGCTGCAGGCCGGGCACTTCCTGAAAGAACGAGTAGTTGCCGCCGGTAGCCTGGGCGCCGCACTCTACGATGTGGCCCGCGACCACTGCCGAGGCGAGGCGGTTCCAGTCGGACTTGCTCCACCCGAAGTGCCAAGCGGACGGGCCGACGACCAGCGACGCGTCGGTGACGCGAGGGCAAATGACCACATCGGCGCCGGTGTTGAGCGCCGCGACGATCCCCCAAGCGCCCAGGTAGGCATTGGCGGCCACCGGCTCGATGCCGGATCCGGCAAGCGGCCGACCAGTGTCCAGGTGGGCCAGCTTCTCACCGCGGGCTTGCAGCTCGGGAAGCTTCGCGAGGATGTCGTCGCCCTCGATGTGCGCGATTTGTGCCTGCAGCCCCAGGCGATCCGCGAGTTCGCGCATTCGCGCGGCGAGCGCCGCAGGATTGAGCCCGCCGGCGTTGGTTACGATCTTGATGCCCCTCTCAAGGCAGGTTCCCAGCACCTCTTCCATCTGCCGCAGGAACGTGAGGGCATAGCCTCCGTTGCTGTCTTTCTGCTGCATCTTCCAGAGGATGAGGAGCGTCAGCTCAGCGAGATAGTCGCCGGTCAAGAAGTCGATCGGCCCGCCCTCGACCATCTCGCGGGCCGCGGAGAGGCGATCCCCGTAGAAGCCCGAGCAGTTGGCGATGCGCAGGACCGGCGTCGCTGGGTCAGCCATCGCGCCCCTCGGCCCAGCGAGGCGGGCGCTTTTCCACGAAGGCCGCCATGCCCTCGCGCGCCTCCTCCGAGGCGAAATACGCCGCTGACAACCCGGATGTCAGTGCGAAGGCAGCATCGAGGGCCATCCCCGGGACCTCGTGCACCAATCGTTTGCAGCCCGCAAGCGCCCCGGGCGCGCCTTTGAGGATGCTGCTGGCGTAGCGGCCGATGCTCTCGTCGAGCTGGTCTGCGGGCACGGCCGCGTTCAGCAGGCCGAGCCGCACGGCTTCGCCGGCGTCGAATGTTTCCCCAGTCAGGAAGAGCTCCATTCCCTTCGTAGGGCCGAGCTTCGGCAGAATGACGACGGAGATGATCGCAGGGATCACGCCGATGCGCACCTCGCTGAAAGCGAAAGTTGCGCCCTCTACGGACACGGCTATGTCGCAGGCCGCGACCAAGCCTATGCCGCCAGCGCGTGCCGGGCCACCGACACGGGCGATGACAGGCTTCGGCGAGTACCAGATCCGTTTGATGATCGTGACCAGCCCGCCCGGTCCAGCGCCCTGCCCGCTTCCGCCGCCGGTGCCCAGTTCCTTCAGATCGGCGCCGGAGCAGAAGACCGGCCCCGTGCCCGTCAGGACGATCAGCCGCGCGCGATCATCGGCAAGCGCCGCGTCCAAGCTCTCCTCCAGCCCGGTCATAAGGGCACGGGACAGCGCGTTGCGGTTCGCAGGCGAGTCGAGCGTGACCGTGGCGACCCCGCCCGTGACTTCGAGGTGCACGAGTTCCTCGCTCACGCCTGCGTCTCCCTGGCAAACTCCCCGGGCCGGCGGCCCCGCCCAGGCGGGCCGGCGAACGCCTGGGCGATGGCCATCCATTCCTCAGCAGCCGGACCACGAACCTCCAGGTTCGTATCCGCTAGGTGACGGCGCTGCGTGACCACTCGGCAGAAGTCCGTCGCCTTGCCCCGAATCACGTCCCCGGCGTCAACATCGCCGAGCACCCACTTCTCCCCCGAAGGCGACGTGAGCTCCACACGCATTGGCGTTTCGGGCGGTTGCATCCCGCGGACGATGTAGCTGTGTGCGCGCGTGCGCACCCCCAGGAACGCCACGTGGCGGAGCCTATCGGTGTCGGGCCGATCGCCGTCCACCACATCGACGACATCAAGGCCATGCGACCAGGTTTCCATCAGCCGTGCGGTGATGAACGACGCCGGGCTCATGTCAGGACCGTACCAGGGCAGACGCGCCTTCGGGTCCAGTGTGCGCGCCGTGCCGATGAGCCTGCTGCTTGCCGTGCGCCACCAGTCGAGCACGCCGCTGGGCGCCATCCCCCGGCCACGCGCCAAGTAAGGGCCCTCCAGATCCGAAGCCCCCTGCGGAGCGGCGCGCACCTCAGCCGCGAAGGCTTCGCGGTCCGTCATCGCCCGTGACGCCGCCTCATCGAAGAAAGCCAGGTGGGAGACCTGATCACGCACTGACCAGCCCGGCGCGTGGGTCGGAGTGTCCCAATCTGCCGCGGAGAGGGCGTCCAGCACCCTCCCCAACGCCGCCTGTTCCTCCTCCAGGTCGTCGATGATCTCATCCAACCTGGTGCTCATCCCTCGCTCTCCCCCGTGTCAACAACCAGCAGCACCTGCCCGGCCTCAACCTGCGCGCCCACGGTGACGCGCACTTCTTTCACGATGCCGTCTTCCGCGCAGGTGATGAGGTGCTCCATCTTCATCGCTTCGACGATGATCAACACTTGGCCGGCGCTGACCCGTTGGCCGGGTTCGACGTTCACCGCCGCGATATTGCCCGGCATGGGCGCCGAGTAGCCGCCTGCGACGTGCTCCTGCTCGGGCTCCGGGAAGCGGGGGATCTCGACCAGCCGTACCTCGCCGGTCGCGCTCTGCACCCAGTGACGAAGGCCATCACTGACCACGGACAACGTACGCTGCACGCCGTCGATCTCAAGCTCGATCCGCCCGTCTCCCGACCGGATGATGCGAGCCTCGCCGCGATGTCCATTTATGTCGTAGATAAAGCTGCCGTCCCCGTTGCGCAGGTACTCGGTGATGATATCCTCGCCACGGTGCACGAAGCGTACGTGTTGCAACGTCGAAGGATTGTTCCGCCAACCGGAGGGAATGGTCTTGAGCACACGCGCCTCAGCCCGGTGTGCCTGCTGCGCGGCGAGCGCGACCGCAAGCGCCGCCGCTCGCACTTCTTCCGCCCGTACGTGGCGCTCGCGCGCCGGGCGGTGCCGATCCACAAAATCGGTGCTCGTGTCGCCCGAAAGGAAGGCATCGTGCCGCAGGACATTCACCAGAAAGTCACGGTTGGTGGCCACTCCATGCAACCGCAACCGCTCCAGCACGTTCGCCAGCCGCAGCGCGGCCTCAACGCGCGTGCGCGCGTGCACGATGACCTTGGCGAGCATAGGATCGAAGTGCACCGAGACCTCGGAACCAGTCTCCATGCCGGACTCGAAGCGCGCCGGCAACGTGGGGTCCGGATCCCAGGTGACCAGCCGGCCGGTGGCCGGAAGGAAATCGTTCGCCGGGTCCTCGGCGTAGACGCGTGCCTCAATCGCGTGGCCGTTGATGCGCAGGTCCTGCTGGCGGAACGAAAGCGGATCGCCCTCCGCCACCCGGATCTGCTCGCGAACCAAGTCCAGCCCGGTGATCTCCTCTGTCACCGGGTGCTCCACCTGCAGGCGGGTGTTCATTTCCAGGAAATAGAAGTTCTCTTGGTTGTCCAGCAGAAACTCGACGGTGCCGGCATTGTCGTAGCTGATGGCCTTGCCGGCCGCCACGGCGGCCTCGCCCAGCTTGAGACGCAGCCCGGCGTCGACCGCCGCCGACGGCGCCTCCTCGATGATCTTCTGGTGGCGGCGCTGGATAGAGCACTCTCGCTCGAAGCAATGGACGATGTTCCCGTGCCGGTCGCCAAAGACCTGGACCTCTACGTGGCGGGCGGCCTGGAGGTAACGCTCGAGGAACACAGTGTCGTTGCCGAACGCTCCTGCGGCTTCGCGCCGGGCGCCGGCTATCGCCTCGGTCAGATCGGCCTCGCTGCCCACAACGCGCATGCCCTTGCCTCCACCGCCGCCCGACGCCTTCACTAACAACGGGTAGCCCACCTCACGCGCCCGCTCGCGGTCCTCGTCGCCTGCCCCGCCCGTTACCTCGATGGCTGGCAGAGTGGGCACCCGCGCCTCCGTCATCAGCTTCTTGGCTGCGAGCTTGTCGCCCATCGCAGCCATGGCCTCCGGCCGCGGACCCACCCAGGCTAGGCCAGCGCCGATCACGGCGCGCGCAAACTCCGCGTTCTCGGCCAGAAAGCCATAGCCCGGGTGGACGCCGTTCACGCCGGTGCGCCGAGCGGCGTCGAGGATCTTCGCCACGTCCAGGTAAGTCTCGGCGCTGGTGGTGCCCCGCAGCGCCACCGCCTCATCCGCCTCGCGCACAAACGGGGCGGTTGCATCAGGATCGGCGTAGACCGCGACGGTCGCAATGCCCATCTCACGCGCTGCCCGTATGATGCGGCGTGCGATCTCGCCACGGTTGGCAATCAGCAGATTGGTGATTCGTGGCATCCGCGCTACATCCTGAAGACGCCGTAACCCTCGGCGCCCTTGACTTCCGCGTTGTGGCAGGCGGAAAGAGTGATCCCGAGCACCGTGCGCGTGTCGCGGGGGTCGATAATGCCGTCATCAGCCACGCGCCCGGTAGCGTAGAGCGCAAGCGACTCCTTTTCCGTCCGGTCCTCGACCGCCGCCGTAATGCGAGCGTCCTCTTCCTCATCGAACTCGCGCCCGGCGGCTGCCGCTGACCGGCGCCGCACGATAGACATGACGCCGGCAAGCTGCTTCGGGCCCATCACCGCGATCTTCGCGGTCGGCCACGTGAACACGAAGCGCGTGTCGTACGCCCGGCCGCCCATCCCGTAGTTCCCAGCGCCGTAACTGGCGCCGATGATGACTGTGATATGCGGAACCTTGGAGTTAGAGACCGCGTTGATCATCTTGGAACCGTCCTTGACGATGCCGCCCTGCTCGTAGACCTTGCCGACGATGTAGCCGGTGATGTTCTGCAGGAAGATGATCGGGACATCGATCTGGTTGCAGAGCTGGATGAACTGCGCAGCCTTTTCGGAGGAATCCGAGAAGAGCACGCCGTTATTGCCCAGGATGCCAACCGGGAACCCGTGGATCGATGCCCAGGCAGTGACCAACGTCCGACCGTAGAGCGGCTTGAACTCCTCGAAGCGGGAACCGTCCACGACGCGCGCGATGACCTCGCGGATGTCCA
>MGOB01000051.1:13910-30928 GCA_001796995.1 Chloroflexi bacterium RBG_16_68_14 | reverse complement strand
CCAGGAGCTCCTCGGGGGCATAGACCGGCGCGTCCGCCGGCATTGTCGGTCCCGGGCCCAGCTTCCGCCAGTTGAGGTGCGCCATGACGCCCCGGGCGATGCGCAGTGCGTCCAGTTCATCTTCCGCCAGGTAGTCAGCCAGGCCGGACACCGCCGCGTGCATCTCCGCGCCGCCCAGTTCCTCGTCGTCCGAGTCCTCGCCCGTGGCCATCTTCACCAGCGGCGGACCGCCCAAGAACACCTTGGAGCGTCCCTGGATGAAGATGTTGTAGTCCGACATTCCCGGCTGGTAGGCGCCACCGGCCGTTGAACTGCCGAAGACCAGCGAAACAGTCGGGATCCTAGCGGCCGAGAGCGCCGTTATATCGTGGAAGAGCCGCCCGCTCTCCGCGAAATGGCTGGTCTGCCGCCGCATGTCAACCTCGGCTGAGTCCTCCCCGCGCCGCAGATCCGCGCCGGCGGACTCGACGAACTGGATATACGGAAGGCGGTTGAGGCGGGCGATCTCCAGCGCCCGGTCCGTCTTCTTGTTGGAGATCGGCGTGATCGCGCCGCCCAACACCGTCGGGTCGTTGCCCGCGATGATGCACTCTACGCCGGAAACGACGCCGATGCCCGTAACAAGCCCGCCTCCGACGGCGTAGTCGGTTCCCCAGCCCGCCAGCGCGCTCAGTTCAAGGAAGGGTGAGTCCTGGTCGAGCAGCAGTTCGATCCGCTCCCGCACCAGCAGTTTTCCGCGCTGCCGGTGACGGGCGACGCCGCGCTCGCCTCCCCCGGCGCGCGCTAACGCAAGCTGCGTCTCCAGTTCCTGGAGCAGCGCGACGATCGCTTCGCGATTTGCTCGGAAGCTCTCAGAGTTCGTGTCGATGCGTGTTTGCCAGCGTTCCACTCTTCGATCGCCCCCCTGTGTCGCGGGCCTTCAGCGCCGGAGCCGACCGGGGCGGCCTACCGGGGCACATCGCCACCGGTCCCTCTCGCTGCGAACAAGTATTGTAGGCGCGTGGATTCCACCGACGCAATGGGCCCGTCCATGGCAAGATTCCGCCGAGGCCTGAGTTGGACAAGGGGACTGACGTGTTTGAATCTACAGTTGAAGAAACGATGATCCGCGACTTTGTTCGAGCGCCTCGACCACGGGAGCGCCCCCCGCTAGGTGGACAGAGAAAAAGCACAGTAGCACCGCGGGGCGGGTTCGGACCAGCGGACTTTTAATCCGATGGTCGTGGGTTCGACCCCCACCGGGCCCCCCAGCTAGCAATTTCGTATCTGAAACGGAACGTTCTTGTTGCCTTAGCGGCAGCGTTCGTGAGCAGGAGACTGGTTTCGCGACCAGAAGACTGGTCTATTTTCGGCACCCAGATACAGCATCTCCCGAACCTACAGCAGCCGACCGTAGAACCAAGAGACTACTAGTCCGGTGGTCGACTCAGCCCTTCTCCCCCGAGCCCACTTCATGCGCCCGCGTATGCTCCCTGCGTTGCCGAGGGTCAAGCCATCTGACCGATCAGCGATGGGCATCCAGTCCGTAGCGATCGAGCGCTCCTCGGATCTGGCTGAGCCACTCTGTGCCCAGTTGGCGCCCGTTCGCGAGTTGGTCGTCTCGATCCCAGCGCCACGTTGCGATCATGGCAAGCATGAGGATCTGGCACTCGCGGAGCAACTCATGGTCAACATCCGGATAGCGCTCGCTGACGTCTTCGGGCACATGGGCGAGGTCGAATTCGATCGGCCCACGGCAACACGTCTCGAGGTCTATGAACAGCGGGCCGGTTTTCGTGCTGAGCACGTTGCCTGGGTGCGGTTCGCCGTGCAGCAGCTGCTCGGCGGCGCCGCGGTCGCCGATCGCTCTCCTCAGGCTTCGTAACGTGGTGCTGAGAAGCGCCCGGTCATCGTCGGCGAGCGCCGGAGTGTGGTCGCGGCTTGCAACGAGTTGTTGAGCCTCCGCGACGCGATCCGTGAAGTGCGGCGCCGTGACATCGAGTTTCCGCATTCCGGAATGCAGCCGCTCGAGCGCATCCGCGTAGTCGGCTGGTGAGACCTCTTGAGGTGCCACAGGTTCGTAGTAGGTCCATAGCGTGACCGCGAAGCCGTCACGCTCGTAGACGCGCGGCTCCACTCGAGGCTCAAGAGCAGCCACTGGGCTATCGGTTTCGGCCAGCCGTTGAGCAAGGTCTACTTCGAACTGCGCAACCTCATGTCCTACGTGTGCCACCCGAGCAAGGACGTCACAGGGCAGCACGCGCAGCGCGAGTTTGTTCGAGTTGTGAAGAACGATCGCGTCGTCGACTGTCAGGTCGAGCGCTGCCACGATCGACGTGGCCGCAGCCACCGCACGCTGGACCTCTGACGCCTTCATCGTCGCCTCGTCCCTCTCCGTTGCCGTCCTGACTGTCCCAGTGATACATACCAGAGTTCGGCAGTGGCGCAGATCAAGAACTCGGGATTATGCAGGCAGGCGAATTCGTACAGCACGAACGACGTAAGATGCGCGTTCGAGCCCCCGCGATAGCCACGACAACTTGTAGGCATCGGCTTGAATCCGTGCCTACCGGTCAAGTAAAGTCTCCTTATCTGAACGCGTCGGGACGCGACCAGAAGACCTGACGCACAGCAGCCCCGTTTGGGCATGCTCTCCGAATCTGGAGCGCCCCGGTACATCGGCCTGTAAGGACGGCAGCCTTTTAATCCGATGGTCGTGGGTTCGAGTCCCACCCGGCCGCCTCGCCCCGTTCCCTGGCAACGAGGTCCGCCCCTCGGGGCGGATTCTTCATGCACGAGCGCCAATCGGAGCATCGGACTCGTGCTGTTTTGCGAAATCGCTTAGACCGGGTCCGCTGCTCTAGGGCTTAGTCATGCGCGAACCGGGGGATTGATACTGCTCTGGCCCAGCCTTGACTCCCAGACAATTCCCTCTGTGAGCCACGCCGGCTACGCTCTCCGAGGAAAGCGCGAGGCCGGAAGAACTCACATCAAACCGGCCGCGCGACATCGGCGGCGGTTAGAACGTGCGTTTGGTGGAGACGGGGGAGAGTCCGTATCAACTTTCCCGTACTCCTGCCGCCTGCTTGGGGGGCGCTCCTCGTGGCTACGTCAGCGGGACAACTGTCCCGACGCTCGGCACCCGCTGTCGGCGCCCGTCGCCGTTCGCGGTCGCTTCGCTACCCGCCCGCTACCTTCGACGATTCAAGAGCGAACTTCAGGTAGTCGCCTCTTCGCTCACCGCGCGTACCGTCGGCGCGCACGTCCTCGCCTAGGTAGAAACTGAATTCAACCGTGCCGGACTGCTGGTCGTAGAGGCTGTGCCACATCGTCCGCGCTGTTATCGAAGCGGCGACGTCGACCTCAGGGTGATCGGCGCTCATCGCGTCCATCACCCTCTGGTAATTGACGCAGGCGTTGATCTCCTTGATCTCGTCCGCGGTGAAGAGACCGCGGTGAGCGGCGACTCGCTCAGTCACGGTGCGGTAGCGCCAGGCCCACTCATTCACCGGAGTGAGCCCGCCGGCAAGCATGGGTTCAGGGGTCGGATGCCTGTGAATCTGGTAGTTCGTGCACACCAGAGGCGCCCCCGTTCCCTCGATGATGTGCTGAGCATTACGCCCGGTCGAGTTCTCGTAGATGAACGAGTGGCCGGCTTCATCGGCGATCAGGTAGTGGCACGGCGCGATGGTGTAGTGCTGTTTCACCAGGAGTAGCGCCTGCTTGGCCTCATCCGCCGTGGCGCAGGTGTCCAGTAACAGGCGCATGACCTGAAGCTCGTGCAAACCAACAACCTGACGCTGGCCGAGATGAAGTTCGAGCCGGGGGCCGAGCTCGATGATCGCCTCCCCGTCGGCCATGATCGTGACAACCAGCCCTTCGCTGTTGATGCCGTCGAGTGTGCCGGAGAGGAGGTCGAAGGAGTGGATCGCCAGCGAGGCGTACCCACCGTCCTCCGGATACCACTCCATGATGTAGGGCTCTCGCATGAGCGGCCCCATCTGGGCCTTGGCCTCCGGTGGCAGCGGCATCGGGAAGAGGTCCGCCAGAGAGCCCGTAGAGAAGTCATAGTTGCGGCTGACGTAGCCGCGACCCGTACTCGTCGTTGAAGGTGGATAGGAGACGACGGAGCAACCAGGCATCGCCGGGGGGAGGTCAACGTTGTACATGATGCCGGTGAGGTCGTAACGGTCATCTTCAGGGTCGAGGCCGAAGGCGCTCGCGGCGCCACGCACGCGCTCCCATTGAATAGGGTAGTCACGCTGGACGTACTGGCGTCGAGCCCTGGCGTACAGGGGATTGGCGGCGAAATGTGCGGGCGAGTGGCCAAAACGCTCGATGGCCAGCTCGCCAACGCGCCGACCGATCTCGAAGTTGGTTCCGCGGATGGTCAGGTGGCGCACCGTCATCAAGTGGTCGGCGCCCTCAGAGACTGTTTGCTCGGTTACGTGCATGGCCATCCTCCTTCGGTCGGGGCGGGCCCGCGCGGGGCCGCCAGACACCGCAGATGCAAGGACGGAACCGCCGGAAGCCGTCGCCACCGCGGGACGTCCGATTGAACTGTATCACCTGGCCCGGGGCGAGTCATAGTGTCGAGCGTCCAATCTCGAGGGGGCCATTAGGTTCGGGGTCGCGCTCGATCCGCCAGCCTCGACTCCTCGCCCCTGAGATGCTGGTTGGTAAGCCGGTACAGCTTGGCTGACACCGCTGCCATCCAGAGTAGGGGCGGCCACATGCCCGCCCGCTGCAGTAGCCCGTTGGCTCCCTCGACGAGATCGGCGGCTACGATGGGTCCGGACGCCAAAGCAAGAAGTCCTAGCCAGAACGACACGGCCTGCCACCGGATGCTGAACCGTCTGTCCGACCTGAACACGGAAGCCGACAACATCGCAGCCAAGGGTAAACCGATCGCCCCCGGCGCACTGAAGGCGCCGTGGAGGCGGCCCGTTTGGGTGACATCGACGCACGCCGCGTCGCACGGGAAGAGGCCCACGACCACCATGCCCGCGCCCGCGACGAGCAAGAGAAGTGCGGCGAGCGTGTGGACCACCCCATGACGCAGCCCAAGGTAGTAGGCGATCGCAAACGCGAGCATCGACGCACCTAACCCCATGAACCCCGCGACGTTCATAAGATCACCATAGGGAGAGTCGACCGCTCCAAGCTCGCTCTGCGTGTCGCGGATCGGGTCGTAGCCTGCCCAGAGGAAACCGAGGACGGTCGTGAAGGCAATGTAGAAGGCTGGGCCGATGATCCCGATCATCGTGAAGAGCCTCAGCGCGACGCCGGAGATCGGTGTGCGGTCCGCCTCGATCGCCGGCTGCTCGACCATTGACCCAGAATCGTCCATGCCTACACCATAACGCCCAAGCAGGCACGGAAACGAGCGCCAGCGGTGTCATGACACAGAAGCGCCGTACGCCGACACGTTCACGGGTTCGCCTGATCTCGAACTAAGCGGCTGGCGGGCACACCCTATCCCGTAAACTGTCGCCTAGGGGAGGAGAAGGTTGCCGCGCTGGCAACTACAACCGCGGCCACGGCGGCGCAAGACGTCGCGCAGACCGTCGGCGGCTGCCATGCGGTCTGCGCAGGTACTGACAACTGGTGGAGACGGGGGAGAATCGAACTCCCCGTCCAGAGAAGGGCCCGTCTGAGGTACTACAGGCGTGTCCGGCGGTTGATTCTCGTCCGGTGGGCCGTCACCGGCCCGGCGTCACCGGACCAGCCGATAAGTCTTAGGCGGCCGGTATCGGCGTCAGACCGCCGCACCCCGACTGGTCGGCGCTGCTCCACTGCCCGCCGGGGGGAGGCCTGTGGGCAACGTCACCGCGTTAGTTACGCGGCGAGAGCGAATTCACGTTCGCCGGTTGTTCGGCTGCCGCCAGTTTAGCGAGGTAGCGGCACCTCGGCCTGCACCTCAGATTCACGCTTCCCTGTCGAACCCTTTCGTCCCCAGTGCGCTCCTATTATACCACGCGGGCGGCAGCTTCCGCTGATGCCCCTTCCTCGATGATCCGGCCGTCCAGCATGCGGACGATGCGGTCCGCCGCGGCGGCGATCGTCGGGTCGTGGGAGACCAGGACCAGCGTGACGCCGCGCTGGCGCTGGATCCCGCGCAGCACCTCCAGCACCCGCAGGCCGGCCTTGGAGTCCAGGTTGCCGGTGGGCTCGTCAGCCAGGAGGATGGGCGGGTCGTTGCTCAGGGCGCGGGCGATGGCGACGCGCTGGCGCTCGCCGCCGGAGAGCTGCGCCGGGCGCTTGCGCGCCTTATCGGCCATGTCCACCAGGGCGAGCAGCTCCAGCGCCTTCCGGCGCCGCTGGCCGGCCGAAAGGTCGGTCTCGTACATGGGCACCTGGATGTTCTCAGCGGCGGTGAGGTTGGGCAGCAGGTTGTGTAGCTGGAAGACGAGGCCGATGGTGCGTGCCCGGTAGGCGCTCAGGTCTCGCCGCCGGGTGATCTCCTCCCCATAGACGACGATCTCGCCGGAATCGGGCCGCTCCAGCGCGGCGATGAGGTGGAGCAGCGTCGACTTGCCGCAGCCGGAGGGGCCGGTGATGGCGACGAACTCGCCTCGCCGCACCTGCAAGGTGGCGCCGTCCAGGGCGCGGGTGTGGCCCTCGTCGAACGTCTTGACGACGTTCCGAACATCGATAACAATCTCTCGCCCGTCACTCATAGCGGATGGCCTGCGCCGGCGAGAAGCTGGCCGCCCGGTACGCCGGATACAGCGCGCCCAGGATAGCGACGCCTATCCCGACGGCCAGGCCGCGCAGGAAAGCGTCCGGCGTGTACTCCGGCGAGATGAAGGCCTGGATGGCGGGCAGCAGCACGACGAGCTTGGTGAGGATCACCGCCAGGAGGGAGCCGAGGGCCGCCGCCATGAGGCACAGCAGGATCGACTCGCCCAGCACCATCTGGAGGATGCGGCGCGTCCGCCAGCCCAGCGCCCGCAGAATGCCGAACTCCCTGGTGCGCTCGAAGACGGCCATCACCATCGTGTTCATCACGGCGATACCGCCGATGAAGATGGCGAGGATGGTGATACCCAGGTTGATGGCGTCCAGGATCTCCAGACCCTGGTCCACCTCGCCGACGTCGCTCAGGTCCACCAGCGTGGCCAGGTCCGGGTGCTCCTCCTCGATGCGGGCCGCCAGCACCTCAACGTCAGTGCCCGGCCTTACCCGCACATAGAGGAGGGTGTACAGCCCAGCCTTGCGCTCGTACTCACGCACCGTGGCCAGTGGAAGCACAGCGCCGCCGTCCAGCATCACCGCACCGCTGTGGTAGATGCCGACGACGGTGAACGATTGCTCCCGGACCTCCACGCTCTCACCGACGGCGGCATCGAGGTTGTCGGCAGCCTCGTTCCCCAGCATGATCTCGTCCCCAGCTCCGGCGGCCAGCTTTCGACCGTCGACAAGAGGCATCTCGAAGTACGTCAGGTCGGCCGGGTCGATCCCTACCTGCACAAAGAAGGGGTTGGAGCCAACCCTGGAGATGGCCATGAGCACGCCGGAGACATGCTCGATCTGAGGATAGGCGAGCAGCTTCTCCGCGTCGTCGCCGGTAAGGGTGCTGAAGGTGAGGTCCGCGCTGCCCGCCCGGCCCACGGAGAAGTCGGAGGTCCCCGCCCTCAGGATCTCCTCGGTAGAGGCGCGGGCGCTGTGAGTGATCACGCCCAGCGCCACGACGGTGGTGATGCCGATGCTGATGCCCAGGACGGTTAGGCCGGTACGGATCTTCTGGCGCAGCAGGTTGCTGAAGATGAGCAGGATAAAGGGCATGGGGCACCTCCGAGCGAGGAACGATGGCTTCCAGCTCATTCTATCAGGCGCGGTATGATGCGGCCTCACCGGCGGTGTACGCTGCGCGCGGCGCCTCTTTTCGGGAGAATAGCTCGAGCGGGATAGGGCAGCCCCCGATGGAGTATCCCCAGGCGCACGCCGTAGCGTGGGACGCAGGACAGTGACAGAAGGTGTGGCAAGCCGGCGGATGATTCGGAGGGCGCTTCGTCGTGGCCTTGTTCCCCTTGTCTTCTTCATCTTGGGCGGCATTGCCGCTCTCGGCGCACTGGCCGCCTCGCTATACGTGCTTTCTCTTGTGATTACGGATGTGCCCTACATCACCCTTCAGTCGCAGCAGTACGGCACGCAGGTGGGAGGCGAGTTCAGCCGGGTGAGGGAGGCCGCGCTGCCCCAGGGCGCCCGCGTCCAGGTGGTAGCCGAGGGCCTGGAGCAGCCGGTCGCCATGGCCTTCCTGCCGGACGGCGGCATGCTGATCACGGAGAGGAGCGGTCGGGTACGCTACGTCCACGAGGGCTTCCTTGAGCCTGCTCCCGTCCTGGTCATCGAGGAGACCGGGGCGGAACGAAGCGGCGAGCTGGGCCTGCTCGGCATCGCCGTGCGCGCGCCGGAGCCCGGCGTCGTCCAGGTCTACCTGTACCATACGGTCGAACGCGAGAACCGCGTGGTCGGCGCCGTGCTGGAGCGCTACCTGTGGTCTCAGGGGCGGCTGGAGGCGGACGCCGTGGTGAGCACGGTCGATGTCCCGCACGACCTTCGAGCGCACATCGGTGGGACCGTCCGCGTGGGGCCGGACGGCATGCTCTACGTGTCGGTGGGAGACACGACGGGCATCAGTCCGAAGAGCATCCTGGCGCAGGATCTGAGCACCCCCTTCGGCGTCATCCTCAGGCTCGCCCCGGACGGTGCGGTGCCAGGCGACAACCCCTTCGCCGGCGACGGGAGCCCAGACCCGCGGGTGTTCGCCTATGGATTCCGCAATCCCTTCGGCCTCACCTTCGACAGCAGCACCGGCGCGATGTGGGCGACGGACTCGGGCCCAGCCCAGGGCGACGAGATCGACCGGGTCGTTGCCGGGGCGAACTACGGCTGGCCGGTCGCCCTGGGCTGGGCCCACGACATGCCCTTCCAGCTACCAACCGTGGTCTTTAAGGAGCCGACGACCCCTACCGGGATCGTCGTCTATCGCGGCGCCATGTTTCCAGAGTGGGAGGGCGACCTGCTGTTCTGCAGCTTCAACCAACCGTTCCTGCGCTACATCGAGGCCGACGAGCTGACGTCAGAGACGCCCGCCGACGTGATCGTCGTGCCGGAGGCGAGCGGCTGCGTCACCGGCATTGAGCTGGGGGCAGACGGCTCGGTCTATCTGCTGGACTACTTCGAGGGGCGGCTGCTGCGCGTCGTGCGCTAGGGCCGCCCGCCGGCAGGCGAGCGCCGGCCGCCGCCCGATACGACCCCGCAGGGACAGACCTTCAGGCTATCAAGAAATTAGTGACGTATGGGAGAACCGTAGCGGCGACCTTCAGGTCGCCACCTACGTCCTGTAACGGCAGATGCGTGGCGACCTAAAGGTCGCCGCTACCCGCCCACATGCCATCAATTTCCTCATGACCATCAGGTCTGTCCAGGCGACCGTAGGTCGCCCCCTTCAGTCCACCTCAGAGAAGCGCTGAGCGTTACCCATGTGGGGCCACACGTAGGCCTGCACGTTAGCCAGGATCTGTCTAACGTGGTTGCGATCGTGGTGCGGCCACTCGTGCAGCAGGTCCACGATGCGCAGCTCGCCGACCAGCGGGTGCTCGCCGGAAAGCTCCATCTGTTCCGGGCGTAGCCCTAGGACCAGGCGCACGCTCTCGTCGCGCAGCTCCTCGAACTCGCGCAGCAGCTCGAGCCCGTCGCGCTCGCAGTCGCGACGCTCGCGGGCCACCTGCGCCACGTCCCAGGACTCGAGGCGTTTGCCGGGCTGGTCGAGGATCTCCCGGATGCGGCCGGCGAAGCCGCGTCGCTCCGCCTCGATGATGTGGCCGAGGACTTCGTTGACGCACCACTCGCCGGGCGCCGGGTGCCAGCGCAGGCCGTCGGGCCCCAGCGCGTCGGCCTCGGCGCGGAGGGTGGCGGCGGTGGCGCGCAGCAGCCCGGCGACCTGGGTGAGGGTGAGGGGAGGGGGTTCACTCACGAGCGTCCTCCTACGCGGCCACGGTTACCTTGACGACGACATCTTGGGGGACAGGGATCTCCCGTCCCTGCTCCCGCATCGCCTCTATGACGAGCTGGATCGATTCCTCCGTGTTCTCGATGGCTTCATCCAGGGTCTCGCCCTGGGAGCCGGCGCCGGGCAGGCCCAGCACCTCGGTCCAGTAGCCGCCCTCTTCCGCTTCGTGGGCGATGACCGTGTACTCGATGGACTGTGTCACAGTAGTTCCTCGAACTCTTCAGGTGTCATGCCAGCCGCCTTTATCTCACTTAATAGTAGACCGACTTTGACAGCACGATGCCTCGGGATGCTGATGGTTGACCGGTCCTGGTGCTTCAGAATGTAGTGGCTACCTTGCACACGAGCCACCTCATACCCCAGCCGCGCGAACCTCCTAACACGGTGTTGAAAAAGCGGGAGTGCAGAGGGGCGCAGACCCTCTGCCGGGGGTCTGGGGGAGTACCCCAGGTTCAATAACTTCTAAGGGCGGGCGGGTGGGAAAGAAAGACGTTTGTTTTTCAGCACCCGGGTAATGGCCCGTTCCGGCGAGACATCGCGCAGCCGCCTGCCTCCATCGGGCATGATGCTCCTCATCCCCCTGCGGTCGTCCCTCTCCGGGTCGCCGGGCGGCGACGGGTAGGGGCGCACAGCCGTGCGTCCCTACGGCGCCTTCTTCCCGAGCCGCTCCCACCACTCCTTGATCTTGCGCTTGCCCTCACCCCGACTGCCGTTTCCCCTCTCCCGCGCGCGGGAGAGGGGCCGGGGGTGAGGGCTTCAACGCCTTTCGGACTGTCTCCAGCACTCCTTCCAGATCCATCTGAACGCGACGCGCGGACACGCGAATTACCCTGTACTCGTCGCGTTCTATCTGTGCTTGCCGCTCCCGGTCCGCAGCTTGGGTGCGGATGTGCACGGGCCCATCGATCTCCAAGACCAAGCGATCATCAATGCGGCAAAAGTCTACGACGAACGCACCTATCCGGTGCTGGCGCCGAAACTTCTTGCCGTCAAGCCGTCGATTTCGCAGGGCTCGCCACAGAGCATCTTCGCTCGGTGTGGAACGGCGTCGAAGCTCACGCGCCGTTTCGGCTGCAACCTTGGATTTCCAGGCGCCCTCCACCGCCTACTCCTCTCGCTTCCCGCCTCCCGCTTCCCTCTTCCCCAGCTTCTCCCACCACTCCTTGATCTTCGCCTCGAAGCCCAGCTCGCCGGGCTGGTAGTAGCGGCGGCCGGCCAGGCGATCGGGCAGGTGCTGCTGCTCCGCGTAGTGCTCCTCGTAGTCGTGGGCGTACTTGTAGCCCTTGCCGTAGCCTAGCTGTCGCATCAGGCCGGTGACGGCGTTGCGCAGGTGGAGGGGCACCGGCTCGCCCTGAGTCTCGCGCACGTCCTTCAGGGCGCGCGTGTAGGCGGTGAGGGCGGTGTTGCTCTTGGGCGCCGTCGCCAGGTAGATGGCGCACTCGGCCATGGGCAGGAAGCCCTCCGGCAGGCCGATGAAGTGCACCGCCTGCTGGCAGGCCGTCGCCACCACCAGCGCCTGCGGGTCGGCCAGGCCGATGTCCTCCGCCGCCAGGATCACCATCCGCCGCACGATGAAGAGCGGGTCCTCGCCCGACTCGATCATGCGGGCGAGCCAGTAGAGGGCGGCGTCGGGGTCGGAGCCGCGCACCGACTTGATGAAGGCGGAGATGGTGTCGTAGTGGGCGTCGCCCGCTTTGTCGTAGAGGTAGGTGCGCTGCTGGAGCGCCTCCTCGATGAGGGGGCGGGTGACGCGGCGTACTCCGCCCGCCTTGGGCGGGCTGGGCTTCGCGCTGGCCGCCGCCATCTCGAGCGCGTTGAGGGCGATGCGAGCGTCGCCTCCCACCGAGGCCGACAGCGCCTCGATCGTCTCGTCATCCACCTCCAGGCGCTCCTTCCCCATCCCCGCCGCGGCGGACAGGCCACGCTCCTCGTCGGCCAGGGCGCGGCGGACGATGAGGGCGACCTCCTCGGGGGAGAGGGCGTGCAGGGTGAAGACGCGGCAGCGCGACAGCAGGGGGCCGATGACCTCGAAGGAGGGGTTCTCGGTGGTGGCGCCGATGAGGGTGACGGTGCCGTCCTCGACATAAGGGAGGACGGCGTCCTGCTGCGCCTTGTTGAAGCGGTGGATCTCATCGATGAAGAGGATGGTGCGGCGGTTCTCCAGGGCGCGCCGCTCCTTCGCCTGGGAGACGATCTGGCGCAGGTCGGCCACGCCGGCGGAGACGGCGGAGACGGGCGCGAACTCCGCCTGAGTCATCTGGGCGATGATGCGGGCGAGGGTGGTCTTACCGGTGCCGGGCGGCCCCCAGAAGAGGATGGAGGGCACGCTGTCCGTCTCCATCAGGCGGCGCAGGATGTGCCCCTCGCCCACCAGGTGCTCCTGTCCGACGAACTCGTCCAGCGTGCGCGGACGCATCCGCGCGGCCAGCGGCGCCTCGCGCTGGCGCAGGCGCTCGCCTTCGGCCGAGAACATGTCCTGGGGCCCGCCTCGTGGCTTCCTCGTCGGCATCTCGAACACAGTATCGCCTGTCACCAGGCGATACACAATCGGCGGACGGCCGGTCGGGATTCAGCGGTCGCAGGATCGCCGGAGCGAGAAGCTGAGCTAGGTGAAGCGCACGCTCTCCAGCACGGCGGCAAGGCTGGATTCGTGGCTCTCCCACTCTGTGGAGGGAGCTTGGAGGGTGAAGAGGTAGGTGCGCTCTCCGTCGACGTTGACGAACACGTAGCGGGTCGTGACGGCCGTGCCCCCGACCGTCTCCTCCAGCGTAATGGCGACGCCGTCCTTCCCGCCGACCCGCACCTCGCTGGCGTCCTCCACGGCGCTCAGGCTCGCTGCGCGCTCCCCGGCCTCAGGGCTGGACAGCTCGCTGACCGCGGCCTCGAGATCGGCTGCGGAAGCATCGGAGAGCTCCGCGCGGAACTGGATGCCGGACTCCGTCTCCAGGGCAGCTTGGTCGGGGGCGACGCGCAGCGACGTGGAGGTGCTTTCGGACACCCAGCTGGCGGAGATCTCCACGCTGACGCCTGCCCCCTCGATCGTCTCGCGATCTGTGTCTCCTCCGCCTCCACCGCAGGCAGTCAGGAAGAGGAGCAGCCCGCCCAGCGAAGCGACGGCCAGTCTCATCTGGATCATTGGCCCTTACCGGCTTGTATATCGAGATCCATGAGAAGTACAAAGAAGCGCCCAAGGGCAAGCTGAGCGCGTGGGTCCTCCTCATCGGCGGCTTTCTGGGCGAGGCGGCCGAACACGGGCAACGCCTGGAAGATAGACGGGAAGAGCAACTTGCCCGTGCTGTCCTTGGCGGCGGCGTAACGGGCCACGAGCACCATCACAAGCTCCGCCTGCGCTTGCGCTTTCGTCTTGTTGGTAGGAGAACCAATCGACTCGTGGAAGGCGCCGATTATGTTGTCTTCAAACTCGCCGTCAGAGCTGTCGTAAACTGTCTCGCCCGTCCTCTCTCGCGCATAATCGTTACCTCTCGTCCAGTAGTCTCCTCCGCCGGCAAAGAGCTCGGCGAGGGCGACGCTGAGCGGGTCGGTAGTAGGCTCAGCCTGCTCGGCGTCTGCCGGCTGGTCGACGGCGGGCTCATCAGGCTGCTCGTCCGGTGGCTGCTCGTCCGTCTCGTCCGGCAGCAGGACTGCGCAGCCTCCGCGGGTGGTGACTGACGTCGAGTCGAAGGCCTGCTCTGAACTGTCGTGCCCGCCACCGAACCAAGTGTCAGGGCCAATCCTCTCCAGCGACAACGTCGCCCAGTAGCCGGTGTTGTAGGTGGTCGTGAAGGTCATGACGTCATCGGCGATCTGGCCATTGCTCACCTCTTCGGTGTAGACGGCCGCGCCGCCTGAGGGATACTGGCCGGTGCCGTTGAACTCGAGGGGGTCGGCTGAGCAGTCGCGGATCGTTACGTCATAGCTGTGCCTAAAGGTAACACCCTGGTAGGTGATAACGAGCTCCATGTGCATCGGCGCCGGCGCGCCGTTCACCGCGAGCCCGAGCGCCGAAGACACGCCAGCCGCACCGACGGAGCTGGTCGCACCATGCTGCCCGCCGGCGACGAACGCCAGCACGACGGCTGCGCCCACAAGCAGCACCCTTGCCAGCACTGATGTCATCAGGCCCTCTCCTGCTCCTGAAGCGACAGGCTTAGGCCCTATCGTAAGCTGCTACCGATGCAGGAGTCAAGCATTGTTGGAGGCCCGAAGTTCGAAGGATCGGAACGGGTAGCATGAGCCAGTCTATGGCTCAGGAGGGACCGTCATGATCGAGAACTTCCGCTGCGCGAAGTGCGGTAATACAGGCTGCGAGGTGAACACGCTCTCGACCGCCGGGGGGTGGCTCTCCAGGCTGTTTAACTTCCAGTACCGGAAGTTCTCAGCCGTGAGCTGCTCGAACTGCAAGTACACCGAGCTGTACCGGGCGGAGGCCGGCGCGTTGAGCAACATCTTCGACCTGCTCGCCGGGGCTTAGCAGCCGGACGATGGGCTGGGGGCGGTTCGCGAACCGCCCCTACTGCGCCGGGTGGCTGGCCCCTACGCCTGCGCCTTGTGGAAGTCCGGCTCCCGCTTCTCGCGGAAGGCCGTTACCGCCTCCTTGAAGTAGGGCCGCCCCTGGGAGGCGACGAACTCCCGCATCTCCCGCCGTTCCACCTCGACAATGTCGCCCTCCAGCAAGTTCTCCCAGAAGAGCTTCTTGATGGCCAGGAGCGACTCGGCCGGGTTGAAGGCGATCTCGGCGGCGGTGGCGACGGCGTCGTCCAGCAGCCTGTCGGCCTCCACCACGCGGTTGACCAGGCCGATGCGCGCGGCCTCCTCGCCGTAGATGATGCGCCCGCTCAGCATCAGCTCCAGCGCGTGCCCGAGACCGACGATGTGGGCCAGGAGGTGGGTGCTGGCCAGCTCCGGCAGCACCCCCACCCGCACGAAGCGCATCGACAGCCGCGCCTGGGGCGAGGCGATGCGCACGTCGGCGCCCAGGGTGATGGTGAGCCCCGCGCCGATGGCCGGGCCGTTGATGGCGCAGACGACCGGCTTGCAGCGCCGCCAGAGCTCGGTCCAGCTCTCTTCCCGCTCCTGCCGCTGCTGGCGCTCCCGCTGGCCGTCGCCGCCCCGCTCCCGCTCCTCGATCTGGCGCTGCCAGCCGCCGATGTCGGCGCCGGCGCAGAAGGCGCGCCCCTCGCCGGTGAGGACCATAGCACCGACCGAGGGATCGGCGTTCCACGCCTCGATCTGCTGGCGCGTCTCCGCCATCATGGTGGGGTGTAGCGCGTTCAGCTTTTCGGGCCGGTTCAACTTGACGACGCCGACCCTGCCGCGCTGCTCGGTGATGATCATCTCGTGGGGCATCTCTTGCCTCCTTTGGTCCAGGTGCGAAGGGGGGTGGCGGCGCCAGTATAGCACGGCCTGTGAACGCCGTTCAGCGGCGGGTGGGGGACGTAGGGACGGACCTTCAGGTCCGTCCGGCCCGTACCGACGGCGCCCCGGATGACGCGCCGCGCCATCCGTTAGTCCGTCCCTCTATCCGTTGACAGGCCGCTAGCGACCAGTGACGAGCGACCCTCAGTCCAGCTCCTTGGTCAGAAAGACGGCCAGCCCGCGGAAGTCCGGCGCGAGCTGGCGCTGGTCGCCGCGGTTGTGGTAGAGGGCGTCGTGGACGGCCACGATGCGGAAGCCCTGGGAGACGGCGAACTCGATGGCGTCGCGGTTGTCGGTCTGCGCCTCCCACTGGAGGGCGCGCAGGCTGCGCCCCCGGGCGTAGGCCTCCGCCTCCTGAACGAAGCGCCGTCCCAGCCCGCGCCTCCGATAGGCGGCGTCCACGATGATGGCGACCAGCTCCGCCGTGCGGTTCCAGTTCGTCCCCAGCATCAGGTAGCCGACGACGCGCCGGTCGGCCTCGGCGACGATCAGGCGCTCCGAGCGCCGGAGGTCGCTGCGGAGGGTGGCGACGTCCACCTCGAAGCTGCGGCGGCTGCCCGCCGGCCTCACCTTACGCCAGCGCAGCTCGATAGTCTGCTCGATGGGGCCGCCACGCCGCTGGAGGTAGAGGAGCCACTCGTTGCCGAAGCTGCCGTCTATCCTCGTGAGCGCCGGCAGGTCCTTCGACGAGCCTTCGCGCAGCCGGAACCTGTTTCGGGCCATCCCGTCAGGTCAGCGCGCGGTCAGCAACTTCGCCAGGTCCGGCTCTCGCCGCGGCCGCGGCGAGACATCCGGCGCTGGGTAGCCCAGCGTGATGAGTGCCTGGGCCTGGTACTCAGGTGGCAGGTCCAGCGCCTCCCGCACCGCCTCCGGGCAGAAGAGCGGCGCGGAGATCCAGAAGCCGGCCAGCCCCTCGGCGTGGGCGGCCACCAGGATGTTCTCCAGGGCGCAGCCCATGCTCTGGACCGCCATCCCCCACTCGGCGCGCTGGCGGCGCTCGTCCGGCCAGCGGCGCCCGCCTTCCGGACGGGCAGGCAGGCCCTCGGCTACCAGGCAGGCCAGCACCAGCGCCGGCGCCTCCTCGGTCTGGCGCTGGGAGCGGGTGAGCAGCGCTGCGATCCGCTCCGGCGCCACGCCGTCGGCCTCCAGGTCGCGGCGCCAGGCGGCGCCCATCGCCTCGGCCAGCCGCTGGCGGGCCTCCGCCGTCTCCAGCAGCACGAAGCGCCAGGGGCGGGTGTGGTGGGGCGCCGGCGCCAGACAGGCCCCGTACAGCAGCTTCTGGAGCAGCGGCCGCGCGACTGGGATGCGGCTGAACCGCCGCACGGAACGACGACCGGTGATGGCTTGGTAGGCCTCCATCTCTCGCTATCCTCTCGGAACCGGTGGCGTGACGAGACCGAGCCGCTCGAGGGTGGCCAGGGTGTGCGCTCCCACCACCTGGCCCGCGTCGACGGCGCTGCGCAGCCGGGCGAGGTCGCCCGGCGTATCGATGTCCAGGGCGAGGGCCGGCAGGTCGAGGCGCAACGAGCGCAGGGCGACCTCTTCCGCTGCAGCCAGGTGCCGGCGGGCGCTCTCCGGCCCGAAGCGGAACGGGATGGAGCCGGGC
>MGOB01000051.1:13283-13844 GCA_001796995.1 Chloroflexi bacterium RBG_16_68_14 | reverse complement strand
CGGCACGGGCGACCGCCTCGATGTCCTCCGCTCTGGCCAGGGGCAGGTCGGCCGCGAGGATGACCAGGCGGTTCAGGCGCCCCCTGCCCGGGCCTGCTCGTCGCCTGCCCGGGCCGTAGGCGCGGACCAGCGACTCGGACGCGGCGGTGAGGGCCTCGTTCAGGCCGCCGGGCTCCAGCAGGCCCTGCGCGCCGGCTGCGGCGGCCAGGGAGAGGACATCGGGGTCCTGTGTGACGACGGCGACCCTGTCCAGAGCAGGGCAGGCGAGGGCCGCCGCCAGCACGTCGCGGAAGAGGGCCAGCGCCAGCTCGCGGCGGCCGGCGCCGTCCAGGGCGGGCGCGAGGCGCGCTTTCGCCTGCGACAGCTCTTTCACCGGGATGAGGCCGTACGGCACGGAGCTAGCTTAGCACAGCGCGCCGCGTCGCCTCAGCCAGGGCGCGGCGCGACTCGGCGTCGCGCATGATGGTGTCCGTCGCCACCGGACGGACGCCCACTGCCTCCACCTCCGGCGCCAGGGCAGCGTCCTCCCGGTCGAGCACCAGCACGTCCAGGAAGTCGGCG
>MGOB01000051.1:8919-13151 GCA_001796995.1 Chloroflexi bacterium RBG_16_68_14 | reverse complement strand
TCGCACAGCGCCTGGCGCAGGCCGGGCACCGCCAGGATGGGCCCGATGCTCACCAGAGGGTTGGAGGGCGCGACGATGACCGCCTCCGCCTGGGCGATGGCTTCCAGGACGCCGGGCGCCGGTCGCGCCGCCTCCGCGCCCTGGAAGCGGAGGGCGTGCACCTCGTCCTGCCAGGCGCGGCGCACGAAGTACTCCTGGAACGGGAGCTCGCCGGCGTCGGTGGCGACGATGGTGCGCACCTGGTCATCGCTCATGGGCAGCAGGCGGCAGGCCAGGCCGAAGGCGCGCGCGACAGCCTGGGTAGCGTGGCTGAGAGTGTGGCCCTGGCGGAGGAGAAGCGTGCGCTGGACGTGGGTCGCGAGGTCGGCGTCGCCCAGGCGGAACCAGACCTCCTCGCCCAGCCGTGCCGCCTGCTCCAGGCAGGCGTGGGTGTCGCCCGCCAGGCCCCAGCCCCGCTCGGGATCGACGGCGTCCGCCAGCGTGTAGACGACGGTGTCCAGGTCGGGCGAGACGTGGAGCCCCAGGAACTCCTCGTCGTCCCCGGTGTTGCCGATGATAGTCAGCGACGGCGGGTCGACCACGTCGACCAGCCCGCGCAGGAAGCGGGCCGCGCCGACGCCGCCGGCCAGGACGGTGATCACGTCGCCTCTCGGGCCGGTCTCCCGAAGCGCAGCTCCTCCGGCAGCAGCGGCGTCCTGCTCGGGCCGAGCTGTCCGCTGAGCGCCAGGACGGCCAGCGCCAACAGCAGGCGAGTGAGGACGCCGCGCCGGCCGCCGATGGGCAGCAGAGCCGCTACGATGCCGAGGATGCGGAGGAGCTGCTCGCTGCGCGGCCCCTCGACCGGCACCCAGCGTGAGCCGGCCTCGCTGACCTCAATGTAGCCCGCAGGCTGGACCAGGCCGCCTGCCACCCCGCCTCCACCTCCCCCGGGACCGCCGCCCCCGCCGCCGGTGAAGGCCGACGTGACGGTCGCCACCGGCACCACGGTGATGCCGGCCGCCGTGACCGGCTCGCCGTAGACGGTGCGCGCGGAAAGCCCCTCCTGGAAGCCGCGCAAGAGGGTGTGGATGCTGCTGACGATATCAGCGTTCATCGCGATCCGGCGTCAGGCCGGGCTCTCGGCGAACCTGCCGAAGCGCAACCCCTCGATGGGCGGCAGGTTCGGCCGGAAGAGCCGGCCCACCAGCACCCGGCCCAGCAGCAGCGCCAGCAGCCGGCTCAGCAGGCCGCGCCGCCCCCCGAAGGGGGCCAGCACCGCCGCGATGACGAGGGCGCGCAGCGCCACCTCGCTGGGGGACGGCTCCAGGGGCACCCAGCGCGCGCCACCGGCGCTGATCTCGATGAACCCCAGCGGCTGGACGACGCCGCCCCCTCCGCCCCCTCCGCCGGTGGGCGGTGGCCCAGCTTCCCCGCCGTCGCCTGAGGGCCCGGCCTCGCCCACGCCGCCGCCCGCGCCGAAGCCGAAGGCGATCCTGGCGACGGGAATGACAGTAACGCCGTTCGCGGTGACCGGCTCGCCGTAGGCCGTGCGGGCGGTCACCCGATCCACAATAGCGCTCTTCACGCTCTCCAGCGTGCCGGATACGTCACCGAACATGTCGCGCCTCCTCTCACTCCGCTAAGTGTACCACCGTCGGGCGCGTGTCGCCCCTGCGCATCCTGTGAGAACATCCGAAGGGCAGGCCCGAAGGGCAGGCTTCAGCCTGCCAAGCCCACCGTCGGGCTAAAGCCCGACCTTCGGGGCGGGATGATGGGCTGAACCCGGCCCGCCGGGGTGCTGGCCTCACTCACAGCCCAGCTCCCGCAGCTTGGCGCGCACAGTCTCCGGCCCTGGGCCGCCGGTGCCGATCTCCTGGTAGATGGCCGCGGCCTCCTTCAGCAGCCGGCCCGCTCCAGCGCTCGCACCGCCTATCGGGCCCGAACCGCCGGGAGGCGGGCGCTCATCTCAGGGGACCTCGACCACCTCGTGCTCAGGAATGGTAAGACCGAGTTCCTTAGCGCTCTCCAGCCAGAGCTCAATCGCCTCCGCGATGTTCTTGCGGGCCTCTTCTTTGGTCTTGCCATAGGAGTGACAGCCCTTGAGGAGCGCGCAGTAGACATGGTAGCCGCCCTCATCCTCCGGCTCGAAGATCACCTCGAAGCTGCCGGCTTTCCCGCGCTGTGCCATCGCGCCCGCATTATAGCAGGCCATCACTCCGCCAAGTGTACCACCGTCACCCCGTCGCCGCCCTCATCGGGCTTGCCCGACTCGTGGGAGCGGACCAGGGGGTGCTTGGCCAGCAGGTCGCGCACCTGGCGGCGCAGGGTGCCGGTGCCCTTCCCGTGGACGATGCGCACCCAGGGCAGGCTGGCCCGGTAGGCGCGGTCCAGGTACTGGTCGATGGCCAGCAGCGCCTCGTCCACCGTCTGCCCGCGCAGGTCGAGGTCGAGCGGCGGCGCTTCCGTGGGGGTGAGGGTCGCGGGTCGCGGGTCGCGGGTCGCGGCGCCTTCCTTATGCTTCGGCCTTTGGACGCGCTCCACGTGGTCGAGGCGGACGCGGCCGCGCAGGGGGCCCAGGTGGAGCTCCACCTCGCCCCGCTCGTCCGGCGCCGAGAGCGCCTCGCCGTAGCGGTCGTAGCCCTGGATCCAGACCAGGTCGCCGGGCTGGATCTCCTCCGGCGCCGGCCCCGACGCGTCGGGGGCTTTCTTCGGCTTCGGTGGCTTGGGCGGCCGCCGCTCCTCCGACTGCTGCTTGCGCTCCAGCGCCTTGGCCAGCCGCTCGGCGGCGCGCTTGGCCCGCCCCCGCTCGATGTCCACCTCCGCCTGGGTGAGCAGCTCGCGCACCGCCTGGGCGTCGCGCTCCAGCTCCGCCGTGGTGCGCTCCACCATCTGGTCCAGCCGCTCCTCCACCTCGGCCAGCCGCTCCTCGGCCTGCTGCCGGGCCTCCTCCGCCTCCTGGTGCGCCTGCTCCTGGGCCTGGCGTTCGGCGGCCGCCTGGTCCCGCTCGCGGCGAATGTCGCCCAGGAGCGACTCGACCTGGGCCTGGTCGGGGGCGATGGCGGCCCGGGCGGCCTCGATCAGCTCGTGGGGCAGGCCCAGCCGCTCGGCGATGGTGAGGGCGTTGCTGCGGCCGGGCAGGCCGATGGTGAGGTGGTAGGTGGGCCGCAGCGTCTCCGGGTCGAACTCCACCGAGGCGTTCATGATGCCCGGAGTGACGTGGGCGAAGGCCTTCAGCTCGCCGTGGTGGGTGGTGGCGATGACCAGGCAGCCCACCTCCAGCAGCCGCTGGAGGATCGCCCGCGCCAGCGCCGAGCCCTCCACCGGGTCGGTGCCGGCGGCCAGCTCGTCCAGCAGCACCAGGCTCTCGCGCCGCGCCGAGCCGATGATGTGGATGATCTGCGTCATGTGGCTGCTGAAGGTGGAGAGGGACTGCTCGATGCTCTGCTCGTCGCCGATATCGGCGTAGACGGAGGTGAAGACGGGGACGGTGGAGGCGGCGTCGGCCGGGAGGGGCAGACCGGCCTGGGCCATGAGCGCCAGCAGGCCCGCCGTCTTCAGCGCGACGGTCTTGCCGCCGGTGTTGGGCCCTGTGATGAGCAGCGCGGTGCAGTCGCCGCCGACGGTGACGGTGACAGGCACCACCTCGCCGGCCTGCCCTGAGCCTAGCCGAAGGGTGAGCAGGGGATGGCGGGCGTTGAGGAGATGGAGCGTGTCCGTGGGCGCGACGATCCAGCCCTGCGCCTCGCCGGGGTGGGGGAGCTCAGGGGCGGCCAGCTCCTCAGCCAGCCGCGCCTTGGCCAGGGCGAGGTCCAGCTCGGCCAGGGCGGTCACGGTGTCGATAATGGCGTCGGCGGACTCGCCGACCAGGTCACTCAGCTCGCGCAGGACGCGCTCCACCTCGCGCTGCTCCTCGAGCTGCAGCTCCCGCCAGGTGTTGCCCAGCTCGACGACGGAGAGGGGTTCGAGGAAGACCGTCGCGCCGCTGGCCGAGACGTCGTGCACGATGCCCCGGATATGGCCCCGCTGGTCCGCCTTCACCGGGATCACGTAGCGCCCGTCGCGCAGGGTGACGATGGGCTCCTGGATGGCGTCGCGATACTGGTGCGAATGGAGGATCTCCTGAAGCCGGTCGTTGAGCCGGTCGTGGGCGATGCGCACATTGCGGCGGAGGGCGGCCAGCGCGGCGCTGGCGGCGTCGGTCACCTCCGCCCGCTGGTCGATGCTGCGCGTGATCTCGGCGACCAGCTCGGGCA
>MGOB01000051.1:6159-8874 GCA_001796995.1 Chloroflexi bacterium RBG_16_68_14 | reverse complement strand
GGAAGCGGACGATGGTGGCGCGCAGGTCGCCCGCCGCCTCCAGCGTGCCGGCGATCTCCAGCAACTCGGAAGGCTGGAGGACGCTGCCGCGGGCAGCCTTGTCGGCCTGGAGGCGCACATCGCGGGCGCCGCCCAGCCCGGCGCGGGGCTGGAGCTCGCTCAGGCGACGCGCTTCGCCGGTGAGGCGCTGGCGGCGCACCACCTCGTCCCGGTCGGCCGACGGCCGCAGCGCCAGCGCCAGCTCTCGCCCGGCCGAGAAGGAGGTGAGGCGGGCTAGCCGCGCCAGCACCTTGTCGAACTCGAGGACCCGCAGGGTGTGCTCGTCCATCCTGGTATCGATTGTAGCAGTACCCTACGCAGCCGTGCCTGTTGTAGACTGGACTGGTGTACAGTGACGAGCGCCGCTCACGCAACTACTATCAGGGCCGGGCTCGCTGGTACGACTGGGCCAATCGAGCTGTTGCCCTCCTGCGCGGCGTTTCCGGCACGAGAGAGCGTCGCCAGGCGATCGAACATCTGGCGCTGAGGCCCGGCGCGCGCGTGCTTGAAGTGTCGGTCGGAACCGGCACGAACCTACCCCTGATTTCGACGGCGCTAGGCGGTGACGTGCGCCTCGCCGGCCTCGACATCTCACCCGCCATGCTCGACCGCTGCCGCTGGAAGCTGCGCAGTCGGAAGCTGGAGGCCGACCTCATCGAAGGCGAGGCTGCCCATCTTCCGTTCGCTGGCGGCGCGTTCGACGCCGTCCTTCACCACGGCGGCCTTGCTGAGTTCGGCGACAGGAAGGGGGCCATCGCGGAGATGGTGCGTGTGGCGAAGCAGGGTGCCAGAGTCGTGATCTGCGACGTAGGCGTCCCCACCGATCGCCGCCTCTCCCTCGTGAACAGGCTGCTGCTTCGGCTTCAACCCCAGTACGAGCAGCCGCCACCATTGGACCTCATCCCCGCCGGGGTCGCCGACCTCAACCTTAGTTGGTTTCACGGCGGCGCCTGGTACCTGATCGAGTTTGTTGTCGTGTGACGCCATGTAGGGACGACCGAATGGTCGCTCGACGTATCCCCTAATCCGCTCCCTTATCCGCTGACAGGCTGACCGCTGAAAGCTGATAGCTGACTACCTCAAAAACCCAATGATCTCCTGGTTCACCCGCTCCGACGCCTCGCGGTGCATGAAGTGGCCGCAGCCCTCGATCTTCTTCAGCGTGTGGTTGGGGAAGTGCTGCGCGAGCTGGTCGCTCCACTCGAAGCGCAGGATCGGGTCGCGGTCGCTCCAGAGGATGAGCGTCGGCGTCGCGATCGGGTCGTTGGCTCCCTGGCCGGCGGTGCGGAAGGCGGCCCGATAGCAGTTGAAGCCGCCGCGCAGCGCCCCCGGCTGCGAGTACGCCTCCACGAACTCGTCGATCTCCTCGTCGGTGAACACGTCCGTGTCGTGCGACCAGTGGCGGAGGAAGTGGCGCAGGTAGGTCTCGATGCCGGCGCGGCTGGCGCCTACCACTTCCTCGGCCCAGGGCTGCTGGTGGAAGATCATGTACCAGCTCTCGAAGACCTGGGGCAACTGGAACCAGCGGGCGCCGATGCCGGGATAGGGCGGGTTGAAGAGCACCAGCTTCTCCAGCAGGTCGGCATGCTCCCGCGCGAAGCGCTGGGCCCAGGTCGCCCCGAAGTCGTGGGCGACGACGCTCACGCGCTCGAAGCCCAGGGCGCGTACCAGCGCGGCGAGGTCCCCGGCCATGACGGCGTCGGTGTAGCCCTGCTCGGGCGGAAGGTCCGGCTTGTCGGAGTAGGCGAAGCCGCGCATGTCCGGCGCCACCACGTCGAAGCGCTCGGCCAGCGCCGGGATGTTCTGGTTCCACTCGAACCAGAAGCCGGGCCAGCCGTGGATGAGCAGCACCGGCCTGCCGCTGCCCTGTCGCACGTAGTGCAGCCGGACGCCGTTCACCTCAGCGAACTGGTGGTTCCACGCTTGGGGCATGACGGACTCCTCGCTAGAACCGAGAACCCAGAACCAAGAAGAACCTTGGAACCTTAGAGCCGTAGAACCTTACCAACCGAAGTGATGAGGGGTCAGTCGGTGTGGATCAGACGCTGATTTGAACGAATTCGATCTCGGGCGGCGTTGCTTCTTCGGGCAGCGGATCGCCAGAGGCACGAAGGCTCTCGATGCAGCCTTCTACCGCCTCTTGCGCGTTGGCCAGCGCCTCTTCTCTGGTTCGGCCCCAGGTGTGACAGCCGGGAAAGCCTGGCACGGACACGAGCCAGTTACCTTCTTCGTCTCGGCTCAGGATAACGGCATACTTCATGTTGCTTCTAGACTAACTCGTTGAACCGTTCCACGTCCACCTGCGCGTCCTTCAGAATGTTCATCAGGGTACCAATTGGCAGAGCCTGATTTCCGTGCACGGGAATGGACAATGTGGTGCGCCGGAACTCCGGATGCCGCATGATGTGATGGCTCCCCTTAGTACGGTCCACTCGCCAACCCAGGCGCTCCAGCGCGCGGACAAGTTGGCGGCCGGTAGCTCGCTTAGGTCGTTGCGCCATGCGGAGCTTGTTGCACTCCCCCCCTCTCCCGCCGCGGGCCCAGCACGTCGATGGCGGCGACCAGGTAGCCGACGCCGAAGGGGCTCTCGTAGGAGAGGACGCGGGGCTGGATGCTGCAGCCGCTCAGGGCGCCCATGAGGATGGCGGTCTGGGGCACGGCGTCCTCCGCCGCGTG
>MGOB01000051.1:5749-6099 GCA_001796995.1 Chloroflexi bacterium RBG_16_68_14 | reverse complement strand
GCCGGTAGCGCTCGTCGAAGAGCCTGCCGGCGGGGTCGTAGCCGTTGGGCGCGCCGGGGGTCAAGGCGTGGGAGAGGTCGGCGGAGCAGACGAAGACGACGCGCCGCCCGTAGTCCGCCAGCGCCCGGCCGATGGCCCGCCCGAAGTCGAAGTGGAAGCGCGGCTCCAGCCAGGAGATGGTCATAGGCAGAAGGCGGGCGCCGGCTAACGCCTCCCTCAGGTAGTACAGGGGTACGGTGCAGCCCCAGTCGAGCCCGCCGTCCCAGCGCTTGAGCGGCGCCAGCGGCACATCGACCTTCGCCGCTTCCTCCTGGATGCGCTGGGCCAGCTCCTGGTCCGTCTCGAAGGCG
>MGOB01000051.1:4853-5623 GCA_001796995.1 Chloroflexi bacterium RBG_16_68_14 | reverse complement strand
GCCAGCTCCCCGGCCACGCGGCGCAGCGCGGCGATGGTGCGCTGCGTCTCCTCCTCGCGCCCGCGCCCGACTTCCGGCACGATGACGGGCGGATGGGGGCAGATGCAGGCGTAGACCAGGGGCATGGCGGGGTCAGTATAGCGAAGCGTTTAAGAACGAACTGAGTCGCGGTCCACCTCAGCGACGAATGCATCCAGCAGTCGGCCCGTCTCCTCCGGCCGCGATTCGGGAAAGCCATGAGGGGCACCTGGAAGAAGTACATGGCGTGCGCCCGGGATGACGCCCGCGAGAGCCTCGCCTACACTCATGGGGACAAATGAGTCCAGTTCTGCGCTGACTGACCAAACTGGCACTCGTATACTGGGAAGATACGGCTCTAGCTCGTTCAGGTCTTCCTCTTCATGGAGCCATTCCTTGGCAGCTGCCAGGACGATGCCGGGCCGAGAGTAAATCTCCTTCGCCCGTTGAACGTAGGTTTCGCTAAGCAAAGGCCGGTCAGGCCCGAACTTCCCTTGTAGCGCCCTCGCGAAGAATCGACGTACCACGTAGGGGACGATGGTCCAGCCCAACAGAGGGCCGAGGAGCGGCTTGGTGAGCAGTGTTGTCGCCAACCGCATGGCGGTCTCCTCGCTGTGGCCCTCCAGCGTCAAGGTGGGCCCATCGCTTGCCAGGAGCAGTAACCCATCCGCGAACCCTGGATGGTCGACAGCCATCCGCATCGCCACGCCGCCACCGTACGACCAGCCAACCAGGATTGGGCGCTCCACGCT
>MGOB01000051.1:1070-4832 GCA_001796995.1 Chloroflexi bacterium RBG_16_68_14 | reverse complement strand
TTTCGGTCATGTCGGCCAGCCGATAGCTCCGGGGCTGGTCGCTCCAGCCCTGGCCGGGCCGTTCCGGAACGAGGACGCGATAGCGATCCTTCAGCAGAGGCAGGAGCGCCTCTGCTCCCCAGCAGGAGCCGGCAGAGCCGTGCAGCAGCACCACTGCGCGGGCGTCCGCTGGGCCCTGCTCGATGACGTAGAGCCGCAGGCCATCGACGTGTATGGGCCGGGCGCTTTCCGGCGGCAGAACCGCGGCTGCATCGATGCGATTCTTAACAGCAAGAGCTGTCAGTCCTGCAGCAGACAGGAGGAGAGCGGATGCCTTCTTCACGACCCGTTGCTTTCCCCCAGCGCCGCCCGCAGCGCCTCCACCACGACGCGGTCCTCCCGCGGGTGGACGGTGCGCGGGTCGAGCAGCACCGTGTCGCGCTCGATGCGGGCGACGACGGGCGGGTCATGGGCGCGCAGCCGGCGGGCGAGCGCCTCGGCCGGGCGTTCGGGCGTGGCCGGGAGGGCGAGCAGCTTCGTGGGCAGCCCCTCCTCGGGCAGGCTGCCGCCGCCCACCATCGAACGGCCGTCGACCACCGTCGCGCCGCGGCCGGCCGCGCGCGCCCAGCGCCGCGCCCGCCGCGCCAGGCCGTCGACCGGCGCGGCGATCATGCGCCAGACCGGCACCTTCTCCGCCGCCTCGTCCTTCAGGTAGTGGTTGAGGGTGGCGGCCAGCCCGGCAATGCTGACTTTGTCGATGCGTACCGCCCGCGCCAGGGGATGGCGCCGCAGCCGTTCGACCACCTCTCGCCGGCCGGCGATGATGCCCGCCTGGGGCCCGCCCAGGAGCTTATCGCCGGAGAAGAGGACGAGGTCGGCGCCGGCGGCCAGGCTCTCCTGGGGCGTGGGCTCCGGCGGCAGGCCGAAGCGGGCGGTGTCCAGCAGGCAGCCGCTCCCCAGGTCGTCGATAAGGTAGAGCCGGCGTTCGCGGGCCAGCTGCGCCAGCTCCTGGATCGACACGGAGGCGGTGAAGCCGACCACCTTGAAGTTGCTGGCGTGGACGCGCATGAGGGCGGCCGTGTGCTCGGTGATCGCCTCTTCGTAATCGCGCAGGTAGGTGCGGTTCGTGGTGCCTATCTCCGCCAGGAAGGCGTCGCTCTGGGCCATGACGTCCGGGATGCGGAAGCCGCCGCCGATCTCGACGAGCTGGCCGCGGGAGATGACCACCTCGCGGCGGGCGGCCAGAGCGGAGAGGGCGAGGAGGACGGCCGAGGCGTTGTTGTTCACGGCAAAGGCCGCCTCGGCGCCGGTGAGGCGCCGGAGCTGCTCCTCCAGGTGGACGTGCCGGGAGCCGCGCTCGCCCGCCTCCAGGTCGAACTCCAGGTTGGAGTAGCCGCGGGCGGCCTCGGCCATCGCCGCCAGCGCCTCGTCGGAGAGGGGCGCGCGGCCCAGGTTGGTGTGGATGATGACGCCGGTGGCGTTGATCGTCGGCCGCAGCGACGGCGCCAGCGCCGAGCGCGCCCGCCGGCCTACCGCCGCGACGATGGCCTCGAGCGGCGGGGCGGCCCCACCGCCGGCGATGGCCTCGCGGACGGCGTCGAGCTCCTCCCGCACCAGGGTGACCACGGTATCGCCGGAGTACTCGGCCGAGAGGGCGCGCACCCGTTCGTCCGCCAGGACCCGGTCGACGGAGGGGAGACCGCGGTAGGGGTTGCGGGCAGCCACGGCGCCTCATTGTAGCGTGACCCGCTCCAGGGCGGGAAGGCGCTCATTGACCCTGCTGAATAATACTGCGGGTCGGGCTTCAGCCCGACGGCGACACCTGCCCCTGCCCCCGCCTGCCGGCGGGCAGGGGCGGCAGGCGGGGGATAAAGCCTGTCCCACGGGGAATTGGGGAGACCTGGTCGGCGTCTCCTAGAACGCGCCTAGCAGATCCTTATTCAGCAATCTCTCATTGACCCTCACCTCTCCCTCACGTATCATGGTTTGAGAATTACTTCACAGGAGGCGTTCCCGTGAACCTACGTAGCCCCGGCCCTACGCCGTGCCCGCCCGATGTCTTGCAGGCAATGGGCCGCCAGATGATCCACCACCGCAGCCCGGCCTTCGCCGAGATCATTGGTCGTGTGACCGATAGCCTCAAGCAGCTCTTCGAGACGAAGAGCGATCTGTTCTGCCTCTCGTGTTCCGGCACCGGCGCCATGGAGTCGATGGTCGTGAACACCCTTTCGCCGGGCGACCGCGTGCTGGTTGTGTCCATTGGCGTCTTTGGCGACCGCTTCGCCACCATCGCAAAGACCTACGGCGCGGACGTGACGAAGATCGACTTCGACTGGGGCACCGCCGCCGACCCGGACGCCGTGGCGCAGGCGCTGCAAAAGGACGGCTCCTACAAGGCGGTCTGCGTGACGCACAACGAGACATCGACAGGCGTAACCAACGACCTGGAGGCGATCGCAGCGGCCGTGCGGCGCGTGCAGCCCACCGCGCTGCTCTTGGTCGACGCCATCAGCAGCCTGGGGTCGATCCGCTGCCCGGTGGATGCGTGGGATCTGGACGTCGTCGCGACCGGCTCTCAGAAGGGCTGGATGGTGCCGCCGGGCCTCGCGATGGTGTCGGTGAGCGAGCGCGCGTGGAAGGCGTACGAGCAGTCGAAGATGCCGCGCTTCTACTTCGACTACGGCAAGGCGAAAGAGTTCCTGGCGAAGGGCCAGACGCCCTGGACGCCGGCGATCTCGCTGTTCTACGCGCTGGACGTTGCGCTTCGGCAACTCGTCGCGGAGGGGATCGACGGCATCGTGGAGCGGCACCAGCGGATAGCCGACCTCACGCGGACCGGCGTGAAGTCGCTTGGGTTGGAGCTCCTGGCCGACGAGCGGTGCGTGTCGAACACCGTGACGGCGGTGAACGTGCCGGAGCCCATCGAGTGGGCTAAGCTGTACAAACTCCTCCAGGACGAGTACGACACGCTGATCGAGGGCGGGCAGGGGCCCTTGGCTGGCAAGATCTTCCGCATCGGTCACCTGGGCTGGGTGACGGAGAAGGACATCCAAGTCACCATCGCGGCGCTGCGCGGTGCCCTGCCGCGCCTGGGCTACGCGCTGCCTGAGACGGCTATGGCCTAGAAGCCCCTGTCGGAAATGAACGCGTAGGGGCGGGTCTCAGACCCGCCCCTACGCGTTCTACGCATCGCGTTCAGATAGCGGCCGCGCTACAATGGCGGCAAGGATACCCATGCCGAAAGTACTCATCACCGATCCCATCGCCCAGGACGGCATCGACCTGCTGAGCCGAGAAGTGGAGGTGGACGTGCGCCTGCGGCCTCCGCCGGAGGAGCTGCTGAAGCTCATCGGCGGCTACGAGGCGCTCATCGTCCGCTCCGAGACGAAGGTCACCCGCGAGGTGATCGAGGCGGGCGAGCGCCTGCAGGTCGTGGGCCGGGCGGGCATGGGCGTGGACAATATCGACCTGGAGGCGGCGACGCACCGCGGGGTGGTGGTGGTGAACGCGCCCACCGGCAACACCATCTCCGCCGCCGAACACACCCTCGCCCTCATGCTGGCGCTGGCCCGCAAGCTGCCGGACGCCCACGCCTCCCTGCGGTCAGGGCGGTGGGAGCGGCAGAAGTTCGTGGGCGTGGAGCTACGCGGGAAGACGCTGGGACTGATCGGGCTCGGCCAGGTGGGGACCGAGGTGGCCCGGCGCGCGCGCGCCATGGAGATGCGGGTCATCGCCACCGATCCCTACGTGCCGCCGGAGCGGGCGCAGAGCCTGGGCGTGGAG
>MGOB01000051.1:222-1058 GCA_001796995.1 Chloroflexi bacterium RBG_16_68_14 | reverse complement strand
GACGACCTGCTCGGCCAGGCCGACTTCATCAGCCTCCACGTCACGCTTACCCCCAGCACACGCGACCTGCTGGGCGAGGACCAACTGCGCCAGGTCAAGCCGGGCGTGCGCATCATCAACACCGCCCGCGGAGAGCTCATCGACGAGGGGGCGTTGCTGCGCGCCCTGGACGATGGCCGGGTGGCCGGCGCCGCCATCGACGTCTTCCGGGAGGAGCCGCCGGGCGAGAGCCCCCTCCTCACCCACGAGCGGGTCATCGTCACGCCCCACCTGGGCGCCTCCACCGCGGAGGCGCAGGAGCGGGTAGCGGTGGACGTGGCGGAGCAGGTGCTCGCCGTGCTCCGGGGGGAGCCGGCCCGCTACGCCGTGAACGCTCCCCTCGTCTCGCCCGAGACGATGGCCGTGCTCTGGCCCTTCCTCGATGTGGCCGAGCGGACCGCCTCGCTGTCGACCCAGCTCTGCGCGGGCCAGCTCCGCGGCGTCGAGATCGAGTACCTGGGCGAGATCGCCAGCCATGACGTGACGCCGCTCCGGGCGGCGGCGATCAAGGGGCTGCTGGCGCCGGTGAGCGAGGAGAACGTCACTATCGTTAACGCCAATCGCATCGCCGAGCACCGGGGCCTGCGCATCACCGAGCGCACGGGGCCCTCCGAGGACTATCCGAACCTGCTCTCCGTCCGGCTGACCACCGACCAGGGCACTATCACCGTCTCCGGCACGCACTTCCACGACGGCACGCACATCGTCCGCGTGAACGACTACGCCGTAGACATCCCGCCCGGCGACGGCTACCTGCTCATCTGCGAGAACGTCGACCGGCCGGGCATGATCGGGGT
>MGOB01000051.1:0-165 GCA_001796995.1 Chloroflexi bacterium RBG_16_68_14 | reverse complement strand
GCCGCTGCAGGAAGGCGGCCTGGCCATGATGGTGCTCCGGCTGGGCGAGGCGGTGCCGCCCGACGTCCTGCGGGAGCTGGAGAAGCTGCCGGACCTCTACTCCGCCCGCCTGGCGAAGATCTAGCAGGCCGCTGGAAAAGGGGGAGTGCAGAGGGGCAAAGCCCC
>MGOB01000050.1:55812-67384 GCA_001796995.1 Chloroflexi bacterium RBG_16_68_14 | reverse complement strand
GGGAGAGGGGCCAGGGGTGAGGGAGCAGCTTCAGACAGCCGCCCGGCAGCTCGCCATCAGCGTAGGTGAGGATTAAGTTGCATGGGCACTAGGAACGGGTTGCCGGACGCGTGGCGGCACCTCTCCCGTGCTGGGCGGCCTGCGCGTCGCATATCAACCGGCTGGGGGAGCGTGTTCACCGTCCGCCTGCCGCTACGCCACGGATCCCTGGCCCAGGCCTCGGCTCGATAGCCCGCTGCTCCAGAGCTGGCCCAAGCTAGGGCTGGACGGGGTACAGGTAGCGAAAGGTGATGCAGCTGGCCGAGCCGTCGTCGCAGTAGTACGACACGAACGTTAGGAGCACGATCTCGCCCGTGGCGGTGCGGACGGCGTAGGTGTGGTTCTTGCTGCTCACGATGTGGGTGGTCCAGCTATAGTTGTACCAGTTGTGCAGCGCCGGGTTCTCCAGTCCGCGTTCCTCGTGGGTGGCGTCCACCAGGTATCCGTCCGCAGGCGGGCTCGCCTCTTCGAGGGGGGTGTTCTCCAGGTCGACGGCGGCGCCCAGCCCGCGGCGGTTCGTCTCGCCGCCGTTGGTGAGGTTGTCGGTGCGGCGGAAGGCCAGGTCCCAATCGAGGCTCTCTTTCGACGTGGCGACCGCCCTTCCCCGCGAGAAGGAGAAGTAGGCCCACTCCTTGCGGCTTCTCGCATCGATGGTGTACTGCAGGACGTTGGGTGGAGCACCGGCGACGCCGCCAGCCCGGCTGGTCGTCGGCGCAAACCCTTCCGGTGGGGGACGAAGGGCGATCCAGAGCAGCCACCCCCCGACAAGGAGGACCATGAGGGCCAGAAGGGCGCCAAGCCCCACAGCGAGCCGCTTAAGGAAGGAGCGCCTTCCCCGGGTGAGACTTGACATCCTGACATCCGGTGCGACGGGGCGATCGATATTGTCGCCTCCTGTCGGACAATAACGCTACCTGGGCGGTGACGAGCCGCCCAGGTAGCGTTACGAAAGGAGGGCTCTAGGGGAGCGTTACCTCGATCCAACCGTTGTCTGCGCTCTGCAGGTGTCCCGCGCCTGTCCATCCTTCGGCGGTCTCGTTGGGGTCCCAGTAGGCCAGCCCGATGTACACCTTCTCGCCGCTGGCAAACTGGGCGTCCTGCGTGTCGCCGGTCTGGAGGGGGCGGGACATCTCGAAGACCCAGACTCCCTCTGCGCCGGGGCCGCCGTCCGCTGCCGTGTGCTTCCAGACGCCCGAAAGGCTGTTTTCGCCCGTTGGGTTGTTGGGGACGTCACCACCCCCGTCGTCCTCGCGGTCCTCGGGGTTGGGGGCGTACTCGTCGTCCAGGTTGCACTCGGGGTCGTTGCCGGAACCCGCAGCGCCGCCGCCGCTCATTTCTCCCGGCCCGCAGTCCAGCTCCCAGTGCCAGAGGTCAACAACGCCGAGGCTGGTCTCGAGATCTTCCAGCTCTACGCCCATCGACGCCGGGGCCGCATCGTCGATGCGGAACATCACCGCCATCGCCGCAGAGAAGTCGTGCATCGCGGGGTCAGGGTTGTAGTCGAAGCCGTCCGGTACCTCCATCAGTACGTAGATGTTGTTCTCGTCGACGGCCACCTTCAGCGTCGCGTCGACCGGAGGCAGCGGGCCAATGTCGATCTCGAGGTCCTGCACCTGTACCGGGTCGAGTTTGTCCACGTCGGTCTGCTTCAAGGGAACCGTGACACCCTCGATGCTGTCCCAGTCCGAGGTGTCCCAGTCCACGGTAATGGTGGCTGACGCGGCGTCGAAAACGATGTCGCCAACCGTGCTGGGAGGAGGCGTCTCGGATGTGGTTCCCGCCTCCGTAGCGGTCGCCTCCGGCACCGGAGCGGTTGCTGTTGGCTCTTCCTTGTCTCCTCCGCCGCCGCAGGCCGCGGAGACCATCAGCAGCCCCACGGCCAGCCCAACCAGAACAAACGCTATCTTCTTCATGTTCTCCCTCCTTTGAGAAACTCTCGAATCAAGACTCCTAGCCTAGTCTGTTGTAGCTTAGTCCTTTATCGACCGCAAGAAGTCGATTAGCCTCTGGAGATCCGAATCAGAGAGCACGCTGACGAGGAACGCGGGCATGGCCTTGGGTCCTTTTCTGACTTTCTCCGAGATCTCCTCGGCGTCCGATTTGCTAAGGTCTTTGCCCACAGCCGCCCCCTGTCCCTCGAAGCCGTGGCAGCTGGCACAGCCGTACTTCAAGAAGAGCAGACGGCCGTCCTGGAGAGGGTCGCCCGTGCTGGCCAGCCCAGGATCAGCGAGCCCCAGCCCTTCGAAGGGATGCTCTTCGCCAAGATAGGCGATCTCCGTCCGGTCGTAGCCCTTCGGCCGCAGGTTCCCATGTGTGTAGGGACTGCGCGCAACGATCACCGCGATGAGCGTGAACGCCAGGCCGCTCATCATGATCGCGCCCAAAATGGGGCCAGGGGGAATGGAGACCCTGGGCAGACGAATCACCTACGAATCACCCCCGCGTCGTCTCCAACCGAGCGGTGGCTGACACTGCCGCCGCACGTCTGATGCGAAGCCCCTCCGCGAAGACCTCCTCCACATCCGCGCCGGCGCGAGCGATGGCGACAACCCGAAGCGCGACGCTCAACAGGATCGCCCATACGCCCGCGAGCACCGCCATGAGAAGCCACACGTTCAGCCCAGGAATCTGAACTCCCGCCGTAGACCGGTACAACTGTTGAGTCGTGCCAGCCACGGAATGAGACCAGACCGCCTCCTCTGGCTCGCTGGTACCAGGGGTCAAGTATTCGACCCGTATCTGGTGGTCACCCGAGGAGCGGGGCTGGTAAGGGAGCACGGCGACGCCGTTCTCGTCGGTCACGGCCTGCCCGATCGCCACCTCACCGTCGACACCCCCAAACGACGCCTCCATGTAGAAGGTGACAGTGGCGCCAGCAATAGGCAGCACGTCCCCAGCAGAGCGGAGCATGACTCGGACATCAGCCGAATCCCCCACGGTGAGCTGGCTGGGCGCCACTACTTCCAGCTTCGCGTGGGAGGCGCCCGCGGTCGAGGCAAGGGCGACGCTCGCCCCTCCCAGGACGACCGCAAGAAGCAACAACTTAGCTACCAACTTCATGAACCTCCTCCTCCTGCCAACTCCGGGGCTAGGCGCCCGGCAGCCGGCGTGATCTCGACGCCTTCCAGGTCTTCCGCCACCTCCCAGACGGCGATGATGGGGAAGACCTTGACAAACAGAGTGATCAAAAGGGCGAACAGGGCGAAGCCAGCGGCCACGACGGACAGCTCCACCCACGACGGCGCATAGGTAGACGGCTCATAGGGCATGAGGGGGACACGAAAGCCAGCGACGACGATGAAATACCGCTCGACCCACATCGCTGCGTCGACCAAGATCGCCGCTACGACAACGCCCCAGATGTTCCGAGTCCAGGGGAGCAGCACCAGAAGACCGGGGACTACCAGGCCTCCCACAATATAGAACCAGTAGAAGCCGGCAAACTGTTCCAGGAAGAGCTGCCGGAAGTGGAACTCCGTCTCCTCCGTCATCTTGTAGCCTGTGGTGAGATACTCCGAGACATTGCCGTACATCATGATCAGCGTGAAGGCCGCCATTAGATAGCCCAGGTACACGAAGTGCTTCTCCGTGATGTACTCCTCCAGGTGGTAGACCTTCCGCAGGATCGCCATCACAATGATCAAGGTGGCGATACCGGAGAAGATGGCCCCGGCCACGAAGAAGGCGCCGAAGATGGTGCTGTTCCAGGGCTCTCGCAGGGTCATGGCGAAAATCCAGGACACCACGGTGTGGACCGAAACGGCGATGGGGATGATCAGGATCATCGCGGTGGTGATGGCGGCCCCCATGGAGCGCCACTGTGCTCCAGTCCCCTGCCACCGCACGGCGAGCAGACCGTAGAGCCAAGTCCTCCAAGCTGCGGCACGGCCGGCTAGCCGGTCGCGGAAGAGGGCCAGGTCAGGGATCATGGGCAGGAAGAGATACGCGATGCTGGCCGTCAGGTAGGTCGTGATGGCCAGCACGTCCCAGACGATGGGCGATTGCCAGCGGCCGTAGAGGATAATGTTCAACACCCGGTCAGGTCGGCCCATGTCAATGATCACGAACAGCGCGCCGCAGATGAGGGCTACTGCGGTGATAAACTCAGCCATGCGCGTGACGGGCGTCCGCCACCGAGCCTGGCTCACCCGGAGAATCGCCGAAATGAGGGTGCCCGCGTGGCTGATGCCGATGAAGAACACGAAGGTGGTGATGTAAAGGCCCCAGGAGATGCGATCTCGCATCCCCGTGACGATGAGGCCGTCCTGGAGCTGACGCGAGTAGGCATAAATGCCCCAGGCGATGACCATGAGGAGAAAGGCGACCCACAGGTAGTAGCCGCGGCTCGTTCCGGTAACCGGCGCCAGGGCAGTCTGGATCAGCCGCTCCAGCCGGTCGCCGCCTGGCTGCTCCCCCGCGTCGAAGCTGCCCCTGGCCCGGAACCCGGAGGCGTCGTGCCCTAGCGTTTCCACGTCTTCGCTCCCTTGACGCGCTCGGCCCACGGCCACTCGGTTGGCAGACGGTCTCTCTTGAAGACATCGCGTCCCACCGCCTCCCCGTGGCCAGCGATGTAGTAGACCCTGGGCTTTGTGCCCAGATCCTCCTTCAGGTGGTATGCCTGGTTCACAGACAGGAAACGCGAGGGCACGATGACCTGGTCGCCGTTGCTGGCGATGTCCTCCTCGAGGTCACCGTAGTAGATGGCGTGGTTCGGGCAGCCCTGTACGCAGTACGGGAGCGTACCAGTGCGGGCCATGTCCGGGCAGAAGTCACACTTCATGACCGTCCCTCGCTGGGTCGGGACCTGGTGCTCAGGCGAGTAGCCGATCAGGTGCGACTCGGGCGGCGTTGGCGCCGTGCCCCAGTTGAAGAACCTTCGGTCGTAGGGGCAGGCAGCCATGCAGATGCGGCAGCCGATGCAGCGGTTCTGGTCGATGAGCACGGTGCCTTCAGGCGTCGAAAAGGTGGCGGCCACCGGGCAGACGTTGACGCACGGGGGGTTCTGGCACTGCTGGCAGGGCGTCGGAAGAAACTGGGTGCCGCCGCCCGGCAATTCCCCTTCGAACACCTCGACCCACTCCATGGGTTCAGGCGCGAAATGGCCTTCAATGCACGCCGCCGTGCACTGGGGCGGCTTGCCAACACTCTGGCAGCCATCACAGAAACGTAGGTCGATGACCATCGCCCACTGGCGGATGCGGCCGTCCGGCGTGCGGGCCGCCGGGCCGCGAGCTTGGACCTTGCCCTGGCTCAGCGCCGCTCGAAGCAGCGAGGGCAGCACTGGCAACGGAACGACGCTCAGGACACCGAGCCCCAGGAGCCGGAGGACATGGCGGCGGCCCACCTTGTGCTCGCCGGCCAGCCCACGCCACGCTGTCGAATCATGCAGGTAGTCGCTCTGGCGTTTCACCTTGTTTGCGTCCGGTCCCGGTGAGCTGTGAGCTCCGAGACCTCGCATCTCCACCATCGCACAGGGGAGGAGCGCAGGCATCGCGAGATCGGGCAGACTTCGGCGGGTGGTGTGCACAAATTGCTTAGGTATATTGCGCACGAGTTACGCAATCGACGAGCGTAGGAGTGCGCAGCGCTTGAGCCTCCGAGGCTTCGGGCGGGGCGAGCGGTATAATGGTGGAGCTAGCGTAACCTTCGCGGAGACGAACTCATATGGAGAAGATTCGCGTCATTATTGCTGAGGACCATGCCATTGTCCGGGAGGGAACGCGCGAACTGCTGGAGCGCGAGGCGGACATCGAGGTCGTCGGGGAGGCAGCCAACGGAGCCGAGGCGGTCGCTTTGGTTGAGCGGCTTAGCCCCGATGTCGCCATCCTGGATATCTCGATGCCGGTCATGACCGGCATCGAGGCGACGGAGAAAATCAAAGCCGTCCGGCCGAGCACCGCGGTGCTTGTTCTCACCCAGTACGACTACGATCAGTACGTGTTCGCTCTCCTGGCGGCAGGGGCTGCGGGATACCTGCTGAAAGATGTGCCTTCAGCAGAGGTGATCAAGGCGGTGCGCTCCGTCCACGCCGGCGAGCCTGTTCTGCACCCTGCGATCGCCAGGAAGGTGCTCGCTCGCTTTGCGGCGGAAGGGCCGGTCGAACCGCAGCCCAAGGATGCCGAAGAGCTGCTGACGGAGCGGGAGCGAGAGATCCTGCTGCTCGCCGCCTGCGGAATGAGCAATGCTCGCATCGCCGCCCGCCTCAGCGTCAGCATGCGCACGGTACAGGCGCACCTCACGAACATCTTCAATAAGCTCGGCGTGGGCTCGCGCACCGAGGCAGTCGTCGCCTGCCTCAGGCGCGGTATCGTGCGCCTGGAGGACCTCGATGAGCGCTGACGCCGGTGCTTCTTTGTCAAGAACGGAGTTACGCGTGCGCGCCGCTCCCGTGCGTGGGCTGGCAGCTCCCCTTGGCCGGATACCGCAGAGGCTGCGGGAGAGGCGGTTCTGGCAGGTGCAGGCGCTGGTGCTAGTTTCCTCAACTCCTCACTACGTCCTCGAGACGCTGGGGTTTACCAACCCCTTCGAGACCCTGCACGGACTGAGCATCACGCTCTATATCGTGCCTCTCCTGTACGCCGCCCTCAGCTATGGCTGGGAAGGAGCCGTGATGACGGCTCTCTGGTCGGCGGCGCTCACCTCTCCCAGCACCTGGATCTGGCACCGCTCCGAGTTCCACTGGTTCACCGAGCTCGGACAGTTAGCGGTCACCCTCCCGGTGGGCATTCTCGTGGCCTGGCGGGTGGACCTGGAGACCAAGCTGCGCAAACGGGCTGAGGAGACGAGCGCCAGCCTCAGACTGCTGAACGAGGTTGGTGAAATCCTCAGCCACACCCTGGACGTGGAGCAGCAGGTTCCACGGGTCTTGCGTTGCCTGCTCTCGGGCCTCCCGCTTGAGGCCGCTTGGTTGTGCCTGGAGCCGGAGACAGATGGCAGTGGCACCACCACCCTGGTGGAGAGCGCTGATTCACGCCTATCCGCGCCCGCCGAACTCGCTCTCGAGCTGCACCGACGGCTAGCGCAGACGCAGCAGCCGCTGGTCTCGGAGAACCGATCGGTAGTCACACCGCTCCTGGGAGAGGCAAGCATCCTCGGTTCGCTGGGCGTCACTGCCGCCGATGAAGCGACCCTCACGCGGGAGCAGGTGGATCTGCTCACGACTGTGGCTGGTCAGGTGCGCGTTGCTCTGGAGAACGCCAGGCTCTACCGCCAGCGGCAGGAGAGCCTGCAATCATACGCCAGACAGGTGACCCAGGCGCAGGAGGACGAGCGGCTGCGGATCGCCCGCGAGCTGCACGATGAGACGGCCCAGAACCTGATACACGTCGTACGCAGGCTGGAGCGGCTGTCCAACAGCGCCGGCCCAGACTTGGAACAGCCTCTTGACGAGATCCTGAGCCACACGCGCACCATTGTCCAAGAAGTCCGCCGCTACAGTCGTGACCTCCGCCCCTCCGTGCTGGACGACCTGGGACTGCTGCCGGCTATCGAAGTAGCAGTGGAAGAAGCCAACGAGCGCCTTCCTGGCGGGGCACGGCTCCTGGTTAGGGGGCGACCGCGCCGGGTCGACAGCCCGGTGGAGCTCGCCCTCTTCCGGATTGCCCAAGAGTCCCTTCGAAATGCGGAGAAGCACGCCGGCGCCGCTTCCGCAACGGTGGAGCTGGAGTTCACCGAAGAAGGCATCCGGCTGTCTGTCTCAGACGACGGCCGAGGATTCTCACCTCCCCGGGATTTGGCCGAGCTCGGTCGCGCTGGGAAGCTCGGCCTGATGGGCATGAAGGAGCGAGCAGAACTCGTAGGCGGTCACTTCGAGCTACACTCCGCCCCCGGCGACGGTACCAGGGTGGCGGTGAGTGTCGCAGCGAGCAGTGCCCCGGTAGACCGGTAGAAGCCTCTGCGGGCCGTGACGTGGTGACCGCAACCGAGACACGGCGTTCGCGCTGACTTCGAGCCGAAGTGGAATGTGACCAGATGGCGACCACTTGGTCTTCAGCGAGCGACTCTCGAAGGCCGGGGGGGATGGTCTGGCGCTGGGACTGGCCCGGCCACGGCACTCCCATGTATCTGGACGTGGACGAGATCTACGAGGCGGTGGCAGCGTCCCTCAAGGCCGGCGCCGGCTAGGAAGCCCGGCTCTCTGGTCCATCACCCGCCACCGCCTTCGTTCCTGCCGCCCGGTACCAGGTGCCGAGCAAACGCTCTTTCACGGACACACGGCCCAGGGCTCGTTCGAGGTTTGTCCAGGGACGGTGAGACGTCTCAGCATCCCAGTTGACGGGTACGCGCAACACCTTGTAGAAGATGACGAATGCCAGATTGAGAGGCGCACGCCACCCCGTTGGACGGACGAACCCCAGCGCGACAAACCGGCCCCGGGGTTTCAGATGTGCCACGGCCCGCTCGACGGCCAGTGGGGAGGTCATGATGTCGTGCGTGTAGGAGGATAGGATGCCATCGAACTGCCCGTCCAGCGACAGCTCCTCGGCATTCGCCTCAACGAGGGAGACGTTCTCCCAGCCTGCGACCGCAGCCCGTTCGCGGGCACGGGCCAACTGGTCGGGGCTGAGGTCCGCCCCAACCACGCGACCATCCGGGCCAACAGCGTCCACGAGAAAGGGGAAGCTGAGCCCGGTGCCGCAGCCCAAATCCAGCACGGAATACCCGCGGCGTAACTCCAGCCGCGCGACGGCCTCTCGACGCAGCCCGTTGGTGAGCCACGGAACAGCCAGCCAGTCGTAGATGCGGGCGAGGCGCCGGTAGCCGCGCCGGCTCCCGGCCGCGTCGATGACAGGGGCCCCAGTGCCGCTCTGCCGGGTGTCCTCTCGCTCCATGTCAGGCCAATCCTTCATCTGAGTCTACCATCTCCACCTTGCCGCGACGGCGAGCGGCCCTTCGGGGACACCGGCGCTTATGGAGAAGTCTTGCGCGCCTCGATCAGCTTCACGATATTCAGCAGACGGCTCGAAACGCGCAGGTCGTCAAGTCCGGCTAGCCGGACGTTCTCCACCGTGCGGCGGTTGATGTTGGCCCCCGCCAGCCGCACAATGAGCGGATTCAGCCAGTCCATCAGCTTGCCGGCTAAGGCGTTCTCGCTCCGCACGTGCTCTAGCAGTAGAAGCTGGCCTCCCGGCCGCAGGACGCGCCTGGCCTCCTGGAGCCCGGCCACGGGGTCGGGCACGGAGCAGAAGACGAACGTCGCCACCACGGCGTCGAACGAGTCGTCGGCGAACTCCAGGCGCTGCGCGTCCATCTGCGCCAGCTCCACGGCGAGGTTCAGGCGCTGGGCTCGGGCCTGGGCGCGCGCGAGCATCGCCTCTGAGATGTCGATGGCGGTGATGCGCGCATCCGGGGGATAGTGGCGCATGTTGATCCCCGTGCCAACGCCTACCTCCAGCACCGTCGCTTGCCTCGGGACCCTCTCCCAGAGCTGTCGTCGCAGCCGCTCGAACAGAAGGCGCTCACCCAGGGCCTGCTCCAGATCGTAGAAGCGCGCGACACGGTTGTACCGCTTCCGCACGAGCTCTGCGGCGGGATCAACGCTTGCTGCTGTGGTCATGACGTCTACCTCCTATCCTTCGTCCTCCCTCACACGGTACGTGGCCAGGCTGAAGAGCGCCTGAGCGGCGCCTGAAGAGCCGCTGAGAGCAAGGCCCGGCACTCTCAGGCCCTCCTCAGGCCGTCCTCAGCCTGGATTCAGGCTTCTCGCCTACCATCAAACCGAGCCCAACGGACGAGGAAGGGGAGGTCTATGGCCACGACAGCGACGGACACCAGGCAAGTTCCCTGGCACCAACCAACTGCGGCGACGCCGTCGCCGATGCCGACAGACATGCCCGGCATGGAGCACTAAGTCACCTGATGAACCCGCCCGCTCAGCCGCGTACCTCCCCCGCCGGCGTCCACCCTGGAGCGTGTCCGGGTGCGCCCCCGCCACGCCGTCGACGCGCTCCAGGGGGCCGCCGAGGGACCAGCTAATCGAGTGGAAGATCGGAGGGGGCGCCATGGAACCGCTGATCGCGTTGAGCCCCCTTGCCGGCCTCGTCGCGGTCCTGAGCGGCTGGCTCTACGTCGGCAGCCGCCCGCGGCGCGCGCGCTTGGGGCCGGACGGCGTCCAGGAGACGACCGTCATCGTCCGCGAACGGTACCGCCCGTCGACCGTCGTTGCTCGACTCGGCATCCCGCTCCGGCTGACATTTGTCCGCGATGAGGATGACCCCTGCTCGCAGCGCGTGATCTTCCCGGACTTCGGCGTCTCTCGCGCTCTGCCCGGCCACCGAGCGACCGTCATTGACCTCCTGCCTGATCGGGTGGGGGAGTTCCTCTTCACCTGCGAACTGGGCATGTACCAGGGGACACTCGTCGTGGTCCAAGGACGTCGGTGGTGGGGGTCGCTCCTCGGCACCGGTCGGAGGTGAGCGCCCCAGCCGCGGGCGGGCACGTTCTATCAGGCACGTTCTATACTGATGGCGTGAGCGGTCAGCGCAGAGCCTGCATCCTGGTGGTCGACGACGACCCGGCGGTCACGAGCCTGTTACGCCGCGGCTTCGCCTACGAAGGGTATGAGGTCTCAACCGCGGACTCAGGCCCAGAGGCGCTCAGGCTGGCCCGCGAGCGGCCGCCGGCGCTCGTCGTCCTGGATGTCATGATGCCGGAGATGGATGGCCTCGAGGTGTGCCGCCGGCTGCGCGAGGCTGACCCATCACTGCCCATCCTGCTCCTGACCGCAAGGGACGCGCCCGCCGACCAGATCGCGGGGCTGGACACCGGAGCCGACGACTACGTCACCAAGCCGTTTAGCTTCGAGGTGCTCTCCGCCCGTGTGCGGGCTCTCCTCCGCCGCCGGGAGGGCCAGCAGCCGGAGGTGCTGGTCTACGAGGATCTGCGGCTCGACACAGGAGCACGCATCGCCTTCCGAGGAGACCGCCAGATCAACCTGACGACCACCGAGTACGAGCTGCTTCACCTCCTCATGTCCCACCCCCGGCAGGTGCTGACGAAAGACCAGATCATGGAGCGCGTCTGGGGATATGACTTTGGGGGCAACGCGAACATCGTTGAAGTGTATGTCGGGGCGCTGCGGCGGAAGCTGGAAGAGCAGGGCGAGCCGCGCCTGATCCAGACCGTTCGCGGCGCGGGCTACGCCCTCCGCGAAGAATAGCCATGTCCATCCGCCTTCGCCTCGCGTTGTGGTACGCCGGGCTCACTTCCTTGGTGGTGGTCATCGTCGTTGCGACCGCGTACGCGGTCCACAACCGCGGGTCGTACGAGGACATCGACCGCTCGCTCGTCAACGCCGCCGCGCACTTCCGCCGGGAGCTCGCGCTTCATGACGGGGCCAGCGAGAGCCCGCCTATCACGCTGGGAGGATCGAACGTCCTAGCACGGCTGTACGGGCCGGACGGCGACATCCTTCCGGTATCTCCCGGCGTGCCTGCGCCGCCGCCCATCGACGCCGGCCAAACGGTGGAGGCAGAGGCAGGCCCTGCGTACGACGGCATCCTTGGCTGGCTTCCGGGCGGGGAGACATTTGGGC
>MGOB01000050.1:55027-55802 GCA_001796995.1 Chloroflexi bacterium RBG_16_68_14 | reverse complement strand
TGCCACCGAGCGCGACCCCCTCACCGGCAGCCGGATCCGGCTCTACGCCCTTCCCGTTGAAGAATCCGGAAGAACAATTGGCTACGTGCAGACGTGGGCGTCGCTCGCCAGCCTTGACCAGTCCATGCGCAACTTTCGTTACCTCATGCTTGGCCTCGGAGGGGGCGGCGTACTGGCGGTCTGGCTCGGCAGTCTCCTCATTGCGGGCCGGGCCCTGCGTCCCGTCGCAGACATGATCCGGACTGCGCGGGCCATCGCAGTGGCACGTGGCTTCGCCCGGCGCCTACCCGAACCGGCGCGGCGGGACGAGCTCGGCCAGCTCGCGCGCACATTCAACGAAATGCTGGCCAGCCTCGAGGAAGCCTACCGCTCGCAGCAACGCTTCATCGCCGATGCCGCCCATGAGCTACGGGCACCGCTCACCGCCATCCAGGGGAACATCGAGCTGCTGACCCGCGTGCCCGACATGCCCGACGAAGAGCGCGCCGAGGCGCTCGCTTATCTCGACGGGGAGGCGCGGCGCCTTTCGCGCATCGTCGGTGAGCTGCTCACCTTGGCCCGGGCGGACGCGGGACAGAAGCTCGAGCGGCGGCCTGTGGAGTTGGACCGCATGCTCCTGGACGCCTTGGCCGACGTGCGCCCCCTGGCCGGGCGCCACCGGCTGCAGCTCACGCACGTCGAGCCGGTGATGATCCAAGGCGACCCCGATCGCTTGAAGCAGCTGGTGATGAACCTTCTGGACAACAGCTTGAAGTACACTCCGCCTGACGGCGAG
>MGOB01000050.1:53281-55006 GCA_001796995.1 Chloroflexi bacterium RBG_16_68_14 | reverse complement strand
GCGGAGGCGGTACTGACGGTAACGGGTACGGGCGTCGGCATTCCTGCCGGCGACCTTCCCCACATCTTCGAGCGGTTCTATCGCACTGATCCGGCCCGGGCCCGCGATCCCGGCGGCACCGGCTTGGGCCTCGCCATCGCCAAGTGGATCGTGGATCAGCATGATGGGACGATCACCGTGGAGAGCCGGCCCCAAGCGGGCACCCAAGTGACGGTGCGCCTTCCCGTCCTCCATCGGGAGGATCAACGCTCCGTTCCCACGCCCTCAGCAGCCAACACCGCTTCGACCCCCTAAACTTCGCTTCGCTCCGCCTTGGCGGCCCGTGGCCGGAAATCGCGCCGAAGGCGCTGCTTTCCGCCGGCGCGCGCCCGTTTTCTCAGCCACGTATCAGCCCATTCTCAGGCCGCATTCAGCATCACCGCCTACGATGAGACTGAACGAAGCGGTGCCACTGACAACAGAGGACAGAGGAGGCGCGGGTGATGACGAATACGACGAACTCGCATAGGGTGCGGGTACTCGTGCGCCTGTCGCCCGAGGATATCCGCACCATCCGCACTGCACTGCAGGAACTCCTGCAAATCTACGGCCGCGCGGAGGGCTACGGGCGCATCCGTCATGCCCTGGCCGGGCTTCCGTCGCACGCCGTTCTCGCCCAGCTCGAGCTAGACGACCAGCTCCATGCGCTGGCCGGTGCGTGCCGGGACGCGGGAGTCTGCGGGGGAGACCAACAGGCGTCTGTGCTACCAGCCAACCGCTCTGCCTACGACATGCCTCCCGCGGACACTGCGCCCCTACCGTCTCGCGCACGCGTGACGCTGCCCGTCCCCAAGCCGGCCTGTCGCGCCGACGGCGCAGTGGCCCTCGAGCAGATCCTGCAAAGAACGCCGGGGGTGCTCAGGGCGTACGTCAGCCCGGCTACGGAGATGGCCTACGTCGAGTACGACCCCGCACAGATCGAGCCGGCAACTCTCGAACGGCTGATCCAATCGAACGGCGTCGGCACAGACACGTCGGGAGCGCCTGCCTAGCCATGCCGGGACACGCCGGGAGGCGAGCGAGTTGAAAACCGCGCTGCGAGCCGACTTCTTGAGACAGCTCAACTGCGTGCAGGACCACCTGGAAGGAATCCGGCGCCTGTTGGAGCGCGACGAATCATGCGCGCGCATCCTCCGGCGAACGTACGCCGTTCGCAAAGCCATCCAGAGGATGGAGGCCATGTTGCTTCAGGCCCACCTGCATCACTGCTTGGCCGGCGGCAGCATACCGGGGTCGGAAGCAGCAACCCTGGCGGAGGTCTCCAGGCTTTATCGCCGGCCGCCTAAGGCCCGGTGGACCCACCATCGGGTCCTGAGGAGGTGAATGGTCCATGGTCGAGCAAGAGCGACACGAAGAGAGTTCGGACAAGGCCGGTAGGCTGTCCACAGAAGCGCTCTCCGGCGGGAGCGGTGCCTCGGAGCGGCCCACAGCTGTCCTGGCTCCACAGCTACCCGAAGGGCAGCGCATGTCTCGGCGCGGAATCCTTCGGCTTGGCTTTTGGGCTAGCGTAGGCACGATCATCGCCGGCGCCGTCGCCTCGGGCGTCAACCTGCTGTATCCGAGACGGGTTTCCGGCTTCGGCGGCAAGGTAAACGTCAGCGCGAGCGCTGTCCCGCCCCCGGGAGAAAAGAAGGATATCCAGGAGGGCCGGTTCTGGCTGGTGAACCTGACGGAGGAGCAGGGCGG
>MGOB01000050.1:46616-53275 GCA_001796995.1 Chloroflexi bacterium RBG_16_68_14 | reverse complement strand
TCTGCTCGCCCTTTGGTGGAAGTGCCCCCACCTGGGCTGCACCGTCCCCTGGCGGCCGAACTTCGTCTGGCCCGATCCCACCACAGGCGCGCCCAAGCAAGGCTGGTTCCGCTGCCCCTGCCACGGTTCCACCTACACCGATGCCGGCATCCTGGTCTATGGGCCCGCGCCCCGCCCGCTGGACACCATGGAGCTCACCATCGAGAACGGACAAGTCATCGTGGACACCGGCAAGATCACGCCCGGCGGGTCTGACAACCCGCAGCGGGCGGTCCAGGCCTGAAGAGAAGCCGGAAGGAGCAGCTAAGGATGGAATGGTTGGCCTCAGTATTCCCTATTATGCTTATTCTGCTCGCTTGCCCCCTGCTCATGTGGTTCATGATGCGTGGCATGCACGGGCAGCACGGAGCAGGCACACCGCACGATGCGCATGGGCGCACCGCCCGCGATGACAGCGCCGAGCAGAAGCTAACGGCGCTCGAACGGGAGGTCGTCGAACTCAGGCGGCTGCTGGCCGCCCGCTCTGACACTCTGCCCGCCAGCGCACCAGGGCGCGAAACGCAACCCGCCGGCCCAGCGGCCACCGGCCTTCTCGAGGCCCGCGTAGACGGAGCAACGCCTTCAGAGAACGCCAAGCCGCAGCAACCGAGAAGGGAGTGACACTCCCAGAGCAGGCAGCCTGAGCCATGTTTCGAGCGGATTTCTACAGGACAGTGTTGCCGGACCGCGTCGAGCGAGCGTGCGCGGCGCGGGCGAGCCGCATCCCAGTGGTAGGGTTTCATCTCGCCGACGGTGTGACGCTGGACGTCTGCCACATCGTGCACCTCGCCGACACGTGGCTCGCGGTGGCTACATACCGCGACAGCGCCACCTGCGAGGAGATGGATTTCGCTTTCATGTCCTACGAGAGTGTGGTGAGAATCACGCTCTCTCTTCAGGATCCGAAGGCCCGCCGCCTCGGCTTCAACCCGGCGGCAAGCAGAAAGTCGACGGACTCCTTCTCGGCAGGAGACGCTCTGGTCGGTCACAGCCTGCCTGGAAGCAACGCCGGCGGCGAAGGGAAAGTGGACTGACCATGAGTGAAATCCAGGTTCTCCTGGTGAGCAGCTTCGGGTGCAAGCCGTGCCAGCGCGTGAAGGAACGGCTCCAGCAGCTCCGAGCGGTGTTTCCAGAGCTACGCGTGGAGGAAGTGGACCTCGGCAGCGAGGAGGGCACAGCCCTCGCGCTGCGCTACCGGCTGGCAGCCCTACCCGGCATCGTCATCAACGGGCGGATGGCTCTGGTGGGAGATGTCCCTGAGGCGCTCCTGCGGCAGGAGCTGGAGGCGGCTAGGCGTGTGCAGGCGCGCTAGAGCGTGAGGAAGGATGGGTCCTGTATTCTTCGGCACCTCTACCTTGGCGGCGTTCCTGGGTGGAATGATCGCCCTGGCAGCACCGTGTTGCGTGACGTTTCTCCTCCCCGCTTATCTCGCCAGCGCTTTCCGCGCCCGTTACGCCCTCCTCGCGATGACGCTGGTCTTCGGCCTGGGCGTGGCGGCGGTGCTTTTGCCGATCACGTTGGGAGTCGCCGCCCTCTCTCGTCTGCTCAGCTCCTACCACAACGAAGTCTTCATCCTGGGGGGCCTCTTGCTGGTCTTCTTGGGCGTCTGGTCGCTGGCTGGCAAGAACCTCTCCCTCCCGATGAGGCCCACCAGCTTAGGTGACCAGCCCACGGTGTTGTCCGTCTTCTCGCTCGGCGTCTTCTCTGGTGCCGCTAGCTCTTGCTGCGCGCCGGTCCTGGCTGGCGTGCTTACCCTATCGGCCATCTCGTCCTCGCTTGCGCAGTCGACGGCGATAGGGCTGGCCTATGTGGCGGGGATGGTCTCGCCTCTAGTGCTCATCGCTCTCCTGTGGGAACGCTTCAACCTTTCGCAGAGTCTCTTGGTTCGGGGCCGGGCCTTCAGCCTGGGCTTCGGTGGCTGGCGCTGGCGTCTGCACTCCACCAACCTGCTGACCGGCGTTCTTTTCATCGGCGTGGGCGCTTTCGTCATTACCACCGCGTTCACCGGGGACCTCGTGGGGACGGAGGGCCAAAACCGCCTGAGCGAGCCCCTGCGCTCGGCCGCTGACGCCATCATCCAGGCCACCAAAGGCGTGCCCGACATCTGGTTCACCTTCCTCCTGGTGGCGGTAGCTACCTACCTTTTCGCAAGAGCTTTCCGCCTGCCAGTAGGTGCACACCTGACAAAACTGCGCCGGGGCGCAGTTGCGCAGCTCCGCCCAGCCCTGCGCCGGATGTGGAATCGAACAGAAGACGAGCCGGTGACGGAAGCGTCGCCGAGACACGCAGGAGAGTACGACCATGGCAAATAAGGCGATCCACAAGTCGATCGGGAGGTATGAGAAGTCACACCGACGCTGGCTCCCTCAGAGGCAGTGGCGCCGGCTGGTGCAAACGGCAGCCATCGCCGCAGGTGTGGTAGCTGTGGCAGCGGTTATCATCCTGGCCTTTCGCGCCGCCGGCGGGCGGGATGACATGCCGGCGCCCGAGAACCTCGTTGCAAGTCAGGCACCCGACTTCACCCTACCCACCCTAGAGGGCAAGGAGGTGACGCTGTCCGACTTCAAGGGAGAGAAGAACGTACTCCTATTCTTCAACGAAGGCTACGGCTGCGCTCCTTGCTGGCAGCAGGCTGCAGCCCTACAGGAAGACCTCGACGCGTTCACGGCTTTGGACACGGAGGTCTTCCTCATCATGGTGGATCCGCCCGACCTGCTGGCGCAGGAAGCGGCACGGTGGGACCTCACCTTACCCATCCTGGTAGATGGAGAGAAGGACGCCGCCAAGGCGTACGACGCCCTGGGCGGCATGCACGCAGATAAGCCTAACCACACCTTCGTGCTCGTGGACAAGGATGGTGTCGTGCGCTGGTCGAGAGACTACCCGTCCATGCAGGCAGACAACGAATCTGTCATCGAGCAGGTTCGGAACCTAGCGAAGTAGTCATTTCAAGCGAGCCCCATATGAGGCGAAACGTATCTAGGCCGACGTGCTAGAAGTACCAAGGCGCTGCGGCAAGGAGGCACGGTAGGAATGGTCGAGCACGGGGCGTTTCGAACGAGCCGCCTCGGCGGTCGGCTGCCAGTTGTCATCATGGGGGCAGGAATCGCGGCCCTGCTGGCAGCCGTGATCCTTTTCGTTCTCACCGTTGCGGGCGTCCTGGGGAGCGGGCCTGCATACAGTGGTCCAGGCACCGCCACAGGCTTTGGGAGCATTTACGGTCCCCCTCGGGCTCAACCTACATCAGCTCCTCCCACCCAAAGCGACGCGCCGCTGGCGCGGATCCTCATCCCAGCGATTGAGGTGGACGCCCCCATCTCGATCAAGGGGACCGACGCGGCCGGCGTTATGGAGACTCCCAACGGGCCCTGGGATGTGGCCTGGTACGACTTCTCCGCGCGACCCGGCGCCGGCAGCAATGCGGTGTTCTCGGGCCATGTGGACTACGTCGACGTGGGCCCTGCCGTCTTCTGGCGCTTGCGGGAGCTGGCGCCAGAAGACATCGTTGAGGTACGGCTGGAAGATGGCACCGTTTACCGTTATCGCGTCGCTGCCATGGACACCGTAGAGGCGGCGACGGCCGACGTCGCGAAGATCGTGGGAGCGACTGAGCAAGAGATGGCGACGCTGATCACCTGTACGGGCACATTTGACGCCAGCACCGGCCAGTACGATAAGCGACTGATCGTTCGGGCGGAGCGAATGTACGATTGAATCTGGGGACGCGGCGCAGCCTGCAGGCGCGTCAACCGCGCCCTAGCGTTCGGAGACCGGGCAGAGGCTCAAGAGCAAGTGCTCCGATGGGCGCCCCGAAGTACGACGAAGTCAAGCGCAAGAACCGGCGGTCAGGACTGCGGAATTCGTATCTGCGTTAGGGACGAAAGCCCCGGCCTTCGGAGGGCGAACTCTTGATCCGATAATCACCGATTGAAGCGCAGAGGATAAACCGTCAGGCAATAGGGGAACAGGGGGATTGGCTGGTTGCCGAGCTAGGATTCGAACCTAGACCAGAGGCTCTAAAGCACTCCCGAGACGAAGGCCCCAAACAAGCCCGATTTAGACTTCGATTAACGACCCTTGGACACCCTGGGGCGAATAAGCCTTCTGGCTCTCCGAAAACGCTGCAGAACAAGGGATTTTCGCCCGATTCGGCCCTTGTCCAGCGGGTATTGTGGCGAAAGCGCAAGTGGGGAATCAACGAGATGCCCCGGCGTGGGTGAGACCAAGGCGACACTCCGTGCGAGCAGCCGCTTGGGAAGCGTTGGGGAAAAGAACCTTCCATTCATTCCTCGGATATGAGCCCGAGGCGCACCGCGTAGACAGCGGCCTCCGTCCGTCGCGAGAGACCCAGCTTATCCAGGATGCTCGTCACGTGGTTGCGAGCTGTGTGCTCGCTGATCCCCAGCGCTTCGGCGATCTGCCGGTTGGTCAGGCCCCGGGCGATGAGCGCCAGCACCTCCCGCTCCCGCGGCGAGAGGGGATCATCGGGCGGCCGCTCCTTCGCCGAGAGCTCCTTCAGCTTCTCCAGAAGCAGCCCCGTCACCTTTGGGTCCAGGAGCGACTCGCCCCGAGCGATGGCTCGCAGCGCCTCCAGGAGCTGGGCGCGCGCCACGTTCTTGGTCACATAGCCCGCCGCTCCCGCGAGGATCGACGCCACCACCGCCTCGCGCTCGCCGTACGAGGAGAACATGAGCACCCGGGTTTCCGGCAAGTCGCTGCGGATCGCTCGGCAGGCCTCGATACCGCCCGCGTCGCCCACCTCGCCCACCTCGCCCAGCCGAACGTCCATCAACACCAGATCTGGCCGCAACATGCGGGCCCGCGCCACAGCCTGCTCGGCGGTGGCCGCTTCCCCCACCACGCTTAGGTCGTCGGCGTCCTCGAGCACGGTCCGCAGGCCGGCGCGCACCACCTCGTGGTCGTCCACGACGAGGATTCGAACGACGCTCATGGCTCCTCGGTTGGGAGCACCGCGCGCACAATCGTGCCGCGGCCCGGCGCGCTTTCGATGGTGAGCGTGCCGCGCAGGTCCTGCACTCGCTGCCGGATGTTGCGCAGCCCACGACCGCCCTCGCCTGCCGGCCGAAGGCCCACGCCGTCGTCCCGTACCTCCAGCGTGACGAAATGCTCGTCGAACGCAAGGCGCAGGCATGCCTCCCTGGCTTGGGCATGGCGGTACACGTTAGCCAGTGCCTCCTGCGCGATGCGGTAGAGGGCGGCCCCCCTGGCCACCGAGAGCTTCCGCTCCTCGCCGGTCACCTCCACGGACACCGGGAGGCCGGCGACGGCGCTGAACTCCCGCACCTGGCTTCGCAGCGCCGAGGCGACACCCGCCTCGCCGTCCAACAACGGCTTCAGGTCGAAGATGTAATGGCGCACTTCCAGCAGGATCTGCTTGGCCAGCAAGACCAGACGCTGTAGCCGCTCGCTCATCGCTGGTTGGCCGCCGGCCGCTTCTGCAGCCGCCTCCAGGTTGAGCGAGAGCATATAGATGGACTGGCCGATGCCGTCGTGGATCTCGCGCGCGATGCGTGTACGCTCTTGCTCCGCCGCTAGCTGCTCCCGCTCCTGCTGAAGCCGGAGATTCTCGTCCAGCGCGTGGCGCGCGGCCTCCCGCTGGGCGGCAAGCTCGCGTGACATCCAGCCAAAGAACTGGACGACGATGGTAACAATGAACGGAAGCGTAACGAAGACGACAAAGTTGTTCAGCTCCCGTCCATGCCAGGGGCCATAGATACCCTTGCCCGACGTAGACACGATGAGCACGTAGGCGGCGACGAAGGCCCCGGTGAGCACCAGATTGCTCCGGAGCCCGAGGATCGACGACGGGACCAAGAGCGAAGCCACCGCAAAGAGGTAGTAGGGGCTGTCCCAGCCGCCGCTCAGGAAGAGGATAGCGAGCGCCAGCGTCACATCGAAGAGGCTCAGCACCAGGATGTCATCCACTCGCCCAACCGAGCGGTAGATGAGCTCCCGTACTCGAGGCCGGAAGAGCGGTGGATACAGGGTGGCGGCCGCGTTCTGGGCGAAGGTGCCAAAGACCAGTACCGGCTCGCGCTGCACGTTGGCTTTCGGTACGACATCCAGCACCACGATCGCGGCCGCCACGCACCAGGCCGCCCAGCGGACGGCGAACAGGAACAGCGCGACGCCCGTGAGCCGTTCGCGTGCCCACCAGCCGCGGAGGCCGGTTCTCGCCGCTTGCGCCCTCTCCAGCGTGTGCGCGACCATGACAACGCCCTCGAGCGATCGCACTGTACCCGGGCTTACGACGACCCGTCAATCGCCCATTCGTACCAGTCACGTAGTACGAATAACCCATCTCCACAATGCTCACCCTGCCCCACGGTAGTTTGGCCCTTCTGAGCCTTATCGGCCGCTCACCCTCGGCGTACGGTGGCCTCGACAGCACGGCCACGATGGTAAGGAGGGCACTATGGCTGTTCGAGTCCTCAGGCAGCAGGGAGCGTGGGGCGAGGCCGACTTGCGCACGGTGTCGCGCCTCGGTCGTTCGGCTGCGCCCTACGTGCTCGCCGCCGCTCTCGCATTGCTGACCATCGGGCTGTGGGGCTACCTCATCGCGCAGGTGGTGGACGCCGCGAACGGCGATGCGATGGACC
>MGOB01000050.1:38820-46601 GCA_001796995.1 Chloroflexi bacterium RBG_16_68_14 | reverse complement strand
TCGCCTACTACGCGGCCGGCAAACTGATCGAGGAAGAGCGCAGCTCCTCGCTCTACGATCCGGACGCGGTGGCCAAGATGGAGCGCTCCATCCTGGGGCGACCGGCCGGCCACCACGGCGGGCTGGCCTACATGAACCCACCGTTCGTCGCCGGCCTCTTCCAGCCGCTAGCCCAACTCCCCTACGGGCGGGCGCAGGCCGTCTGGTTTGCCCTGACAGCGGTCGCTGTACTCGCTTCGCTGGCGCTCCTCTGGCCGGAGCTGCGCGCGCTGCCCAGGCGCTGGGCAGCCGTCTTCGTCCTTGCGGTACTGACGTCGTTCCCTGTGTTCTGGTCATTTCTCTACGGGCAGATCTCGCCCCTCATCCTGCTCTCGTGGGTGCTGTTCTGCCGGGGCCTCAAGAGCCACCGCGAGGTACCCGCCGGCGTAGCGCTGGCCGGAGCGCTGATCAAACCACAGCTGGCGCTCGTTCCGGTCCTGTACCTGGTGGCAACGGGACGCTGGCGTGCCCTTGCCGGCTTTGCTGCGGCGGCGGGGGCGCTCGTGGGCGCGTCAGTGCTCCTGGCCGGCCCTGAGGCCACCTTTGTCGCCTACCCTCGGTTCCTGCTCGAGAGTCTCAGCTGGCAGGACGAGTACGGGGTCGACCGCGCCCACATGTTTGGCTGGAGCTCGTTCCTGCCGCTCCTTCTCCCCGGCGCGTCGCGCGCCGGAGCGCTGCTTGCGGCAGCCCTCGTTAGCGTCGTCACCCTCTACTTGGCCCTCGTCGTCTGGCGCCGCCGCGGCGAACCGCACGACACGTCGCGGCCGATGCTGGCCCTGGCAGCAGCCACGGTCCTCACCAGCCCGCACATCCACGCTCAGGACCTGGGAATCCTCATACTGCCGGCCGCGCTGCTCGTGGCCCACCGGAGAGGCGTCTTCGCTGTGGCGGTTTCCGGCGTGCTCTTCCTTCTCATCCCGATGGTCGTCATCAGCGTCAATCTGGCCACGCCGATGCTCGCGGTAGCACTGGCTGTCGTCGCATTAGACTCTGTGAAGCCCTGGCTCGAGGCACTTCTGCGCCCGCGGCTCGCGTGGGCCAGCCCCCTTCGAATACCCGGACTGGCGCCGAGGATAAGCCGGCACCGACGATCGAGACCGCTGGTCGTGAGAACCGTCCGATGATAACCGCTTCGCCACTTCGATGAAGCCGGACGAAGGGATCCGCCGGGCGGCAGAGCGGTTGCTGCGCAACAACCTGCGGCGTGGTGTCTCGCCGTTCGATGGGCAGCCGTACTCCTTTTGTGTCCCTTCCGCTGGTACCTACCCCTACCAGTGGTGCTGGGACTCCTGCTTCCACGCCATCGTCTGGACCTACTTCGACACGGAGCAGGCCAAAGAGGAGCTGCGAACGCTGCTGCGCGCCCAGGACGCGGACGGACGCATCCCGCACCGCATCTGCTGGAACAAGCGCGCGCCGCTTGCTCTTCGCTTCAAGTTCCACCGGCGCGCGTTCCTGCATCCGGTCCGCTCTCAGTTGGCCGGGCCGCCGCTGCTGGCCGTCGCTCTGGAGCGCGTGGTGGAGAGGACAGGCGATCTCTCCTTCCTGGCCGAGACCCTTCCCGGGGTCGAGCGCTATTACCGCTGGCTCGCCCGGCGGCGCGACCCCGACGGCAATGGCCTCGTGTCTATCATCCACCCATACGAGTCAGGGCTCGACCATAAGCCGTCGTACGACATCGTGGTCGGGCTGCGCAACCCACCCGCCACCGCAGCCGTGCTCGCGGCGAAAGCTCTCGATGGGTGGAATCGCCTGCTGAACTACAACCTTGGCGCGATCTTTCGCTTCGATCGCTTCAACGTGACGGACGTTGGCTACAACTGCACCTACGCCCAGGGGCTCGCCAGCCTGGGACGCCTGTGGGAAAGACTCGGAGACCGAGGGAAAGCCGAAGCCTACCGGAATCAGTCGCAGCAGGTGGAGCAGGCGATCCTCTCCAGGTGCCGTCATGAGGACGGCCTGTTCTACGACCTGTACTCACGGGGCGAGAAGAAGGCCCTGGTCAGGACGGTAACCTGCCTCTTCCCACTGATCCTGGACAGCATCGACAGGACGGCGGCGGAGCGGCTGGTGACCGAGCACCTGCTGAGCGAACAGGAATTCTGGCTGCCCTACCCGGTCCCCAGCGTGGCTGCCGACGAGCCGACATTCAACCCGGCGTTCCGGTCACCGCTCGCTTCAGGACTCTGGCGAGGGCCAACGTGGATCGCCGTGAACTGGTTCATCGTCCAGGGATTGCGGAAGCAGGGCTTCTACGACGTGGCTCAGGCCGTCGCGGAACGGACGGGGCAGCTCATCGAGCGGGGTGGCTTCCGCGAGTTCTACCATCCCTACACCGGCACGCCCTACGGCGCCGAGGGGTTCGGCTGGTCAACTCTGATCGTCGATATGTTGGCTCCCGGAACGAGGTGAGAGAGGTGTACGTGCCGACTCCTGCTTCGGCGATGGGTACCGAGTCGCCTCGCGCGATCCGGGGAACGAACGAACTCGCCAACGCCCACTGTAGTACAATCCTTCCGTACGCGGATAGGGCGGGAACTCGACCTCGCTCCTGGGAAGGAGTCCTACCGTGGTGCGCCAACTGATCCTCGCCGGCGCGACGCTCTCCCTGCTAGGGCTGCTCGTCGCCTGCGGCGGAGGGGAGCCGGCCGGCATCACTCCCGCGCCCGGCATCGCATCCGGGCCTTCTTCGCAGGCCGCGCCCGGGGAGGGCACGTTCCTCATCAACCTGTCAACTGATAGCTGGGTCCAGGTTCTTCCCACCTTCGACAAGTACCTCACGGAAGCCTCGCCCGACGGAGAGACGATTCTGTATCGTGTGTCCTCTGCGTCCAACACTGCTGAGCTGTTCGCCGTTGAGGTGGACGGGTCAAACCGCCGCAAGATCGCCGACGGGTTCCTGGAGGCCGCCTTCTCACCTGATGGCAAGACGCTGGCCATCTGGGGCGAGGACCGACCCCTCACGCTGATAGACTGGCCCGATGGCGAGCCGGTCGAGGCGGCTGTGCCCGCCGGCGTGCGAGAGGCGGTCTGGTCGCCAAAGAACGAGCTAGCCGTCTTTACGGGCGAGCAGACCTCCGCTGCCAGGGATCTGTATCTCGTGTCGCGCGGAGGCACCGCCGAGCGGGTGGCTGGCGGCGACTTCGCGTCAGGAGGCGGCCTTCCGCTTCCAGCAACAGATCGAGGAGTCAGAGCGTCGCCGCGCTGGGCTCCGGACGGGTCGCGCCTCGCCTTCGCTGACGAGACCTCGGTCTATACGGTGACGCCGGGCGAGGAGGCCGAGGTGCTTGCTCGGTTCCCGGACGTTGGAGTGCGCAGCGTGTCATGGTCGTCGGACGGCGCTCTCCTGGCCGTAGGCGTGGACCGTAGGGCGGTGGCCGACCCCCTATATGAGGCCACGGACATCGTCGTCATCGACGCGACCACGAGCGAGAGGCGCTTCACGCTCGTAGGAGCCGGGTTCTTCGACCCGTTGTGGTCGCCTGTGGAACCCGTCCTCCTGTTCGATGGCAACGCGTGCCTCTTCGAGGAATGGCAGCTGATGCTCGTCAACGGAGACGGCACGAACTTACGCCCGCTCACCGAACGACACGACGGCAGTCTCCTGGGAGGCTATGGCTGGTCGCCGGACGGCGCGCAGGTTGCCACGACGTCGGTGGAGAGCGACACCGTCACCGCCGTCGACGCCGACACCGGGGCCACCCAGCACGTCTTCCGCAGCCCGGGCGCCATCCTCCTCGGGCTCCGCTGGGTCGCGCGCAACCGCCTCATCGTGACCGCCGGTGGGGGCACGGACGCATGCAATCAGAGCCTCGGGGAAGAGACCCGCGTCGTCTTCCCGTAGGCCAGGTGTGAATCGAGCCGCTAGCGTGAACGCCGTCCACCCTCCGCTCATCCCTCAGTTCGCTGCCGAGCTGCTCGACTGGCCCCCGGTCCGATTGGAGGGCGCGGTCCCAATGCCCTCCCGGCCGACTGCGTAACTCTGAGGTCGAGGTGGCAGTTATGCCTCCAGATAAACGATCCGGCAGCACAGGGGGCAGAAGGGTGCTCACCGCCAGGGAGCTGACAGCGGAACGACGGCTGATCGAGGCCTCTCAGCGAGACCCGCGCCGCTTCGCCCAGCTCTATGAGCGCTACTTCGACCGCGTCTACGCCCTTGCCCTGGCCCGCACGGGCGATCGAACGGCCGCCGAGGATGTGACCGCAGACACCTTCCGCCAGGCCTTCCAGAATCTGTCGCACTTCCAGTGGCGAGGTGTCCCCTTTTCCTCCTGGCTCTTCCGCATTGCCGCCAACGCCGCTACCGACCTGCTCAAGAGGAGCACCCGGGAAACGGCGTTGAACGAGTTGCCAGACGTGATCTCGAACTCCTGGCAGGAAGCCTTCCTCGAGGTGGAGGAGCGGGTACAGCTCTTCGAGCAGGTGAAGCGCCTGCCCGGAGACCAGCTCCAGGTGATCGTCATGCGTTTCAGTCAAGAGCGGAGCATTCGGGAGATCGCCCAGGCCATGGGCCGGAGCGAGGGAGCGGTGAAGCAGCTCCAGTTTCGCGCGCTCCATCGCCTGCGGGCATGGATCGGTGAGAGCTATGAATGAAGAACCCAGACACGACCAGCTAGATGAGGCCATCGACGATCTCCTCTCCCGGGGCCGCCAGGGCCCTGCGGGCGACGCCGACCTCGACGCCCTGCTCCGCGTCGCCTCCAGCCTGCGCGGCCTGCCTGACTCCGAGTTCAAAGAGCGCCTGGGGGCGGAGCTGGTCCCGGAGGCCGCCCGCCGCCGGTGGCCGGCATTCATCGGCGAGAGTCTGCAGTTTGCGCGGCTGCGGCGCGCCTTCCAGCGGCCAGCGGTCGCTGCGGCCGCGGCCTTCGCCGCCGGCGCTGCCGTCGTTGTCGCCGCTGCATTCCTCGTCCTACTCGTCGTCGGCGGCGGAGGCGAGCAGGAGCTGCCGCTGGAGCTGGTCGAGCAAGAGTTTGTCCTCACGCCGCTGGAGGCCGACGCCATCGGCATCGAGCCCGACACGGCCTTCGTCCTCACCAGCGACCAGGCGGTCGATACCGACTTCGTCCGCTCGCTCCTGCGGGTTGAGCCCGCCGTCGAGCTCGAGGTGAAGCGGGAGGACGCGCGCCGCTACCGCATCGCTCCGAAGGAGCCACTGGAGCCGGGCCGGGTCTACCGCTTCTCCCTGGCGATGACGAGCAGCCCGACCCGTGTCCTCGCTTCCTGGGCCTTCCAGACCAAGAGCCCTATCCGCATCGTCCAGACGTTGCCCCGCCACCAGGCGACCCAGGTGCCGGTGAACACCGGCATCGAGCTGACCTTTAGCCACGATGGCATACAGGACATCGCCTCTCACTTCCAGATCGACCCGCCGGCAGAGGGGCGGTTCGAGGTGCACAAGCGGGTCGTTGTCTTCGTGCCGACGAAGGGGCTGACCGAAGGCACACTCTACACCGTCACGGTGCGGGCCGGAGTCGGGGTGCCGGGCAGCACCGACGTGATGGCCGAAGACTTCGTCTTCCAGTTCGAGACGGGCGACGACGAGCGCACGGGCTTCGTGCCCCTCCCGCCCTTCCTCGACTTCACCCGGCGGCTGTCCGAGGCCTCGACGTTGGAGGCTCCGCCGCTCGAGCTGTACAGCTCCGAGACGGGCCCCATCGCCCTGCCCGTCGAGGTCTACCGGTACCCAGACCTGCTCGCCTTCCTGGCCGCGCTCGAGCAGTTTCAGCAGCTTCCCCCCTGGGCTGAAGTCACGCGCGGGTCGTTCCTGGCGCCGACCGACGGACTGGTACAGGTGAGCAGCTTCCAGGCCGACCTTCAGCGGCTGGGCGACTATGGAAGCCGCTTCCTCCAGTTCCCGGAGCCGCTCCCGGCGGGGTTCTACCTGGTACAGGCCAGGTTCCGGGAGCGGCCCATCCAGACGTGGCTCCAGGTCACCAACGTCGCCAGTTACGTCGCCGTCAGTCGCGGCCAAACCCTCGTCTGGGTGAACGACCTGGAGACGAAGCGCCCGCTTGCAGGCGCGCGTCTGGAGCTCCTGGGGACGGAGGCGACGGCCGAGACGGACGCTGAAGGGACCGCCCGTCTGGAGACGCCGGCGGCGCTCGTGAGCCGCCGCGAGCCGATCGACTATGGCTACATCGGCCGCACCGAGACGTCCGGCAACCTGCTCGTGACCGCGCCCGACGGGCGCAGCGCGGTCGTGCCGCTGAGCTCTCTCGCCGGAGGCTACTACGGGTTTGCCAGCTACTACGGGTTTTTCGCGGGCGAGGACTACTGGCACTACATCTCTACCGATCGCCCCCTCTACCTGCCCAGCGACACGGTCCGCTTCTGGGGCATCGCCCGACGGCGGGAAGACCCTCCGGCGTCGGAGACGGTGACGGTAGAGCTGACCGGGTCGGACTACCTGGACTACTACTATCAGCCGGTGCGCGTTGCCGAGACAGAGGTGACGACATCGTCGCTGGGCACCTTCAGCGGCGAGCTCTCCTTCCAGGGCCTCTCCCCAGGCTACTACCAGCTCACGGTCAAAGTAGGCGACCAGCCCATCGCTTTCGGCAACGTGGAGGTCCAGACCTACACCAAGCCTGCCTACAAGATCGACGTCGTGCCGAGCAAGCAGGCCGCCTTCGCCGGCGAGCGGGTCGACTTCGCTATCACCGCCGCCTTCTTCGACGGCAGCCCGGTGCCCGGCATGCGCCTCCGGTACAGCGGCACCACCAAGGGCGAGGGCGGGGCGGCGAACGAGGTCACCACCGACGAGCGAGGCCAGGCTCATGTCACCATCACCGCCCAGGCGAACTACGGCTATGTCGAATATCACTACCTGAGCTTCACACCCGTCCTGGCGGAGGAAGGCGAGATCATCGGCGAGGCCTACGTCTCCGTCCACCCGGCGAGCCTCACCTTCTCCGCCGCCTCAACCGAGCTCGACGGCGGCCAGGGCGTCGTCGAGGGAAGGGTTGACCACGTCGACCTGTCGCGGATCAACGCAGGCAACGCCCAGGGCTACGACGACTACCTGGGCGATCCGGCGGACGGCGTGCCGGTCTCGATCCAGATTACGGAGGTCTCCTGGAGGCAGCGGGAGGTCGGCGAGTACTACGACTTCATCGCCAAGATCGTGCGCAAGCGCTACGAGTACGACGAGGTCAGAACGCCGCTGGGCACGTTCACCGCCACCACTGACGCCCAGGGACACTTCCAGTACGGCTTCCCCGTCGATGAGGCGAAGTACTACCAGATCGATCTGCGCGTGACCGACGCCCAGGGACGCCGGGCCACGAGCCAGGCCTGGCTTTCGGGCAGCGAGAGCCTCTTCAACGCGCGCTCCAACTTCGTCTACCTCACGCAGCCCGGGGGGCTGGAGAGCTTCTATGGCGGGTCGGGCGGGTTCGCCATCGGCGACGAGGTGGTGCTGGAGATGAAGCGCGGCGCCGACGTGCTCCCCAGCGGCGGCGACAACCGCTACCTCTTCTACCAGGCGCAGAACGGCGTCCGAGAGCACGTTGTCCAACCCGATCCCACCCTTCGCTTCACGTTCGACGAAGGAGACGTGCCCGACACGACGGTGCTGGGCGTCTGGTTCAACGGCCGCACCTACCTGGAGGTGAACTACGGCTACCAGCTCCAGCTCGATCCGACCGAACGGGAGCTGCAGATCGAGGTGACGCCGGACCAGGAGCGCTATGAGCCCGGCGATACGGCCACTCTGGAGGTGTTAGTCACCGACCGGGAGGGCG
>MGOB01000050.1:37841-38812 GCA_001796995.1 Chloroflexi bacterium RBG_16_68_14 | reverse complement strand
GGACGCCGAGGTGAACCTGGCGGTGGTGGACGAGGCGCTCTCCCGCATCCAGGGGTCGGAGCAGTACACCCCGCAGGTGCTCGCCACGCTCTACCAGCCGGTGGGCTCGGGTATCCTCCGTACCTACGCGTCGCACCAGTACCCGAACGACATCCAACCGGCGGAGCGGGGTGGCGACGGCGGCGCGCGCCGTACCTTCGCCGACCTCGCCTTCTTCGGCAGCGTGACCACCGGGTCCGACGGCCGCGCGTCGGTCAGCTTCGACCTGCCCGACAACCTCACCTCCTGGCGCGTCACCGCCCAGGGGCTCACCGCCGACCTCAAGGCCGGTACGTCCCTCGCACAGATCCCGGTCGGCCTCCCCTTCTTCGTCGAGGTGACGATGAACGACGAGTATTTGGTCAGCGACCGGCCCGTCATCAAGGTGCGCTCCTTCGGCCGCGAGCTCGAGGCGGGCCAGCAGGTCACCTTCGAGGTCACCGCTCCCACCCTCGGCCTGACGGAGCCGGCTCGCGTGGCGGCGTCCTCCTTCCAGGCGGCGCGCGTCCCCCTGCCGGAGCTGCGCGAGGGCGAGCACGAGCTCCTTATCTCCGCCTCTGTGGGTGAGCTGAAGGACAGTCTGGTGCGCACCATCCGCGTTGTGCCATCACGGCTGGTGAAGGGAGAGGCGCGCTTCTATGAGCTGAAGGACGGCCTCGAGGTCCAGGGCAGCCCGAGCCGGGCGACCCGGCTCGTCTTCTCCGACCACGAGCGAGGCCGTTACCTGCCCCTGCTCCAGCAGCTCACCTGGGGCTACGGCGACCGCGTCGACCAGATGCTGGCCCGCGACCTGGCGGCGGATCTCCTCACCGGCTACTTCGAGGAGGTGGAGGCACGCGGCGAGGAGTTCGACGCTTCTCTCTACCAGACGCCGGACGGGGGCATTGCCCTCTTCCCTTATGCCGACGGCGACCTCGCCCTAAGCGCCCGGG
>MGOB01000050.1:35085-37809 GCA_001796995.1 Chloroflexi bacterium RBG_16_68_14 | reverse complement strand
ACCGGCCTCGCTGCCTACTTCCTGCGGGTCACAGAGGATCGGAACGAGACACGGGAGCGGCAGCTCATCGCGTTCTATGGCCTGGCGGCGCTCGGCGAGCCCGTCCTGGTTCCGCTCCAGGCGCTGCTGGGAGAGGAGGACCTCACCTGGCGCGAGCGCCTTTACCTGGGCCTGGCCGCGCTGGAGCTCGGCGATGATCCGACTGCCCGCACGGTCTACCGCGGGCTGCTCGCCGACTACGGTGAGAGCCGCGCGCCCCTCTACCGTCTCCGGGTAGGTATCGACCAGGACGACATCCTGGAGGCGACCTCGCTGGCGGCGATCCTGGCGGCCGGCTTGGGCGAGGAGCTCGCTCCCGCCCTCTTCGACTACACCGCCGACAACTACACCAAGGACATCCTGGTCGAGCTGGAGCAGATCAGCTACCTGGCCAATGCGCTGCCCCGGCTCTCGGCGGAACGCGTGCGCTTTGCCTACACCCTGGAAGGACGGCGGGAGGAGGTCGAGCTCGACCGAGGCGAGGCGTTCTCCCTCCAGGTGACGCCGGAAGAACTGGGAGGCCTGAAGTTGGAGGCCATCGAAGGCCGGGTGGGCGTCGCCGCCTTCTTCACTGCGCCCCTGGACCCAGCCGACCTCGCGCTCGACCCGGACATAGGCGTCACCCGAAGCTACGGCCCCACGGGCGACCAAGAGGTCGTGCTGGAGGAGGGGGAGCTGGTGCGCATCACGCTGGACTACGATCTCGGGTCGCAGGCCCTGGACGGCTGCTACCAGGTCTCGGACCTGCTGCCTTCCGGGCTGAAGGCGGTGACGCGCCCCTACGCCTGGGGGCTGCCGCCGACGCTGTGGTACCCCTACCGCATCGAGGGCCAGCGCGTGAGCTTCTGCGTCTGGAAGAACCCTATCTACCGGCCCATCAGCTACTACGCTCGAGTGGTGAACGCGGGCGAGTACACCGCCGAGCCAGTCATCATCCAGTCGATGGAGAGCGCAGAGAGTGTCAATCTCTCCGAGCCGGGCCGGGTGGAGATTCGATGAAAGGCCGCGGCTTGGTCCGAAAGTGGGCGGCGCTCGCCCTGCTGCCGCTGCTGATGGTTCCACTGCTTGTGCTGACGATGGACCGCGGTGAGCAGCAAACGGCTCCGGCACCGCCAGCGGCCAGGGACAGCCATCCGGCGTTATTCTTCGACGGGAAGCGGTTCTTCGACGCAGTTCGGTCAGCGGAGTCGGTCGCCGAGCCAGAGGGCCCGGTCGTTGGCGGCATCATCCCGCATCACTTGCTGCCGGGCCACCTCATCACGGGCTTCTTCCGGGGCCTGGCCGCCGGTGAGGCCCCGGAGACTGTCATCCTGATCGGTCCGAACCATGACAACGAAGGCCGGGCCCGTGCCCTGACAAGCAAGCTGCCCTGGAGGACGCCCTTTGGCCTCGTCGAGCCAGACCGCGACATTATCCGCGCATTGACCGCCACCGGCCTGGTGGCAGTAGAAGATGCCGTCCTTACCACGGAACACTCCGTTGCGGGGATCATGCCCGCCATGAAGTATTACCTGCCGGAAGCGCGGGTGGTGCCCATCATTCTCAGCGGTGAGATGGATCCAGCCGAGGCGCAGCGGCTGGGCGAGGCGCTCGCGGCGCGGTGGAGTGACGGCACGGTCTTCGTTGCGTCGGTGGACTTCTCACACGACTTGATCCAGAGCCAGGCCGAGCGCCACGACGCCCTCACCCTGAAGGCCTTGCGTGAGACCGACGCCGCCACCTTGTTCAAGCTCGATAACCGCTATCTGGACTCGCCACCCGCCATCGCCACGCTCATGGCGGCCATGACTGTGCTGGGTGCGGACCACTTCGTGTTGCTGGAAAACACGAACTCCGGTGCCTTGCTGAACGACGAACTCGCGCCGACCACGAGCTACGTTCTGGGCTACTACCGGCCGGGTGGCTTGCCCATCGAGCTGGCGGCTCTCCGCGACTGCCCAGAGAGCCCAAGAGACGGCTCCAGGTTCCTGCCTTCCGGGGTTAGCGTGCCGGGGTACGATCAGGTCGGTTCGGATGCCGACGAGGACGGGTCGGGCTGCCAATGGCTCACCCCACCGCTGCCGGGCACACCCTAGAAAGACCCGTAGCCAAGAGCCGCGTTGCTATTCGCTCTTCGAGGTCAGCCGCATCCTTAGGGGACGAGTACGCTTCCATGTCGGGTGACCGCCAAACAATTGGCGGCCCCCAATGGAAGAATCCTGATTGGCGAAGAGGAAGGTTCTCTGGCTGGTTGCCGAGCTAGGATTCGAACCTAGACCAGAGGCTCCAAAGGCCCCTGTGCTACCGTTACACCACTCGGCATCGTACCAACAAAGCACGGAAGGCGGAATCGTACCGCCTCCTCCACGTCTCGTCCTGGTGCCGAAGGCCGGGTTCGAACCGGCACGCCCCTTGCGGGGCAACGGTTTTTGAGACCGTCGCGTCTACCAGTTCCGCCACTTCGGCCCGGCGGGCGATCCGCTCCTCGCGCCGCCGCTCCATTCTAGCTGCTCCCGCTCGCCCCCTTCAAGTCGCAGCGGCTCCTCTCCGAACGCGCCATCCTTCCTGCTCCCGCAGCGCCTCGCTACAATAGCGACGCCATGGACCCGCGGCCCGGCTCCGTCCGCGTGAGCCCGCTCGAGTCGGTGCGGCACCGGCTCGAGGAGCGGGAACGGCTCCTCTCCCCCTTCGCCGCCAAGAGCTTCC
>MGOB01000050.1:33769-35059 GCA_001796995.1 Chloroflexi bacterium RBG_16_68_14 | reverse complement strand
CGGAGGAGCCCTCCCCCGCCCGCACCGAGTTCCAGCGCGACCGGGATCGCATCATCCACAGCAAGGCCTTCCGGCGGCTCAAGCACAAGACGCAGGTCTTCGTCGCCCCCACCGGCGACCATTTCGTCACCCGCCTCACCCACACCTTGGAGACGGCCCAGATCGCCCGCACCATCGCCCGCGCCCTGAACCTGAACGAAGACCTGACGGAGGCGATCGGCCTCGGCCACGACCTGGGCCACACCCCCTTTGGCCACGCCGGCGAGGGGGCGCTGGCGGAGCTCCTGCCAGAGGGCTTCCGCCACAACGAGCAGAGCCTGCGGGTGGTGGAGAAGCTGGAGAATGGCGGCCAGGGCCTGAACCTCACCTGGGAGGTACGGGAGGGGATCCTCAAGCACTCCAAGGCACGAGAGGACATCCTGGCGGAGGGCTGGGGCACCGCCAGCACCCTGGAGGGGCAGATCGTCAAGATCGCCGACTCCATCGCCTACCTCAACCACGACATCGCCGACGCCATCCGCGCCGGGCTCCTGCGCGAGGAGGACCTCCCCCGCCGGACCCGAGAGCTGTTGGGCACCAGCCACGCCCAGCGCATCAACACCCTCGTCCTCGACATCATCGAGACGTCATGGGCGGCCACGGGAGAAGGCCCTCCGCCGCCCGGCGAGGAGCCACCCCGCATCGCCATGAGCGAGGTGGCGGCGGCGGCGACCAACGAGCTCCGGGAGTTCATGTTCGCCAACGTCTACGAGTGGGAAGGGCAGCGGGCGGAGGCGGCGCGGGCGCGGCGCGTCATCGAGTTCCTGTTCGAGCACTACCTGGCGCATCCGGAAGCGCTCACCTCCGATTTCACCCGACCGGAGGATCCCCTCGTCCGGCGCGTTGCCGACTACATCGCCGGCATGACAGACCTCTTCGCCCTGCGCACGGTGGAATCGCTCGGCCTCCGGCTCTAGGACGCGTGGATCAACGATGAGCGCCTGCTAGCATGTCCAGTGGACCACCTATGGAGGACGACAACGCCTCCCTAACGCCAGGGGCGCCCGACTCCCAGGCCGCGTCCGGCCCCGGAGCGTCTAAGGAATCGCCGCCGCTGCCGCCGATCCTGCCGGAGCTGGAGGTGACGCCGGCCGCTGCCAGCAGATCCCGCGCAGAGACAGAGCGGTCCGGTGGCTTCGCGCCGGCGGACTGGCTGGCGCTCCTGCGCAATCGGTTTATCCTGGCCGGGCTGGCCGTCGTCACCGTGCTGCTCCTCATCGCCATCGTCCTCGTCGCCATCGGCAGCGGCGA
>MGOB01000050.1:21549-33746 GCA_001796995.1 Chloroflexi bacterium RBG_16_68_14 | reverse complement strand
GGACATCAGCACGCCAGAGGGCGAGCCGACAACGCTCCCCCGCAGCGCGCTCAGCGGCTCCGTGCGCACCACCACCACCATGCGCAACGGACCGGGCCCCAGCTACCCGATCCTGGGCACCATCCCCGCGGGAGCCCAGGTGACGGTCGTGGGCCGCAACGCCAGCGAGAGTTGGCTACAGGTCACCTACCCGCCGGGCTCCAAGCTCCGGGGTTGGGTGAGCATCGCCTACATCGACGTGGACGGCGACATCTCGCGGCTCACCATCGCCGGTCCGGGCGTGGCGCCATCGGTGTCGGTCCCCACGGACATGGCGCCGGACAGTTCGCTGACAGCCGAGCCGTCGGAGGAGTCCGCCGCCACGGAGCCCTCATCGGCCGACGCGACGCCAACCCAGCGGCCGGCGCGCACGCCCCGCCCGTCGCCCACCAGGACGCCGCGCGCATCGCCCACGCAGGGGCCGGTGGCGACGCCGACGCTGGAACCGACGGCCACGCCTCCGCTGCTCCCAACTAGTGCGCCGGGTGGATGAGATGAAAGAAGATCAAAACCCCGCCGGACAACGTGTCGCGATTCGCTACGCCATGGGCGGCGAGACTTGCTACACTGGATCGCGATAGCGTACGATGCGCCGTAACCTGAAGGGCTCGTCGACCGTTGTAGGGGGCGAATAGAGATGAGCGCCATCGACGAGGTGAAGAGCCGCATCGATATCGTGGACCTGGTGAGCCAGTACGTCCCCCTCCAGCGGGCCGGGCGCAACTTCAAGGCTCGCTGCCCCTTCCACAACGAACGGACCCCCTCCTTCATCGTCTCGCCCGACCGGCAGACCTGGCACTGCTTCGGCGCCTGCGGCACCGGCGGCGACATGTTCGGCTTCGTCATGAAGCGGGAGGGCGTCGAGTTCGGCGAGGCGCTGCGGCTGCTGGCCCAGCGGGCCGGGGTGAGCCTGGATGACCGCCGGGATCCGCAGGAGGAGGAGCGACACCAGCGGCTCCTCCAGGCCAACGAGTCGGCCGCCGCCTACTTCCACAACGCCCTCCTCCACTCCAGGCCGGGGGAGGCGGCGCGCGCCTACCTCGCCTCCCGCGGCCTCGACGCCGAGACCATCGAGGCCTTCCAGCTCGGCTACAGCCTGGACAGTTGGGACGCCCTCAAATCGCACCTCACAGAGCGAGGCTTCAGCGAGGAGGAGCTGCTGGCTGCCGGCCTGCTGGTGGAGAGCGAGCGGGGCGGCTACGATCGCTTCCGCGGCCGCCTCATGTTCCCCATCCGCGACGAGCGGGGGCCGTCGTCGGCTTCGGCGGCCGCCAGCTGGCATCGGCCAAAGGAGAGACGACCGATACCTCCGGAGCAAAATACCTCAACACGCCCCAGACGCCGATCTTCGACAAGGGCCGCCTCCTCTACGCCCTGGACCGGGCCAAGGAGACGAGCCGACGGGAGGGGAAGGTTATCGTCGTGGAGGGCTACATGGACGCCATCGCGGCGCACCAGCACGGCATGAGCAACGTGGTAGCTTCCATGGGCACCGCCCTCACCGAGCGCCAGATCCGTGTGCTGGAGCGGTTCAAGTCCCAGATCCTGCTGGCCATGGACGCGGACGCGGCGGGGATCGAGGCCACGCTGCGCGCCCTCCAGGAGGCCGAGGCGGCGGGGGCGGTCCGGGCAGCGCCGGAATCAGCGCACCCAGCCGCGCTGGGGGAGGAGGACTTCTCCCAGAAGGTGCAGGAGTGGTCCCGCGACGCCCTGAAGCGCGCGGCGGTCACCTTCTACATCGTCCCCCTCTCGGGCAAGGACCCCGACGAGATGATCAGGACCGATCGCGCCGCCTGGGACGCCGCCGTCGCCAAGCCTAAGCCGTTCACCGACCACGTCTTCGAGGTCGTCGCGGGCCGCAAGGACCTGTCGCAGCCGCGCCAGCGCTCCGAGCTCCTCCAGGAGCTGCTCCCCGTCGTCCGCCTGATCGAAGAGCCGGTCTTCCAGGCCCACTACGTCCAGCGCCTGGCCCGCCTGACCCAGACGCCAGAGGACTTGCTGCGCTCTGAACTGCGTCGGCGTCCCAGCCGCGCTACCCGCCGCGGGCCAGCGCCCGAGATGGAGCCAACGCTCGCGCGGCGGGCCCACCGCGAGCCGGGGGAAGAGTTCTGCCTCGCCCTCCTCCTGCGCCACCCGGAGCTCCGGCCGGAGGGCGCCGCCCTCTCCCCGGAGCTCTTGCTGCTGGGGGAACATCGAGTCATCTTCGCCGCCTGGCTCGAGAACCCAGACATCGCGTCGATGCGTGAGACGTTACCTCAGGAGTTGCATCCCCACCTGGAGCGTATCATGGAGCGGCATCTACCCTTCCTAGAAGGAACGCAGCTCCGGGAGGCGTTCCAGGATTGCGTCCGGCGGATCGAATTCCGTAAACTGTCGGCGGCCAAGCAGGCCAGCGCAGCGGCGCTGACCGAGCCGGACGTGCAGCCATACATGAGCGCAGCGGTGGAAGAAGCCTTCGCCCTGCAAGGGGCCCGGACCGGTGGGACCCCGGACAGGGCTCCCCCCTCCGAGGGCGACGCGCACGCGTCAGAGCTGGCCATCAACCTCGTCGAAGATGCCGAGATGGGCCGCCGCCTCCATCAGGCGGCCTCGGCTCCCAACGCGGCGCAGCGAACGGAAGGATCCCCGCCAAGTGAGGGCGAGCCATGATCGACCGCCAAAAGACCAGGGGTAAGGAGGGCTCGGTGGGCCGGCGCAAACCCCGGCGGGGAGACAGCTCCCCCAGCGCCGACGAGCTGGACGAGATCTACACCCGTCTGGCCGATAGTGTGGCGGTGCTCAGCTCCACCCGCCTGGCAGACGGCGGGGACGGCAGCCCCACCCCCGACGCTGCCCTCTGGAGCAACGCCAGAGCAAAAGAAGCGGGAGAGGACGTTGAGCTTGAGGAGGAAGCCGGCCTCGAGACGCAGAGCGGGGTCGACGACCCCGTCCGGATGTACCTGCGCGAGATCGGCAAAGTCTACCTCCTCTCTGGCGCCGACGAGAAGCGGCTGGCCCGCCAGATGGAGGAGGGCAAGCACATCCAGGAGATCGAGCAGCGCTGGGTAGACGAACGGGGCGAAGGACCCACGGGCGGCGAGATCCTCCTCAGCCTCCTCCAGCAGCTCCACAACGAGCGGCGGACCCTCAACGCCGTCACCAAGTACCTCCACATCAAGAAGCATCCCCTCTCCCAACTGGTGGTCAACGAGACGTTCCGCAACACTATCGATGGAGAGAGCGACCCTGACCTGACCAGCCACCTGGCCCGCAGCTTGCGCTGTGAGCCCGAAAAGGCGGACCAGTCCCTGGTGCGCCTCTCCATCCTCACCCATATCCTCCTCCCCGAGCTGCTCAAGCTCGCCATCGAGGTGGCCGGCGACGAGCGGCGCCTCCTCCCACCACCGTGGGAGCGGCTAAGCAAGCTATCCCGCCGCAACGCCGAGCTCCAGCGCCACTTTGAGGAGCTTACCGAGGCAGGGTACCGAGGGGAGAAGAAGCTCACGGAGGCGAACCTCCGCCTCGTCGTCAGCGTCGCCAAGAAGTACATCGGGCGCGGCATGTCGTTGCTCGACCTGATCCAGGAGGGCAACATCGGCCTCATCCGCGCCGTCGAGAAGTTCGACTACCGCAAGGGCTACAAGTTCAGCACCTACGCCACCTGGTGGATCCGCCAGGCCATCACCCGCGCCATCGCCGACCAGGCCCGCACCATCCGCATCCCCGTCCACATGGTGGAGACGATCAACAAGCTGGTGCGGGTGAGCCGCAAGCTGATCCAGGAGTTCGGCCGGGAGCCGACGAGCGAGGAGATCGGCAAGGGCATGGAGATCGCGCCGGAACGGGTGCGCGAGATCATCAAGGTCTCGCAAGAGCCGGTCTCCCTGGAGACGCCCATCGGCGAGGAGGAGGACAGCCACCTGGGCGACTTCCTGGAGGACCCGGAGGCGCTGGCCCCCGCCGACGCCGCCTCCCACCAGCTCCTCAAGGAGCAGGTGATGGATGTCCTCAACAGCCTCACCTACCGAGAGCGCAAAGTGCTGGGACTGCGCTTCGGGCTGGAGGACGGCCGCAGCCGCACCCTGGAGGAGGTAGGACGCGAGTTCCAGGTCACCCGCGAGCGCATCCGCCAGATCGAGGCGAAGGCGCTACGCAAGCTGCGCCACCCCTCGCGCAGCAAGAAGCTCAAGGACTACCTGGAGTAAGCCCGGTAGCGCCCAGGTGCTCTCGCGGAGTTCCTATCCTTGATCTCCCGGTGGCCGATATGTGATCGACGAGGCCTTTTGCATGGCTGCGAGCGTCTCTTCAACCGTCAGCAAGACAGTCGTCTGAAAGGAGCTCAGTGCTCCGCCCGCGCTGATTGCGATCGCCGTGGCTGCCATCGAGACGTTATCCGGGGCCTCCCACAGGGTATATGCGTCGTGATCGCCGAAGGCATACCAGAAACCGTGCAACTTTCCGCCGACCGCTTCGATGTACTGCTTGGCGGCCGCTCGGCGGTCCTCGGGGTTCTTGACGAGCTTCGCCCACGTTGCTGGCGTGTAGCTGAACCGGGTCAGGTAGAACGGCATCGGTCTTCCTCCTTCGCTTTCATCCTGCTGGCGGTCAACGTGTGCCGGATCAGATATCCCTGGCGTCCCCTTCGCGCGTCTGCACCGCAAGACCGATCGGGGTAGCAGCAGGCGCAAGCGGTAACGATGTTACCACATCTGTTTCATCTGCACTGGTGATGGACAAGGACCAGGCGAATGGTATGATCCGCAAGCTGCGCCGCCCCTCGCGCAGCAAGAAGCTCAAGGACTACCTGGAGTAGCTAATACCCCCGAAGGCGGGTTACGCACCGTGACGACGCTACCCGTCGCCGTGCTACAATCGCACCATCCCCTAGCACGAGGTGGCGGCGATGAAACTACGCACCGTATGGACACGAGGCAGCATTAGAAGAGCCCGTGGGGATCCGCGGGCTCTCGGTCCTTCCGGTGCCGACGTTACATGACGTTACATGCCCATGCCCATGATGCAGAACAGGCTCACATTCAGTTGCAATAGCCGCACGCTTTCAAAATGCCGCAGCTCTGCCGCCCTCCGGAGGCCACCATCATCCTGCGCCATCCGAGCGATGCTCTGTCCGTGGCAGTTAGGCGCGCCGGGCGTCCCGGCATACCCTGGTGCCACTTGGGCTGAGGCGGCCCCAACGACCAGCAGCGGGGCAGCCCAGGCGACCATCAGAACTGGGGCAGCTACGAAGCCTGCCACTCTTCTCTTACGCACTGTCGTCTCCTCCCTACATTGACTACACGCCTCGATGCTGACAACGGCATCTGGGTTATCGCTTCGGCTGACACCCCCTTTCGTGGCCACCGATTCACACTCTCGCGACCAGCGACACAAGTCTGACCGGCGGTTCCGTGTCAGGGTTGATCCGCATTCCTTGCGTGGGGCGCGGCACCGGCGCCACCCACCGATGCCGCCTCTAGTATACGTAACGTCTCGAGCCTGTCAACCTGCGCGATGGGCGCGGTGGCGCAGGTGGAGTCCGCACCCCGTTACACCGCGCCTGCCCGCCTCCGGCGGGCGCCCTACCGTCATCCTGACCCCTTCGCCGTTGCTCAGGATGAACTCGATGAAGAATCGAGCCCCTCGTAGAAGACGCGGCCTCCACCGCCAGGGCCAGGCCCTTCGCTGCGCCCGCCTGCGGCGGGCAAGCTCAGGGTGACGGAAGGGGCGCCCGCACCGTCACCAGCCCCTGCATGTTGGGGTGAGGTGTGCAGTGGTAGCGGTACTCTCTGGGCTGGGTGAAGGTGAAGCTGAAGGATTCGCCCTCGCCCAGGATCTCGCTGTCCAGCGCGTCGCCCTCGTCGCTCGTCAACGTGTGGCCGATGTTGTCTTCGTTGGTCCAGGTCACCGTCTGACCAGCATCGATGACGATGTTGGCGGGCTGGAAGGCGAAGTCCCGGATGCGCACCTGGGTCACCCCCTGGACGGGCGTCTCCTCGTCGGGGTTGCTGCCCTGGCCTCCCATCATCGCCATGTGGCCTCCCATAGTCATGCTCATGCCCATGACCATGATCACGGCACCCACCACGGCTGCGGAAGCTACCAGGAACGCACTCACGCCGATGAGGACGAACTTCATCTCTCGCTCCGTTTCCTGTCTGCTCCCCTACCCTAGTACCACTTCCAGAGCCAGTAGCGCTCGAGGGCCACCTTGCCCCAGTGCCAGACCGGGCTGGGCGAGCGCATGGCGATGTGGCGCGGGTGGCCGAAGAAGTTGCCCTGGGCCATGCCGGCGCTGCCGCCGCCCACCTCAAGGAAGCAGTAGCCCCTGCCGTCGAACCGCTCGCGCTTGGCGGAGCCCAGGATGCGGGCGGCGATGTTGCGGGCCGCCACCTCCGCCTGACTGTGAGCGAAGACGCCCGCCTTGGGCAGGAACATGCCGTCGGTCAGGGCGATGCGCGTCACGTCGCCGATGGCGAAGACGCCCTCGTGCTTCGTCTCCAGCGTGTACTGGTCGACGGGCACCCAGCCGGAGTCGTCGCTCAAGCCGGCGTCGCGCACCACCGGAGGCGGCCGGTGGGGCGGCACCGCCACCAGCAGGTCGAAGGCTGCGCTCGAGCCGTCCTCGAAGCGCAGTTCGGCCCCCTCGACGGCCGCGAGTTGCTTGCGGGGGTGGAAGGCGATGCCCTTGTGGGCCAGCAGCTCCTGAATGGCTTCCCCCAGGACGGGCCCGCCCACCGGCATCGGCTGGGGCTCAGGCGTGTAGACAGCCAGCTCCATCTGGTGGCGCCGGTGGTGGCTATGGAAGTAGCTCTCCAGGAGCATGGCGCCCTCGTAGGGCGCGGCCGGGCACTTATAGGGGAGGCCTGCCACAGCGAGGACGATCCGTCCCCCCTCGAAGGTGGCGAGGGCATCGTGCAGGCGCTCGGCGCCGGCCAGAGAATAGTAGGTGTGGGCGTCGGCCAGGCCGGGCAGCGCGTCCGGCGCCAGCTCCGCGCCCAGCGCGACGATGAGGTAGTCGTAGCTGATCTCCCGGCCGTCGACAGCGACGGCGCGCTGGGCCAGGTCGATACGCTGCACCTCGCCGGCGACCACCTCGATCCCCTTGCGCTGTAGCCGGGTGATGTCCCGGGTGATCGCCTTGGGCGTGCGGTCGCCGGTCATCACCCACAGATATGAGGGCGCGAAGGACTGCCGGAGGCTCCGCTCGATGAGGACGATGCGGGCCTTCTCCTTCAGCCGACTGTGAAGCTCATTGGCGGCGACGACGCCGCCGACACCACCGCCCAGCACCACGATCGTCTGCTCAGCCATGATTCGCCTCCCTCCGGTGGGGCGCTGGATGAAGGGCTTGAGATCGGGTTCCTTCAGTCAGGTCGATCTCAGAAGGTAAGCACTTTGTCTGACTCAACGACCCACTGTGTTAGCTGACTCATCGTGCTGATTTCAGCGCCATCGATCAGGTTCAGCCCGCTGATGCCGCGCGCCTCGGCGCAGCTTCCACAGGCCCTGACCTCGCCGCCTGCCTTGATAATAGCCCGCACCATCCGTTCCAGGTTGTAGTAGCCCTGCGGCGTGGATTGGCTGGGCAAAGCGCAGGTCACGGCGTCGCCCAGCAAGAAGACGCGGGCCAGCGTATCCGCGTGCTCTCTTTGCAACGTCATTGCCAGACGCAAGGCATTGTACGCCCGCTCTGAGCCGTAGGGAGCGTCGTTGATGATGATCAAGCAGTTCATACCCACTCAGTATAACGGGTGGCAGGAGCAATTGAGGAGCCGTATGGCCTGACCTGGGATGAAGGATTTCCCAACTTCGAGGCGCGAACGGGGCATCGGGCGTGCGGCAGATGTTGTAGGAACGAGGGAACCGCCGGTAGCGGCTCAGCGTCCGCCACGCCGTCGCTCGCCCTCGATTTCGTCCCACGGGCACCAGGGTGTCAACCCGGCCGACTGCGCCAGGCCTGAGGCACTGTCACTGACTGCCCGCGAGAGCCTCCTCGATCTGCTGGCGCGCCGCCGCTACGTCATCGTCCTCAAGGGCGTCCAGCGCCTTCTCGGCGTGCTCCTGCGCCGCTTCCAGATCGCGTCTGTCGGCGGCATTGAGAGCTTCCCGCAGGTGCTGGCGGGCCGCTTCCAGGTCGCCCGCGTCCAGGGCCGCTAGCGCCCGAGAGAAGTGCTCGCTGACGAGCGCTGCTGCTGTCGGTTCTGCTTCTGCTTCCGCCTCTTCTTCTGCCTCCCTGGTAGCTTCTTCCGCCTCTCCTTCCGCCTCCCTGGTAGCTTCTTCCTCCCCCTCAGCCGTGGCGGTAGACGCCCCGGCCACCCCTCCCTCCACCGTGGCCGTGGGCGTCGTGGGCTCTTCTCCCTCTTCCTCCTCCCCACCGCAGGCGCTGGCAAGGCCCAGCAGGAGCAGCCCGATAGCAACCGCGCTTAAGATGAGTGACATCCTTCTCACGCCGTTCCTCCGTTGCGCATCGTTATCCGAGACGTTCCAATCGGTAGATTGTAATCCGCCGCTCACGCCCAGGCAACGAGCGCCGCAAGCACACCGCACCGATCGGGAACCGAAATCCCTGGCCAGTTATCGACCCAAAACGCGAGAGCGTGACATCGTCCCCTACGGCCGGACGGCGTCCCCTACCAGGAGCGGCACCGGCGTCCGGCGGGTCAGCCCCAGGTAGGCGGCGGCCAGCCCGGCCAGCACCGCCAGTTCGGCCAAGGTCGCGATGCCGATCCAGAGGCTCACGTCGCGCCAGAACTGATCCGGGAACATCTGGATCAGGCGGTCCCGGTCTGGATCAAGCTGCCAGAGGTCGTTGTCGAAGGCGATGAGGTGGAACTGCTCGAAGGACTGGTCAAACCCACTGACGGCGATGGCGCCCACCACGCCGATGACGGCCAGGCCGAGCAGGCCGGAGAGGAGGAGCTGCCTCGCCAGGGTGCGCAGGCTGCCTTCCCGCGCCCAGATGAACACCGCCACCACGTACGCCAGCACGAAGACGACCGCCGCCTCCTGCGCCCGGAAGCTGGCCTGGAAGAGCGTCTTCACATCCCGCAGGTGAGCCGTCTCGCGGGGGTTGAAGAGCGAGATCGGCTCTCCGTCCTTCTGCACGCGGACGAAGATGGACTCCTCGTCGTTGTTGTAGTAGGCCCGCAGCGCGGCGCTGGCGCGCAGGAGCTCCTCGCGAGCGATGCCGGTGGTCGCGGGCGTATCGTAGCGGTCGGCAACGTACTCGTAGAGCCGCGGCTCGTTCACCGCGATGCGGACGTTGGTGGTGATGAGGGCGATGGGAAGGGCGATGATGAAGAGCAGGGCGGCGATCTGCCGGACGAAGCCCAAGCGTTCCTCCCGTCCCCCATTCCCCACCACCGTCGGCATAATCCATCGTAATGAGGGGCGCGACACGGTGTCAAGAGCGAGCGGCACGCCTCATCAGGGTTGTAGCAGGCGCACTATGCCTGGTACACTGCGGGCCTAAAACGCCTTCAGCGCAGGAGAAAAGAGATGGCCCAGCAGAAGAAACCTGTCCTGAGCGAAGCGAACGGAAGCGTGGTCACGCCTGAGCGGTTCGCCCAGGGGCTGACCTACCAGGAGTGGGTGCAGGCCATCGACCGCAACCAGGCCCGCTTCCAGGAGAACTACGACGGCACCCACGTCTCGGACGAGGACGCGCGCGCCTTCCGGGAGTTGGTCGAGCGGCCGGACGGGCCGGCCCGCTGCCTGGCCCTGGGCGAGGCCTGGTGCCCCGACGTCTTCCGCGGCCTGCCGGTGATGGCCCGCATCGCCGAGGCGGCCGGCATGGAGCTGCGCGTCTTCTTCCGCGACCAGAACAAGGACATCATGGCCGAGTTCCTCAAGCAGGGCCAGCACGAGTCGATCCCCACCTTCGTCTTCTACACCCGCGACCACCGCTACATCGCCCACTGGATCGAGCGGCCGGCCCTGACCAACGAGCAGATGCCGGAGCTGCTCAAGCTGACGGCGCCGCTGCGCAACCCGGACCTCCCCCAGGAGGAGCGGCAGAACCTCATCCAGGCCTACATCGACTTCCAGCACGGCCCCATCTGGGCCGGCTGGCGCGACGCCACCGTGCGAGAGATCAGGGAGCTGCTGGAGCAGCATTGTAGCTGAGCGACACGAGGACCATCATCGGGGCCGGGCGCCTGCCACAGCGCCCGGCCCTCTGGTGCGCCAACGGAGGCCGCCATGACCCAGAAACCGGCCGTTAGCCTGGCCGCCGTGCCCGGCCGCAGGAAGGCGACGCTGGAGCTGGCCCAGGAGATCGAGCGGCGCGGCTTCACCGGCATCTACTGCCCCAGCTTCGCCGATGGTCTCAGCCTCTGCCTGGCCCTCGCTTTCCACACCCGCGAGATCCGCTTCGGCACCGCCATCGCCAACATCTACACCCGCCACGTCAACGACTACGCGCAGACGGCCTCCTTCATCCATGAGGTGAGCGGCGGCCGCTTCGTCTTCGGCGTGGGCGTCAGCCACGGCCCGGCGCACCAGGCGCTTGGCCTCCAGGTGGGCAAGCCGCTGGCGGACATGCGCCGCTTCGTGGAAGGACTGCGGACGGCGTCGCGAGCGGGGGATCTGCCGCCCATCGTGCTGGCCACGCTGCGCCGCCGCATGGTCGCTCTCGCCGGCGAGATCGCCGCCGGCATCGTCTGGGCCAACGGCGCCCGCTCCCACATGGCGGCTTCGCTCGCGAACCTGCCGCCCGAGAAGCCCGCCTCTGGCGGGGATGACTTCTTCGTCGGCAACCTGATCCCCACCTGCATCTCCGACGACAAGGCGGCAGCCGCCGCCGTCATGCGCCGCGTCCTCACCGGCTACGCCATGCTGCCCAATTACCGGAACTACTGGATCGAGGCGGGCTACGAAGAGGAGATGACCGCCATCCGTCAGGCGGCCCAGGCCGGCGAGCAGGACCGCATCCCCTCGCTCATGAGCGACCGCTGGCTGGCCGACGTGACCCTCTTCGGCAGCGCCGCCGAGGTGCGCGAGGGCGTCGAGGCGTGGTACGCCGCCGACGTGAAGACGCCCATGCTGGTGCCTTCCTCCACGGAGGGCGGCCAGATGCGCGCCTACCAGGAGCTGCTCGCCGCGTTCGAGTAGGAGGCGGACCGATGCGCGTCATCCTAGCTCTGCCACTGACGCTAGCCGCTGGGCTCTTCGTAGCCGCCGCCTGCGGTGATGGGGAGGAGGCCCAGCCATCGCCGACGGCGACAACGGCCGCCAGCGCCACCGTGGCCGCCACCGCCACCGGCCATCCGCCGGCGGCGACGGAGACGCCCGCTCCCTTCCAGGGCGGGCGCGAGCCGGTCGAGAAGCAGGTGACGCCAAGCGCGAACGTTCCCCTGCTCGCCGACGTGCGTGCGGCGAGCCACGAGGGGTTCGATCGTGTCGTGTTCGAGTTTCGGGAGGGCCTGCCCAGCTACCGCGTGGAGTACATCCAGCAGCCGATCGACTGCGGATCCGGATTCGGATCGGAGGTGGCCGGAATCGCCTATGTCCAGGTCAGGATGACGCCCGCCGCCGGGCATGACGAGACGGGTACGCCCACCTTCGGGTCACAGGAGATTAGCCCAAGCCTCCCGTCTCTCGTCCAGGCCGTCCAGACCTGTGACTTTGAGGGGGACCTGACCTGGGTGATCGGCCTCAACGCCGAGGCGGACTTCCGCGTGACCGAGCTTGGCGATCCGCCGCGACTGGTCATCGACATCGCGCATCCCTAGCACGGCGGCAGCCCGATGGCCACAGCGCGGCCCCGCTACGAGCCCCTGGAGCACACGGCAGAGGCGGGCATCATCGCCCGCGGCGCTACCCTGGCCGAGGCCTTCGCCAACGCCGCCGAGGGGATGTACGCCCTCCAGTTGGAGCTGGACGGCATCGAGGAGCGCGAAGAGCGGGAGGTGGCGCTGGAGGGCGAGAGCCCGGAGGCGCTGCTGATCGACTGGCTCCTGGAGCTGATCTTCCTCACCGACACGGAGGGCCTGGTCTTCCGCCGCTTCCTGGTCGAAGAGCTATCGGAGACGAGGCTGCGCGCCCGCGCCTGGGGCGAGCGGTTCGACCCAGAGCGCCACCAGGCCCACAACGTGGGGGTGAAGGCGGTGACCCGGCATCTGCTGGAGATCGGGCGGGAGGACGGCGGCTACCGGGTCCAGGTGCTGTTCGATATCTAG